>CAXSHQ010000191.1:2037-3720 GCA_964236875.1 uncultured Acidobacteriaceae bacterium | reverse complement strand
GCGGGGATAACCGGGAAGCCGGTGCGCGCAATGCTGTCGCACTCCAGCACGATGGCGGCATCTGGTACGGCGGGCGAGAGGGCGAACTGGATGCGCCCGGCGCCCGGGAGCGAGCGGAAGGCGCTGGGGATCGGGTCGGCGAAGGCCACCTCGACGCGCTTGCCCATGGCGTCCAGCAGATGCATGAGGCCGAGCGAGGAACCGATGGCGTCGCCGTCGGGGCGCGCGTGCGAGGTGAGCAGGAAGTGCTCACGCTCGCGCAGCAAGGCGAGCAGCTGCGCCGGTTTGGATGTGGAGCTGGGGGCGGCTTCGTTCATGAGAGGCTTGGCAGGTGGACGGGCCGGTGTTCGCTCACGACTGCGGCTCCGGCGCGGTGTTTGCGGCCTGTGCGCCGGCCGCAGGCGCTTCGCGGGCGGCAAGACGGCGTGCGAGCTTTTGCTGACCCTTGGCCATGCGGCCGAGCAGCTCGTCCATGCGGGCGGACATTTTCTCGGAGCGGTCGATGGCGAAGGTGAGCTCCGGGACGTGGCGCACGCCCATGCGGTCGCGGATCTCGGTCCGGATAAAGCCGCGGGCAGTCATCAGCCCGGCGAGGGTGTCCTGTTCTTCCTTTTCGCCGCCGTGGACGGCGATGAAGACCCGGCACGACTTGCCGCCGGGCGCGAGCACGACGTCTGAGACATAACAGGGCGCGATGCGCGGGTCGGAGAGCTCGCCTTCCAGCATGGCGGTGATCTCCTCCGTAAAGGTCCTGGCGACGCGGTCACGGTGATGCTGTCGGGCTCGTTGTTCAGGCATGGGGTCAGCAGTGCAGAATAGCACCACCTGAGGAGTGGATTCGTGTCGCGGCTGAATGGATTCGGCGCAGCCGGGGTGGCTTGCTGGAGCTTCAACGAAAATGCTACGGAAACTTGCGAGCTGGAGGCACCGCAGGGTTCTACCGAAATACGCGTTTGTCGGTACCAACGTTTTTTGATCGTGGAGTGAATCTTCTGTCCTTGCACACAGCCACAACGTGTTGTGAGCCGTAGGTGTCCACATCTCTTGAAAGACCCTACTGTTCGGGGCAATTTCAAGGGCTTTGTTGGCACTCGACAACAGACCTACATGGACCCTACCATTCCGTTGTCATCGATTGAGATGCTGGTCCACCGCTGTCTTATCGCTGCTGTTGAGAGCAGCGATGGCATCACGCTGACCGCCACGGGCAGCGGCGGCCATGAGGGTCTGTGCAGTGGCCGGATCCTTTTGTACTCCGTGCGTTCCTTCGCCTGACAATCGCGCCAGCACATATTGCGCATGTGCATTATTCGCTGCACGGCGCAGATTCTGCAGACCGGAAGCCTCATCCACAGGTCCACCCTCGCCCGTAAGCTGCATGACTGCCAATGCAACGAATGCTTCTTCCGGCAACTTTGCATCTCCCGGTTGAGGTTGCTGCTCAATTGCTTGAATGAGGTCATACCGTTGCCGCGCGGCGTCATGCTCCAGGCTATCGGCCATCGCTTGCAGGTACCTATTCTCGGCAGAGCCACACTCACCCTTGCAATACTTTTTCAGTTGTGCAACAAACGCGCCCGGCTTCTTCTCCGCGCAGGAGACTCGCGAACTCTCCGAATGGACCGACGAATTGGCGGCGCGGCCGGAGCGGGTGGGCGGCGCCTGGGTCTACCGCGAGCCCTC
>CAXSHQ010000191.1:0-2027 GCA_964236875.1 uncultured Acidobacteriaceae bacterium | reverse complement strand
AACCGTCCCATTCTTGTCCGCTTCCAGCAGTTTCAGCCACACCAGTTGTTCCTCTGGATAGGTGTTGTATTCGGTGGGATTCATCTCCCAGGCCGTCGCAAGGTACGCCTGGGCTCGTTGGAGATCCTGCGGAGCGCCTATTCCATAAAGGTACTTTTGCCCGGCAAACACGTAATCAGATGAGCTCGCCTTTTTTGCGTGTTCTTCCGCTCGCTTCGCCGCATCGGCAACATACTTCTCTCGCTTCGCGTCATGGGGCACCCAGATCTCGCGGTGGGTGGCAAATACAGTCGGGATTTGCGCAAACATCGGTGGGAACTCGCCGATGTGGCTGCGAGTGCGGCTTCGAGCGTTCAGATAGGCAGCAGCATCTGCGTTCCCTGCCGCCTTCGCACTCTCCATGAGCGCCAGGCCGCGCGACTCGTCCGCCGGAGTGCCGTCGCCCTCATAAAGCATGCGTCCAGCCCAGTAACGGGCCTTTACGTTTCGGTCTGCCACCGATGACCAGATCTTGTACGCGCCTTCTTTATTGACACTCAGAGGCCGGCCCACGTAGGCCGACATGCCGGCCTGGAAACCTGCTTCCGCATCCCCTGCTTTGTACTGAGCCAACAGCTTGTCGTGTTCGGCCCATGCCCGCTCGGTGGCGGCAGACATCTCCGGCTTGAACGCTTCATATTTCGCCGGCGGGTTGAAGCCCGCAAGAATCTTTGCTGCCAATGCATTGGTGTCGATCTTGAGCTGATCGTCGGCATTATTGTGGTATTTCGTGTTGCGGTCGTACTCGCGCGCCAAGTCGCGTTCGTGTTCGGAAAGATTGTTATTGCCCGCCGTTTGCGCTTGTACCATGGCGCAGGAAGCGGAAAGAAGCAAACACAAGATGTGGTGTTTCATTTTGTCTCCGCAGAACTGTGAAGCAGTCTACTGATTAGCACCGGGATCTGACCAGATACTGTTGGCTTGAAAGAGCAGCCCCACGACAAGAGCACATTGAGTAACGATAGGTCGGCTTGTTGGAAGCGATCCGGGCAGTCGCTACCAAGATACGTCTCTCGATACTGTTCTGGATCGAGCCTCCCTCAGCGGACGATAACGTAAATGAGCATGACAGCTGCGGTGGCGAGAGCGGCTATGCGCACTCGATGTCTCCGGTCCCAAATGCGGCTGCTCCGCTGCCAATCGGCAGCACCTTCCGCCACACGACTGTTGAGTGGAACCAGGACAAAGATCGATGCCACCGACGTAAGAGCCCAGATTGCAGCCGCTGTCAGCAGGATGGCGCGGCCCGGCGTGTGCCAATAGAGCCAGGTCTGGATGCCGAGAAGCAGGGTAGAGACCGGGTACCAGACCGGCATCACCTTTCCAAGCACGAGAGCAAGACGGCTTAGCATCTTCAGTTGCGATTCGGGTTCGAGCCGCCACGCGGCCGGGTTCACAAAGGCAGATACCGAAAACTCGACGCCAACCAGAGTAAGAACGACGAAGAGGGTGGCCATGCTGAACAAGTGCATAAGGGACTCCTATTGACTCTTCGCTAAAGACGTCTTCGAATGAAGCACTGATGCAAAAAGCAGCACTGACAAAATTGTCAGTCGGAGTGATCTATGGGCGTCTCAAAGAAGGAGATCTCACCATGCCCCATCGATGTGACGCTAAGCGTCATCGACGGGCGATGGAAGGGCACAATCCTGTGGCGACTGCTGGACGGGCCGATGCGGACCAACGAACTGCGGAAGAGTATTCCTGAAATTACGGAGCGGATGCTTCTCCGTCATCTGCGGGAGATGACAGGGGCTGGGATTCTGGAACGTCATCAGGAGCAAGGATTGCCGCTGCGAGTGCGGTACTCGCTAACGCCATACGGACTGACGTTGGTTCCGGTGTTGGATGTTCTGTGTACGTGGGGCAGAGAACACTTGAAACGAGAACCCTCTACCTGATCCTTGCAGAGAATCTGTTCCGTCCTGCGCCGACGGGGAGGCTGCCGCTATTAGCCCTCTTCGAGGGCAAATACCAACAAGTCAGCT
>CAXSHQ010000190.1:6380-8785 GCA_964236875.1 uncultured Acidobacteriaceae bacterium | reverse complement strand
GTCATCATGCCGCAAACCGGTCCGCGCCCCACCTACACCGCGGCCCCCGGAGCCGCGCAGTCGGCGCGCCGTCCCATCTTCGAGCGTCCCCGCCCCGGCGGTCCGGGTGGGCCTGGCGGCCCTGGAGGCTACCAGCGTCCCGGCCCCGGTGGTCCTGGCGCCCCAGCCGGAGGCCCGGGTGCTCCCGGCGCACGCCGGCCCATGCACCCCACCCGCACCTTCCCGGGCGGTCCCGGAGGCCCAGGGGGTCCTGGCGGCCCCGGTGCCCGCCCCGGCTTCGGTGCCCGCCCTGGCTTCGGCGCGCGTCCCGGATTCCCCGGGCGCCCCGGCGCGCCCGGCATGCTCCCGCCGCCTGAAGGCGGAGCCCCCGCCGGTGGTCGCCCCGCGCGTCCCGCCCAGCGTGGCCGCGGCGGTCCGCGCTACACCAAGGACAAGGAAGTCGCACTCAAGGGCTACAGCGTGCCCCGCTTCGGGGGCCAGCCGCAAATCCCCATGGGCGAGCTGCCCATCACCAAGAACATCACGGTGACCGAGGGCATCTCCGTCAAGGACCTCGCCGAGAAGCTGGGTGTCCGCGGTAAGGACCTCATCGCCACGCTGCTCATGCGCGGCGTCATGGTCACCGTCAACCAGACACTCGACGCCGAGCTCGTCAAGGATGTCGCCCGCCAGTTCGGCGCCGACGCTCAGGTCATCACGGTCGAAGAGCAGCTCGAAAACGAAGCCATCGAAGGCCTTATCGAGAACACCGAAGGCCTCGTCGAGATCACGCGTTCGCCCGTCGTCACCGTCATGGGCCACGTCGATCACGGCAAGACCTCGCTGCTCGACGCCATCCGCTCCACTGCCACCGACAAGGTCGACGTCGCTGGCGGCGAGGCCGGCGGCATCACCCAGCACATCGGCGCCTACAAGGTCCGCATTACCAAGCCCGATTCCCCCGCCTTCGGCCGCGAGATCGTCTTCCTTGATACCCCCGGCCACGAGGCCTTCACCCGCATGCGCGCCCGCGGCGCCAAGGTCACAGACATCGTCGTGATCGTGGTCGCCGCCGACGACGGCGTCATGCCCCAGACCCTCGAGGCCATCGATCACGCCAAGGCCGCCAAGGTGCCCATCATCGTCGCGGTCAACAAGATCGACAAGCCCGAGGCCGACCCCCAGCGCGTCATGACCCAGCTCGCCACCCGCGGCGTGCAGGCCACCTCCATGGGAGGCGACACCGAGTTCGTCGAAGTCTCGGCCAAGAAGCACCTCAACCTCGACAGCCTTGAGGAAATGATCTGCCTCGTCGCCGACACCAACGAACAAAAGTCCCAGCCTGATCGGCCTGCCATCGGCACCGTCATCGAAGCCAAGCTCGACCGTGGCCGCGGCGCCGTCGCCTCGATCCTCGTCCAGAACGGGACCCTGAGAACGGGCGACAGCTACATCGTCGGCAACACCTTCGGCAAGGTCCGCGCCATGTTCAATGACCGCGGTCTGGCCATCACCGAAGCCGGTCCGTCCACCCCGGTCGAAATCCTCGGCCTGGAGTCCATCCCTGACGCGGGCGACACCTTCCTCGTCATGGCCGACCGCGACCGCGCCAAGGAAATCGCCAAATACCGCTCCATGAAGGAGCGCGAAGCTCAGCTTGCCAAGAGCTCCCGCGTTTCTCTCGAAGGCCTCGCCGAGCAGATCAAGCAAGCCGGCATCAAGGACCTCAACCTCATCCTCAAAGGCGACGTGCAGGGCTCGATCGAAGTGCTCGCCGACTCGCTCAGCCGTATGTCCACCGAAAAGGTGCGCGTCCGCGTTCTGCACTCCGGCGTCGGCGCCATCAACGAGTCGGACATCCTGCTGGCTTCGGCGTCCAACGCCGTGGTCATCGGCTTCAACGTCCGTCCCGAGCGCAAGTCCCAGGAACTCGCCGATCAGGAGAAGATCGAAATCCGTCTTCACTCCATCATCTACGAACTCCAGGACGAGATCACCAAGGCCATGTTCGGCATGCTGGACGCGGTCTACAAGGAGGTCTACGCGGGCCGTGCCGAAGTGCTGCAGGTCTTCAAGATCACCAAGGTCGGCCAGATCGCTGGCTGCACGGTGCGAGACGGCATCATCAAGCGCGACAATCAGGTCCGCGTCCTGCGCGACGGCACGGAGGTCTGGAAGGGCAGGATTTCCTCGCTCAAGCGCGTCAAGGAAGATGTCTCCGAAGTACGCCAGGGCGTCGAGTGCGGTATCGACCTCGCCGGCTACAAGGACATCAAGCAGGGCGATGTGATCGAAGCCTTCACCACCGAAAAGCTAGCCGCCGAGCTGGGCCAGAACACCGCCGACCTCAAGCGTCAGCAAATGGCCGAGCTCAAGGAAGCCAAGGAGCGCGATGGCCATGCTGGCGAAGGCGATGAAGCGATAGC
>CAXSHQ010000190.1:0-6370 GCA_964236875.1 uncultured Acidobacteriaceae bacterium | reverse complement strand
AAGGAGATCGAAGCCGCCGGCGTCCCCGCCTAAACGCTTCATCAACTCGCACCTACACAAAGGCCGGGAGCGATCCCGGCCTTTGCTGCGCTCGCAGATTGGCAGTGGTGCGGCTTTCCTGACACGTCGCTGTGAAGACAAGTTGGGTTCGTGCTACTTTAGTTGTACCCAGAACCTGCAGAGTCTCCTTGCAACAAGTGCCTCGTATCCACTCGGGCAGCATATCCGTGCTGCGTGACATCCGCGATGTGGCACACATCTCGTTTTCTGTACCCGCATCCCGGAGGACACCTTGTCACGCACAACGATTCTCGGCTCCATTCGCCCACTCGCTTTCATTACGAACCGCAAATTTGACCTTCTACCCGCGCTCGCACTTCTCCTGGCCGCGCACACCGCGCCGGTTTGCGCACAGCAAACGCCCGTCCTCCTCCCGACTGAGGCAACGCAACATACTGCGCAAGAGGCTGTCCCTTCCGAAGTTGCGGAACCGGCGAATGCGAAGGAAGCCACTGTATTCCTGGCGGTCGGCGCAGTGGAAGGCCCTGCACTGGCGACGGCCAAGGCCGCCGCGCAGCAAGCGCCTGCTGGTCTCACAGCGGCGCCGAAGCAAGATAGCGTGTCGGCTACACTCAATGCGGAATCGAGCTTTTCGGGCGGTTTCGGCAGAATCGAAACCAGCCTGAAGTCGAGAGCCATCACTTCGGCCCCCAAGCCATACACCACATTTCCCACTACCTTCGTGGGCGTCGGCGCCAGCAGCACGGTTACCTTCTCGACGACATTCAGTTCGGCCACGACCGTTACGGGCGGTGGTGTGTACACGCTAGGCGCGACTGGGTCAGACTTCCAGGATCTCGGCACGGGGAGCTGCGACACAAACGGCTACCCGTACACCTACGCCGCGAGTTCTTCCTGTACCACCGTCGTCTCCTTCACTCCTTCCAAAGCAGGAAACCGGCAGGGAGCCGAGGTGCTCTATACCAGTACCGCTGGAAGCTACTATTACGGGTTCTTGAACGGAATCGGCAGCGGCCCCGACGTGACCTTCTCGCCTGCCACGCCGACCATAAGTACGCTTGCTTCCGGCCTCTCTGCCTACGGCACGGCGCTGGACGGCGCCAACGACCTCTGGGTCACCGATTCGGTCGCGGGTACGGTGAAAGAGTTCGTGCCCACCAACGGCGTGTACCCCACCAGCCCTACCAACACCTTCACCGGGTTTACCTCTCCCCAGGGAATTGCCATCGATGGCATCGGCAATGTCTACGTAGGCGATGGTGCCAAGGGATACGTGTGGAGACTCAGCATCAACAGCAGCGGTGTGATCGCCCCGGGTACGGCCCCTGTAGCCTACGCCTCCTTTCTGACGCCAGGCACACAGCCGATCTATGTCGCCTTCGATCCGACTCAGGCCTATCTCTACTTCACCGGGATTTATAACAGCTCGAAGTACCTCATCTACTGCACACTCAGTTCGGGAAGCTGCGGCCTCGTCACGACGTTCACCGCTCCTTCCGGATTCGCCGTCGACTCCGCCGGCTACAGATACATCAGCGAATCTTCCCTGGGAACCGTCGTAAGGCTGCCGGTCGCCTACAACTCATCCACCAAGACCACGCTGCTCTCCGGCCTCACACTTCCCTCCGGCCTGACCACAGATGCCGCCGGCGACCTCTACGTGGCCGCCCAGGGCGCGGGTACTTCGGGCGCGGGCACCGTCACCGAGTACCTCGCGAGTGCCGGACTCGTTTCGTCCTCTTCCACCACACGCACCCTGGCCACCGGCTTGTACGCCCCATCCGGCTTAGCCGTAAGCAGCGCCGGCAACCTCTTCATCGCAGACACTTCCAACACCGCCGTCAAGTTCATCGACTACGCAGACACCCCCAGTCTGTCCTTTCCTGTCACGGTACTGGGCGGCACCAGCGCCTCTCAAACCGTCACGCTCCAGAACATCGGCAATGCCGACCTCACCTTCCCTATCCCAAGCTCGGGAGGGAACGCCAGCGTGTCCTCCGGGTTCATCCTGTCCAACACGTCCACCTGTCCGATACTTACATCCAGCTCATCCGCCGGTACGTTGTCTCAGGGCGCCACCTGCACCTACGTTGCCGCCTATCAGCCCACGTCGAGTGGTCCCACGACGGGCAGAATCGCCGTCACCGATAACAAATTGGCGGCAAGCTCGGCAACCCAGATGATCCGGGTGGGCGGCTCGACTACTGCCGGCCTGCTCGTCAACGTCGTCGCTGCCACCATTCCGCGCGGTACCACTTCCTTCACCTTCTCCTTCGACGTAGGCTATGGCGGCACCACGCCCACGGGTGCGACCACCCTCAAGGTCAACGGAAGCACTGCCGGAACCAGCACAACGTGCGCGGCCAAGCTGAACCATATACATTGCGAGGTCGGCTACAACCCTTCGTCCCTGGCGCCCGGGCAGTACACCCTTATCGGCACGCAGGTGGGGGACTCAACCTATGCCACCACCACCGGCACCGCCGTACTCACCATCTACTAGGAATCACCCGGTTTCCTTCACTCCGAGTACCCAATACAGGAAAGGCCGGGATCGCTCCCGGCCTTTCCTGTTGTGCCAAAGCAAGGCTAGAGCGGTTCTCCTTCAGGTGTAGTTACGCTTCGAACGAAAGCAGATCCTTCGCTTCGCTCAGGATGACAATGCCGTGGAAGGCTGTGACTACACCTGAGAGGGAACGGCTCTAGCCGGTGTCGGTCCGAGCGCGGTGAGGAGCGGCCGGGATCTTCGCATTGCCCTGGAGCAGTTCTCCATTGAACATATCCTCTCGTGCAGAGAGGTGTCCTCCTGAGCGCAGCGAAGAGCGGAACACTCCCCTACGCGGACGCCCGCTTCGAAATCGCGAAGTACGGCTGGTTGGAAAGCGTCGGGTTGAACCCGGGAAACATCCATGCCGCTGCGCCGCGTTGCAGCTCGAAGTAGTACTCGAGCGAATAGGCCGAACCGGCATACGCGGCCGGAATCGCCCCGCGGTATCCGCTGCCCTCCGCAGTCATCGCGACCGACATCCACCGTTCCGCCTGGTCCACATGGCGGTAAAGCAGCCGTACGGCATCCGGCTTCTCCGCTCCAGGCACCTGAAGTGAGAGCGCCAACTCCCGGCCCGCGGGGAAACTCTCCGGCGAGGAGTGCACGCAGCGTACCGCCGGCCGTTCAGGTTTCCCCGTCACCGCTCGGATCGCCGCCTGGGCGCGTCCTGCCTCTCCCGTCGCCTCCGGCCGCGTTTGCAGCTTCGCCTGCATGGCCGAAAGATCTGTCTCGATAGCGGGAAGACGGTCGATCCAGTGCCCACGCCTCTGCGGAATCTCTCCATAAGAGACGTCCGGCTGGTAAACGGTCTTCGCGCGCTCCGCCATGTTGGCCCAGGTGTCGCGCGCTTTACGGTAGCGCTCCAGCGCAAGCCTTCCCGCTTCGGCATCCCCCGTGCGCGTGAACACCTCGTAAAGCGCCGCGCTGCGCAGCTTCGCGGCAAAGAACTCACCCACGCCGATCTGGATCAGCACGTCTTCTTCCACTCGCCGGAGAGCGGGAGAATGCAGCGAGCCCGGCGAAGCAGCCCGGCCGCGCGCCTCGTCCAGGGCACGGCTGGCGGTGGCTGTCAGGTCTTCTATCCACTGCGCCACCTCCACCGGCGAATACTTCGCGCTCGGCCGTCCCTGCAGAAGCGCTGTCACGTACTCCACGACCGTGGAGAACATCTGCGGGTCCAGTGGACTCACCATCCCAAAGCACTTCGGCGCGGGTGTATCGCTATGGGGCGAGGCCTCGCTGCCTGCGACAATCGGCATGTTCGGCGCCATCTCGTACCACAGGCTGCGATTGCTGGCCGAGTCGAGATGCGCTGAGGTCATCAGTGCCAGCACACGGCTCGCGTTCGCCAGCGAAGCTTCCACGGCAGAGGCCACCGGCCCAAACTCTGCCTGCAGGTAGCGCCGCCACGTCGCCGGATCGACGTCAGGGTTGTAGAGATGGCGTCCCCCACAGCCTGTAGTAGTACGCGTATTTCTCCCAGTCATGCTTTGGAGCCAGTGTGGCATCCAGGTAAGCGCACCGTCCCCATGGCCGTCCTGAGCCTTCGCGGCCCTTGAACGTCAGCGGCTCCATCAGGTCAAGGCCCGTCGCTCCGCAGAAGCTGGCCGTGCGGGCAAAGCCGCCGATGGTCGCCGGGTCGGCGGAAAGCAGATGGCGTTGCGTGCCGGGCCACAACCGGAACAGCAACTTGTACGGTGTGTCTTCATGCAGAAAATCCGCGTACCCGTAGCGTGTGAACACACGCGACCCGTTGCTCAGGCTGAACAGCGCATCCTTCTTGCCGGGCAGGACCGCTTTCGGCTTCTCCAGCTCGCGGATGTCCGCCTGATGGTAGCCCAGGCTCTGGTGCTCGGCAGAGTATTTAGCCCCCAGCTTCACCGGCATGCCCGTCGCCACAGCGATGTCGATTATCGTCTGGTCCACGCCTTTGGCATGCATGTCGAGCTCGATCGTTCGCCCGCTATGTGTCACGGCCTCGAACAGTGTTCGCCAGAAGTCATAACTTCCCTCGGGTATGCCGCTTTCCCCATGCACCCGCATCGTCAGGCCCTGGATCTCCGGGCATTCCTTCAGCAGGATCGCCAGGGCATCGCGGGAATACGCCGCATGCGTCTGCGGTGTCAGCCCTTCGATGTGGTGATAGGCATTCGGACTGTCCGTCCATTCGTACGCATGGGTCCACATGCCGAGCTGGAAGTGCAAGCCACGCTGCGCCGTTTGCGACGCGATGAACTTCAGCGCCTGGAGGTTCCTGGCGCGCTCTTCCCTGCTCACGGGCACGGGCGTGCTCAGGGGCGTCCCATCGGGAGCCGTTCGCTGCAGTACGCGTACCTGCTCGTACCCGGGCGCCTCCACCAGGTACGGATACACGAATTGCAGGTAGTCGCTCGTCACTCCGCGCGGAAAGTCATACGTCAGCCCGAAGGCAAGCGTGAACCGGTTGAAACGGCTCGCCGCCAGTGTGTCCAGATACCCCGGCCAGAACTCCTTGTCATAGAACCATGCCTTATCCTCCAGCTCACTGCAGAAGTAGCGGCTGGCGCCACGCACCGCATTCGCCGGGCTTTCCGTGAGACTTGCCGCCGCATGCAGGGCGTTCGAGGGATCGGTGCCATACTGCACACGTTCGGCCATTTCCAGCAGCCCGTAGACAAAACCCCGCGTGTCTGCGGCACACACCAGGGTCGCCGGCACGCGCTCCACGGTCCCGGACGCGATGCGCACGCTCTCCGCCATCTTCGGCAGAGGGTCGCCGGGAAAACTGCGCATCAGCGGAGAAGCTGGTTCCGCCACGGCAATGCACCTTGTGGCGCCCCGCACGCGGGCGGCGGAGGACACGATCTCACAAACCATTCCTTTGGCCGCCACCGCCTGCCGCAGCCGCTCGAGCGCCCACATCGCAGGCCCGCTCCTCAGCACCTCGCTCGCCGGGTCGGCAACGATCACGGCTCGACCACCTGCTGCAAACGCCGCGGGCGTCAGCGTGGCGGCTGTTGCGGCGCCTGCCAGCTTCAGAAAGTCTCTACGCTCAAGCCTTGCACCTTTTTCGGATCGTGCCATGCCGTTCCTCACCGTCCCTTTGCCACATGGGGAGCCTCACCCTGCCGCGTCACCGAACCTTGTGCAGGGCATACGCAACCTGATTTGTGGGACGGGATGAAGGTACCACTAACAGCCCCCATCACAACGCTCCGTCTCCCCTTCTGCCGGGTGGCGCTAGAGCGCTTCGAAAAGTAGACACAGCATGCCAGCAGGAGGAGGAGAGGGAGGGTCAGCCTACTTCACAAAGAAGAACCACAACCCGACCGAAATCACGGTCGCCAAAGCAGCGATCACCAGCCCAGGTGTTCGCCGCTTGTGCATGAACCAGATCAGCACCAAACCGGTCAGTGATACCAGCACCAGCAGCACAGCCGAAGCATCGATCAACAAGCTCCAGACCTTGCCTGAATCGCGGCCTTTGTGCAGGTCGTTCACCACTGCGACAAAGCCGTTGCGCACCACCGTCAAGTCGTACCTTCCCGAATCACGATCCAGGAACGCATCCGCCGTGTACCCAGGTGCGCGGAACGAGACCGCAATCTGCTGGTCATCCACGCGGAAGTCGCTCACCGCGCCATGCACATGCTCGCGCGCGCGCAGCATCTCCACGATGCCGAGCTTGTCCGCGCCCTCATCCGTCAGGAGCCCTCGTTGGGTATCCCAGGCGAGCGGTGCGGCGAAGCGGAGGACGGTCGTGCCGTACTCGACCGGGCCCCGGCAGCCGCCATCGGCTTGCCTGTTCTCTCAGCCTCCATG
>CAXSHQ010000189.1:5702-8859 GCA_964236875.1 uncultured Acidobacteriaceae bacterium | reverse complement strand
TATTACGATGCGGCCAGCGACGTCGTGCTTGCAGAGGAAGCAGGCTGGGCAGAGCTCGGTGAAGCGGCTTTGACGGAGATGGCGTGAGCCTTGAGCTTCGCTTGCCGCGACAAGGGGAAATCTGGTGGACAAACCTCCCAACCGATCCACCGGAAAAGGGCAGAAGGCCTGTAGTCATTGTTTCCGTCGATGGCCGTAATCAGCATCCACGAGCCAACTCGGTGATGGTCATTCCACTTTCAACATCCATCCACCTGTTGCACCCAGCGCATCTGCTGCTGCGAACCGGCGAGACAGGATTGAGCGCGGAATCCGTAGCACAGGCAGACAACGTAGCCACCGTGCGTAGGGAGAGTTTGCTGCCTCCACGTCCGGGCCAACGGGCACTCAGTCACACAAAAGTCTGCGAGCTGGCAAAGCTGATCCGATTCGCCATGGGTTGTGAGTGAGACCGGTCTCCTCATGAACTGCCACAGCCGGGTGTAGTTCAGTTCAAGAACATCGTCCGGTACAGCGTATCCCGCTGCACCGGCTTGAAGCCCGCATCGCGGATGATCCGCCGCAGCTCCTCTTCCGTGGTGCAGTTGCTGGTGCCGGCGGCGCGCACCACGTTCTCCTCCAGCATCACCGATCCCACATCGTTGCCGCCGAAGCGCAGGCCCATCTGCAGCACCTTCAGGCCCTGCGTCACCCAGCTCGACTGCACGTTCTCGATATTGTCCAGGTACATGCGGCTGATCGCCAGCGTCTTCAGGTACTCCACGGACGTCGCCTCATCCCAGCCGCGGCCGCCCAGCGCCGTATTGCCGGGCTGGAAGCTCCAGGGGATGAACGCCGTGAAGCCGCCGGTCTCCTCCTGCAGCTTGCGCACGACTTCGAAATGGTTCACACGCTGCTCGAACGTCTCGCCCACACCGAACATCATGGTTGCTGTAGTGCGCATGCCCAGCGCATGTGCGGTGCGGTGCACGCTCACCCAGTCTTCGGTCCTGCACTTCAGGCGGGCGATACGCGCACGCACCTCGTCATCCAGAATCTCCGCGCCGCCGCCGGGGATGGAGTCCAGCCCAGCATCTCTCAAACGCGCGATGGTCGTCTGCAGATCGATCTCGCTGTACTCCGCGATGGCCAAGATCTCGCTCGCGCTCAGGCAGTGGAGCCAGATCTGCGGGAAGCGCTGCTTGATGCCCGTGAACAACCGCTCGAACCAGTCGATCTTCAGGTCCGGGTGAATCCCCCCTTGCATCAGCACACCGGTGCCGCCCATCTCGACCGTCTCGCGGATCTTGTCATAGATCGTGTCGAAGTCGAGGATGTAGCCTTCGCTCGCGAGCTTGCCTTTCAGCGGCCGGTAAAAGGCGCAGAAGGTGCAGTACTCCGTGCAGAAGTTGGTGTAATTGATGTTGCGGTCGATGATGTAGCTGACCACGCCTTCCGGATGCAGGCGGCGGCGCACCCCATCGGCTTCCATGCCGATGCCGATCAGGTCGTCGGAGTGGAAGCAGTCGAGGGCTTGTTCGCGGGTAATGCCCATGAAAGTAGTTTACGCTCGCCCGGCGAGCGGCGTGTTCAGGGGATGCAAACTACGAAAGCGGTGCAGTGATCACGGGCGTCGCTGCCAGTTTGGGGCGCTTGTAGAACGGCGTCGGAACAACGGTTGCGGCCACAAGCTGCCCGCGAACCTCGACCGCAAGCTCCGTCCCAACAGCCGTGTACGCCACCGGCAAATACGCGAGCGCGACGTTCTTCTTCACGAACGGTCCGGGCGAGCCCGAGGTGATCTCACCGATCTTCTCTCCTCGGGTGCCAGAGGTCGCGGCAGCGTAGATCGCGTAGCCATCGCGCCCAATGCCACGCCCCACCATCTCCAGCCCAACCAGCTTGCGTGCTGGGCCACCCTCATCGGCAATCTTCTGCAGCGCCTCGCGCCCAACGAAATCTGAACCCTTATCCAGCTTGCAGTAGCGGCCCAGGTTGGCTTCAAGCACATTGATCGTGTCGGAGATCTCATGCCCATACAACGCCATCGCCGCTTCCAGCCGCAGGGTGTTGCGCGAGCCCAGCCCGCAGGGCACGATGCCGAACTCCGCGCCGGCCTCCATCACCTCGCCCCACACCCGCGCGCTGGTCGGCTCGTCACTGGGAATGTAAATCTCGAAGCCGTCCTCGCCCGTGTAGCCGGTGCGCGCGATCAGCACGTTGTGGCACTTGGCTACGGTGCCCCAGGTGAACCAATAGTTCCTGATCGCGCTCAGGTCCACGCCAGTCATCTTCTGCAGCGTGTCCTTGGCGCGCGGCCCCTGGATGGCAAGCTGCGTGTAGTAGTCGCTCACATCCATTACATGGACCCCGCCCATGTTGCCGATCACCGAGCGCACCCACTTCACGTCCTTCTCGCGTGCCCGCGTTGATGACGATCAGGTAATCGTTGTCGCCCAACTTATGGAGCACCACGTCATCCACGAACGTGCCGTTCGGATACAGCATGGCCGAGTAGTGCGCCTGCCCGGTCTGCAGCTTGCTGGCATCGTTCATCAGCAATTTCTGCACGGCGGCCAGCGAGTTCGGCCCACGCAACTGAATGTCGCCCATGTGCGACACATCGAACAGCCCCACGCGCTCGCGCACGGCCGTGTGCTCGGCCACCAGGCCTTCATACTGCACGGGCATGTCCCAGCCGCCGAAGTCGACCATGCGCGCTTTGTGGCTGTGATGGGTGCCGTGCAGCGAGGTGCGGCGCAGCGACGAGGGCACGAGAACGGAAGGAAGCTCACTCATGACAGATCCTTGTAGCGCCGCTCGATGCGGCCCTCCTGAGTGTATCCGCTGTGCTTCGCGGTGTGTTCTTACGGGCGTTTGCCACGACGGCGCGCGCGCACAAAGCTGCTCACCGCGAAGTACACAAACGCCAGCAGCACCAGCAGGTAGAGGTAGGATTTGTGCGCCTCGTGGGAGCCGAACGGCGCAAGGTAGCCGCCCCGCAGCTTCCATGCGCCTTGCGCGAAGAAGAAGGCGAACAGCGCGAACACGGTCCCGGTGAGCTCCAGCCAGAGCACGCTTCCGGCTCGACGCACTGGCGCGAGCGCTGAACGGCCGGCCTGCGCCGCCTGTGTGCCCACACGCTGTTTGGCCTCTGTGACCGTTCGATGCGCTTCGA
>CAXSHQ010000189.1:0-5692 GCA_964236875.1 uncultured Acidobacteriaceae bacterium | reverse complement strand
CTCAGCGGCCGGTCTCGCAGCGGTGCGCTCCGTCGGCGAAGGCGCGCATGCCGCCCTGGCCGCCTGCGCCAGTGTCCTGGCGGCGTGCCGGGCGCCGTATCCCAGCGCGCGTCCGAACCGCACCTTGTCCATGACCTTCAGTGTACCGGGCCGTTCCCAGCCGCGCATGTCACTGGCGTTGGACGCGTTCTGCTTCGGCTGCATCTCATCTTCTGCCGAAGCCCAAGCCTCGGCACGAAAACGGGAGAACTTTTCATGAAGAGCTTAATGTGGTTGGTAGGCGGCCTGTGCGCCGCGGCAGCAGGGTTTCTGGTCTGGGGTCCCAAGCGCGTGGCGCCGGTGCAGGAGTTGGCGCACCGACTGGAAGAAGCCTGGGCCGACCATCACACCACCGTGTAGCACGTCCGTAATCTCCACGTCGCGATATAGGTCACCCCTTTCTTTCCTTCGGTGCGGCACAGCTTTTTGCACAGGCTTTGCCGCGCTGCTGCACTGTCGTAAGCTGTAGGGGAAACGACCCCGCAGCTGCCGTTCCCTGGCTCACGTCCAACTGTCTGTACAGGGAAGACCCAATGCGTGGGCAGCACAAAAGCGATGGGCAGCGCGGGGAGGTGACATTGAATCAAGACGTCAAGAATCTTATTCAGAAGCTGGGCGAAGCCATCCACGAGTCGGTCAGCGAAAGCGACGCCATTGCCGACGTCGTCCGCGAGATCCGCGAGCAGGGCTTCGACGTCCTCCTCATGCTGGAGGCCACCATCGGCCTGAACGAGGTAGACGACAAGGAAGCCGGCGACAAGGCCGACGATCCGGGGCACGAGGTCGTCGAAGGTTCTTTCACGCGCAACGACCTTTCCTTCCTTAAATCTCTCCGCATCTCCACCGAGGAAAGCCCCGCCTGAAGTTCCCGTGGCGGTTCCGCACACACCCTCGGCAAAGGCACAGCTTCGGCTGTGCCTTTGTGTTTCAGCCTCGAGGTTCGCTGTCGGGCTCGGGCCCGGGCGAGCTACAAAGAACAAAACATCGTGCTAGACTCGGGCGTCGCGATGGGCCACTTTTGCGTCATAACGCAGTGCAATTGCTCCTGAGGCAGGTTACAGAACATGAGAGACACGCTAGGTGTTTTGCTCGCAGGCGGTGCCGGAGAACGGCTTTTTCCCCTCACCCGCGATCGAGCCAAGCCCGCAGTTCCGTTCGCCGGCCAGTACCGGATCATCGACATCACGCTTTCCAACTGCATCAACTCCGACCTGCGGCATGTCTACATCCTCACCCAGTACAAGGCACTCTCGCTGAACCGGCACATCCGTGAAGGCTGGGGCACCACGGTAGCCAGCGAGTTGGGCGAGTTCATCGAAATCCTGCCGCCCATGCAGCGCGTCTCCAAGTCCTGGTACCAGGGCACTGCCGACGCCGTCTTCCAGAACATCTACTCCATCGGCGCGGAAGAGCCCAAGCACGTGCTCATCCTTTCCGGCGACCACATCTACAAGATGAATTACGCGCTGATGAAGCAGCAGCACTGCGAGTCCGGCGCGGACATCACCATCGCCACCCTGCCCATCCAGCCAAGCGAAGTTTCACAGTTCGGCGTGGTGGAAGTAGCGCGCAACGGCGAGGTCACCGGCTTCGTCGAAAAGCCCAAGGAAACCGACCTCCGCTCGCCCTTCAACCCGGACATGGTCGATGCTTCCATGGGCATCTACATGTTCAACACCGACGTGCTTATTCCTGAGCTCATGAGGGATGCCGAAGACCCCGATTCCAAGCACGATTTCGGTCATAACATCCTGCCCAATGTGCTTGGCAAGTACCGCATGATGGCCTACAACTTCGTGGATGAGAACAAGCAGCACGCGCTCTACTGGCGCGATGTGGGAACGCTAGAGGCCTACTACGAGGCCAACCTCGACATCGCCTCTGTGCAGCCCACGTTCAACCTTTACGACAAAGCATGGCCCATGCGCACCAGGCCCTATCAATACCCGCCGGCCAAGTTCGTCTTCGGCGAGCCCGGGCGCACGGGTATGGCCATTAACTCCATCGTCTCAGCCGGCTCCATCGTGTCAGGCTCGGTGGTGCGCAACTCGGTGCTGTCCCAGGACGTGCGTGTGAACAGCTACGCGGACATCGACTCCAGCATCATCTTTTCGCACGTCAATGTAGGCCGGCACTGCCGCATCCGCCATGCCATCATCGATCGCGACGTCCACATCCCGGACGGCACCGTGATCGGCTACGATCCGGCCGAAGATAAGAAGAACTACTTCGTCACTCCCAGCGGTCTCACCGTGGTCACGCGCGACTACTCCGTTTACGAGAACCCGGTCAGCCCCGAGTTCCTGCAAGTCATGTGATGATGCAAGCCTTCATAAACACAACCGCCGCGCTCTCACCAGCGCGGCGTTGTCTTTTCCGGCTCGGGCAAGTGCTGTGTTGCCTCGCGCTGCTTGCACCCAGCGCGCAGGCGCAGAGCTCGCCTGCGCCGCTTGCTGCCGCCAGTCTCACCATGCCGGACATGCCGCTGCACGACCCCTTCATCTTCGCCAACGCAGCCGACCACACCTACTACCTGTACACCTCAAACATCCCGCGCCTCTCCGGAACACCCGGCGTGGGCACCATGGTCTACCGGAGTTCCGACCTCCAGCACTGGGCCAAGCCCGTCATCGTCTTCATCGTCCCGCCTGACGCTTTCGGCAACGCCGGCGGCTGGGCGCCCGAGGTGCACCTCTTCCACGGCCGCTACCTCCTGTTCACCACGATCCACGACGAAAGCAAGCACCTGGACGAGCCACCTGCGGTGCCGCGCCTGACGCACCGCCGCGGAACAATGGTCGCCGTTAGCGATCAACCCGAAGGGCCGTTCCAACTCGTCCATCTCGATGCGCCGGTCGCGCCGGCCGACTTCATGACACTCGACGGCACGCTCTACGTCGACCCGCACGGGAAGCCCTGGATGGTCTACGCCCACGAGTGGGTGCAGAAGACCGACGGCACGATGGAAGCCGTTCCCTTGAAGGACGACCTGTCCGCTGCCGATGGCTCGCCTCTCTTCCTCTTCAAGGCTTCCGACGCGCCATGGCTCGATGCTGAAGCGACTCCGTCCAAAGCCGACACGCGCTATGTCACCGATGGCCCGGAGCTCTTTCGCACCCGCGACGGCCATCTGCTTATGCTCTGGTCAAGCTACGGAAAGGGCGGCTACATTCAGACCGTCGCGCGCTCCCGCACCGGCGATCTCCGCGGGCCGTGGGAGCAGCTACCGCCGCTTATCCGCAACGACAGCGGCCATGGCATGCTCTTCCGCAGCTTCGATGGGCACCTGCTCCTGGTGCTGCACCATCCGTTCAGGAATGCGAGAGGACGCGTCTACGAGATGCGCGACGCCGGCGACCATCTGGAAGTCGTAAGGGAGCGCATAGACCTCGACATGGCGCAAACGCCCATCACTGCGGAGCCTCCCGGGCGCTGATCAAGCCGGCTTCAGTGACGACTCTCTCTAGCGGCTGCCGAAACGGTACATAACGCCGCCTGAGATCGAGAAGAACTCACGCGTCTCCGAGCCGAAATGCTCGAAGATCATGTCCGGTGAAAGGCGGATACCGATCCGCGGCGCATAGTTGAAGTCGATGCTGCCGCCGGCCGCTCCCCAGGGTGTGATGCTGTTGCAATAAAGCCCCAGGTTGCCCTGTTGCGTTCCGCTCTGCTGCTGCGGGCAGGCCGCCACGGGGCTGCCGCCGGGGTAGTTCTTCACCGCGTTGTCGAAGGTGCCACGCGCAAAGCCTGCCAAGGCATGGAAGTCGACCGCGGCGTAGCGGTTCTTCGGCCCGCGGTACTCCACCCCGCCCGCGGCGATGTTCTGCGACACCAGCACACGGTTGTAGTACGGGCTGATCACCGGCGTGGTACCCAGCTCCAGACGGTAATCCGCGGAGATGCCCAGCTTGCGCACCGCGCCCGAGCCCAGCCAGTAGGTCGCCATCACTTCGCCGCCGCCCATGTTGTAGCGCTTGGGCAGGTTCTGGCCGGCCTGCCCGTTCATGAAGCTCAGGCCGCCGTAGATCTCGAACTTGTCGTTGTAGACCGGCCCGGTGGGCACCGGAATCTGGTTTCCGAGCACGCCCGGCTTCAGCGGCGCCGTTCCCGGCGCATGCGTCTGGGTACCGGTTTGCGTGCTGCTGCTGCTGGACTGCGAGGACGCGCTGCCGAAGCTGAGCAGCAGGCAGGCGACGGAAAGCGTTGCACCCGCGAGGCGGCGGCGGGAACGGCAGGAAGGGGAAAACTTGATCACGAAGGCGGTTGTCCTTACAGGGTGCAGGGCTGGGGGCGCGAGCGGCCGCAGGCTCCATGAGTAGGACGCACGGCCGCCGCAGCGGTCACCTCCAAGGATATACCCCGCCTTGCGGCAGCGCTGCACCGTCGCTTCCCCCGCCGCTGTGGCTCCCGGCATCTAACGGGAGAGCACCACAACCACGGCCCAGCCGTGCGACAATACGGTGTTGCCCGTTGTCCGGAAGCCCAGGCTACGGGAGGAGACACATCATGGAATTCTCACCCTGGCATATTGCAATCGTTCTTCTGGTAGCGCTTCTGTTCTTCGGCGGCCGCAAGCTCCCCGAGCTTGGCAAAGGTCTTGGGGAAGGCCTGCGCGGCTTCAAGGACGGCATGAAGGGCATTACTGACGAGCCCACCGCCAGCACCAAGCCGGGCGAAACAGCCCACATCATCACGCCCAAGCCGGACGAGACCACCAAGCCGGTTTAGTCGCGGGCATCCTCAACAAGCGGCGGCTTCCTTGAGCCGTCGCTTTTCCATTTCCTGAACGGCCCCTGGAAGGGTGTGACCGATGAAGCACAAATCCGACTTCCTGGTGAAGCCGAAGTCCAAGGTGCGGCTTTCTGATTTCTCTACCGATGCCCACCCCGGCATCAAGGACAGCGCAGACGCCAAACCGATCCTTGAGAAGCATCGTGAGCGCCTCGCCGAGCTTCAGGACGTCTTTTACGCCTCGCAGGAGAAGGCTCTGCTCATCGTTCTTCAGGGCATGGACACCGCCGGCAAGGACGGCACCATCCGCCACATCTTCTCCGGCGTCAATCCGCAGGGCTGCCAGGTCGCTTCGTTCAAGGTGCCCACTCCGCTGGAGGCCCGCCACGAGTTCCTGTGGCGCTGCCAGGCGCAGACGCCGCCGCGCGGCATGATCGGCATCTTCAACCGCTCGCATTATGAGGATGTGCTTTCGCCTGTCGTCCACGGCGCCCTGTCGGCGAAGACCGCCAGCCGGCGCCTGGACGATATCAACGCCTGGGAAGAGACCCTGGCCGACAACAACGTCCTCGTCCTCAAGTTCTTCCTCCATATCTCACGCGACGAGCAGACCCGCCGCCTGCAGGCGCGCATCGACGACCCGGACAAGCACTGGAAGCTCTCCCCATCGGACTTCTCCGAGCGCAAGTTCTGGCCCAAATATATGGAGGCCTACGAGGAGATCTTCGCGCGCGCCAGCCCCAAGCACGCGCCTTGGTTCGTCATCCCGGCCGACCACAAATGGTTCCGCAACGTGGTTATCTCGGGCATCCTCGCCGATGCCATCGAAGGCCTGAAGCTTTCCTTCCCCAAGCCGACATTCGATCCTGGCGGCCTCAAGCTCGACAACGAAAGCGACAAGAGCGCCGAAAAGAAGGTCGGC
>CAXSHQ010000188.1:6737-8885 GCA_964236875.1 uncultured Acidobacteriaceae bacterium | reverse complement strand
AAAGACTCCGGCAGGACCGAAGGCGGCGTGGGCCGCGACTACCTGCTGGCTAACGGTGTACCGCTTAGCCACATCATCGCGGAAACCAACTCCTTCGACACCGAGCAGCAGGTGCAGCGGCTTGCAGCCATCGCGCAGCAGAGCGGGTTCCGCCACATCGTCGTCGTCAGTGACGGCACGCATCTCTACCGCATCGCGCTGCTGTGCCGCCGCGCCGGTCTGGAGGTCTACACCTCCCCCCGCGCCCCCCTGGGCCACATCGACCAGGTAGACTCCGCCGAGCGCGTAGGCCACGAGATGCTCAGCTACACATCGGTCGCCCTGAACCTGCACATCAGCTGGCTGCACCGCTGGCTCGAAGGCAAGAACGGGTAGCCCAGTTCCCACGTAGCGGTGACGGTCTCTATGACGCTGTCATCCTGAGCGAAGCGAAGGATCCCCGTATTTCGCTTGGACCATCACGACGGTCCGTACAAGACCACGGTCCCTCACCCTGCCTTATAAGCCCGCACCACGCGCAAAGGCGGAAAGGTAGTCAACCAGCTTCCCCACTGTCTCTCCACCCGCAATCCCATCTCCATGAACTCCGCCGCATACTCACCCGTGAGCTTGTAGTCGGAAATCAAGGCCACCCCGCCCGGCTTCAGTACACGCACAATCTCATGCAGTGCCTTCCTGCGCGTCGGCTGGTCGTAGATGTTGTGCAGGCAGAGATTGCTCACCACGACATCGAAGCTCTCATCCGCGAACGGCATCGCCTGCGCTCCCTGGCTCACCAGCGTGCACCGGCCCATGACGCCTTCAAGCTCGAGATTATGCCGGGTAGCCTCCTCGGAGTTTCCGCCCATGTCCACGCTGGACCAGATATCGATGCCCGTGGCGTGCCCTGTCGTCAGCCGCCTCGCCGCGCCCGCCAGCAGCAGCCCGCGCCCGCACCCCACATCCTGCACCTGCTCGTCTCCTGTCCACGCGTGCATGCCGAGCATGAAGTCGCGATGCCGGAACTTGCCCACCTTCACATACAGCAGAAAAAGGAAGCCTTCGCCCAGCAGGAAGCCAGCCATCCAACCCAGCGAGCGATGCCACAGGATGACGGTGTTCCCGAAATGCAGGGCTTTCGGCGTCACAAAGATCAAAAGAAGCGCCAGCCCGCCGAACAGGAAGAAGTTGCGCATCACGCTCGGCGCATCTACGCCATAATCCGGCTTGCTGCTAAGCTGTTTCGCCATCTCCGCTCCTGCCAGGGCCTTTGGCCCACACCCACCCTTCAAGCTTCGGGCCCAGGCAGTTCACCCACCAGTGTTCCTTGTCACTCGGTGGGATGACACTCGTCATGCATCGTCGTCGACGACCGCCGCAGGCACACCGCCCTCGCGACGCATCTTCAGATAGCCCCGGATAAACGGCTCCAGATCGCCATCCAGCACACGATCCACGTCGCCGACATCCACCCGTGTCCGCAGGTCCTTGGCCATGCGATACGGCTGCAGCACGTAGCTTCGGATCTGCGAGCCGAAGTTGATCTCCAGCTTCGAATCCTCAAGCTGCTTGGACGCCACGCGCTTCTTCTCCATCTCGAACTCATACAAGCGCGAGCGCAGCATCTTCATCGCTTTATCTTTGTTCTTGTGCTGCGACCGCTCATTCTGGCAACCGGCCACGATCCCGGTCGGCAGATGCGTGATCCGCACAGCCGAGTCGGTCGTGTTCACATGCTGCCCGCCCTTGCCGCCGGAACGGTATGTGTCGATGCGAAGCTCGTCCGGCTTGATGTCGATCACGATGCTGTCATCGATCTCCGGCGAAACGAACACACTCGCAAAGCTCGTGTGACGGCGTTTTGCCTGGTCGAACGGGGAGATGCGCACCAGCCGGTGCACGCCTGTTTCTCCTGAAAGCAATCCGAACGCATACTCGCCGGTCACCGTGAACGTCGCCGACTTGATCCCGGCTTCGTCCCCATCTTGTAGTTCGTTCATCTCCGTCTTGAAGCCCTGCCGCTCCGCCCAGCGCAGGTACATGCGCATCAGCATCTCGGCCCAGTCCTGGCTTTCCGTGCCGCCCGCGCCCGGGTGCACCGTTACGATCGCGTTCAGCGGATCGCTTTCTTCCGAAAGCATCGTGCGCGACTCAAGCTGCTCCGTATAC
>CAXSHQ010000188.1:0-6727 GCA_964236875.1 uncultured Acidobacteriaceae bacterium | reverse complement strand
TCGATCTCACGCTTCAGGTCGGGCTCGACCGAGCCCTCGCCTTCGCGCATCAGTTCGAAGTACGCCTCGATATCCTCGCTGCGCCGGCCAAGCTCCGCATCGTAGCCGAGCTGCTCCTCCAGCCGCTTGCGCTCGCGCATCAGCGGCTGCGAGCGCGCCGCATCCGCCCACACACCCGGGTCGGCAACCTTCTCTTCAACGTTCTTCAGTTCACCACGCAGCCTGGCCGCGTCAAAGATACTCCCGCAGGTCACGCACCTTCTCGCGCACCGGGGAGTAAGCAAATTCCAGATCGTCCAACATGGCTTCTAGTGTACTTGGCGCTTCCGCAACAAACCCACAGCGAGCGCCCCGGCCGTGATCCCGGCACATATCCACCCCAGCCAATCACCATGGCGCGTATAGAACGTCACATCGTTCCTGTACCCAAATGGCACCAGCACAGACCCACGCACATGCCGTGGCATCTGCGCTACAACTCGTCCGTAAGGATCGATTGAGCCGGTAACTCCAGTGTTCGTCGCGCGCAGCACCCACCGGCGGCTCTCGATGGCTCGCATCCGCACCATATCCAGGTGCTCCCAGGGCGCGCTCGAGTCCCCATACCAGCCGTCATCGGATAGGTTCACCAGAAGGTCTGCTCCGTTCTTCGCGAACTCGCGAATCTCATCCCCAAAAATCGACTCATAGCAGATGAACGTGCCGTACTGGTGACCTCCTGTTCGAAACAGGATGCGCTCCCGCCCAGGAGTAAAGCCGCCCACGTTATCCAGTAAATGGCCGGCGAAAAAGAAAAGCTGCTTGTACGGTGTGTATTCACCAAAAGGCACCAAGTGCATCTTGTCGTAATGGCCGGAGTAGGTGCCGTCTGCAGTGTAGAAGCTAGCTGAGTTGAAGGCCCGCGGCTGCCTTTCGCCCGGTTCCGGCGGAAGCACACCCATGCTGTCGGCTATCACAGGCGCATGCGCTTGCTTCGCCAGCTGACTCAAGCTCCCGCGCAACCTTGGATCGCTCTCAATGAAGTCGGTTGGCGCTTCCGGCCAAAGCACCAAGCCCGGACGAAACGGACCCATATCGCGCGTTGCCATTGTCACGGGCCAGTAGCCATCCACCATTTTGTGCAGCGGAGCGAAGTAGCTTGGGTGCTCCGTTAACTCGGTGAACGATGTAACTAGCTCGCTGAGACTCTCCGGCGGCCCCACTCTCTCCGCGCCTACTTTCAGGTTGTCCTGTAGCAACACCGCCGTGTCGTTGTACTCCGCGTAAGTGGGCGCTCCGCGCCGAGTAAGTAGAGTCAAGCTCACGCACAGAACCGCCGCCGCGAGGATCGCCGCATAGTTGCTGCGCTTGTTCCGCACCTGCACCCGCACGAGCCACAGCGCATTCACCAGCGCGACAACCAGCGAAAGCCCCATAACGCCTGTCCACGGCGCCAGTTTTGTCAAGGTGAGGTTGTCCACCTGCGTGTTCCCGAGCAGGTCCCACGGAAAACCAGTGATCCTCGCGCGGGCTAATTCCACGCCTACCCACGCGAACGGCACAAACCACAGTGCGGCCGCACGCCCATAGCTACGGTGCAGGAATCCCACAAGCGCTCCGAAAAACGCGTGGTAAAGACCCACATACAAGGAGAACAAAAGCAGGATGCCCAGAGCCGCGGGTGTCGCAATGTCTCCATAAACGTGCATGGTCGGAAAGACCCAATAACAGCTCCCTAAGTACCAAAGCACGCCAGAGCCGTAACTCAGCCACGCCGCCTGCGCCGGGGTGAGGCTCCGCGCGGCTTTATTTACGCTAAGCAGCGCCCAGAGTATCGGAGTGAGACAGATCCAGCAGGCAAGCCGCCGCCATGGAGGCACAGGCCCTGCGATCGGAAAAGGCAGCACCTGAAGCACAGCCGAAAGCAGCGACAGCAACCAGAGACGCAGCGGAATATCCCGTAGCGAGGCCAACATCGAAACGAGTGTAGCATCCAGTCAATGGCAGCTATGGCCGGCTCAACAATCTACAGCATATGGCGTTCGTAATACATAAGTGTGACTTTATTTCTTCGCTGCATACCAAAATGGGAAGTAGGATAGAAACGCGATAGCAGTTCGAGTAAGACGCATCGACGCCTTGATTCATCAGGAGAAACTATGGATGTAAACCGAATTATTTCAGAACTGGATACCGAAATTGCACGTCTGCAGCAGATTCGCGCTGCCCTTTCAGGAGCAGCGGGACCGGCTGCTACAGAGTCTAAGCGCCGTGGACGCCCCAAGGGCAGCAAGAATGCTGCGGCTGCTACAGCCGCGCCAACAAAGAAGCGTCAGCTAAGTCCGGAGGGCCGGAAACGTATTGCAGATGCCATGAAGAAGCGTTGGGCAGAGCGCCGCAAGGAAAGCAAGTAGTTGCTCGGGCTGCAGAAGTAACAAGGAGACCTCACGGTCTCCTTTGCTTTTCTCCGCAACGACCTACCGGGTGGCGTAAACCTCGCGAATATTGTCTTTACCAAGAAACAACCGTACATCCGCAAAGCCCTTGAAATATTGCTCGATCTGTCTCGTCTGATAAAGGCCGGCAATCGGAAAAGGACCTGACCGAAGCACCACCAGGTCTTCTGAGTCGGTGAGCTGGTAGCGGGAGAAGATACTCTCCGGCCCCGTGTTCTTCGCCTGAAAGAAAGCCAGCAGCTTTCCGCCCGGTTCCAGGACCTCTCCCATCCGCTGAAAGAACGCGGGCACCAGGGCAGGCGGCAAGTAATTCGCCGTATCCCACAGCAGGATCACGTCGAAGACCCTGCCCGAAAACGCCAGACTTGATGCGCAAAACCGCTCCGTATCGAACTCGGTTTCACCATCCTGCCCACCGCTTTCTTCCACAGCCGCAGGCCGACGCCACTCCGGCGCCGCAGCGTCACTCACGGCATTCGCCATGTACACGCTGTGCCCCAGGTTCGTCAGGTAGTTGATGTTCGCGGGCGAGGTGGCGCCGAAGTCGAGAACCCGCAGACCCTCGCGGCTCCTGAGGAACTTGCTCAGCTCTCCCCATCCGCGCGAATGCCGCGCAGCGCGTTCCACGGGGTTGCGGTCCGAGTCTCCCCCTGTCCTCTTGAACACGCCGAGCATTCAGTCGTCTCCGCTGGAAATGTCAGGAACTCTTCGACTCAGCGTCTCTGGCCGTCTGGGCCTCGCCCGGTTCGGCCGCGGCCCCTGTTCCACCCGTGGCGCGCTGCGAGCTCGCCGCAGCCGCAGCCAGTCCTGAAGGAATGGCTGCCGAAGTCGTGGAGCGCCAGGCCTGAGGCCCGCGGGCAGCTGCATTCTCTGCTCCCGCGCCGTTGCCGCCATTCTTCTCCACGGCCTGGATCGAGTCCACGTGCCCGCGCACTGTCGCATCTTCTTCTACGGAAAGCCGCGCGGCGAAGATATCGCCGACCACGAACGCTGAAGCCCGTAGTTCCGCACGACCTGTGGCGCGCAACTCACCTTCCACGCGCCCGTACACAACGATGTCCTGTGCGCTGAGCAACGCCCGCACCTTGGCGTCCGGGCCCACCGTAATGCGCGCGCCCGTCAACTGCACGCTCCCTTCCAGGGAGCCGTCGATCTGCACGTCGCCATCGCCAGAAAGCTCCCCTCGTAGCGTTGTGGAGCGTCCGATGTGGGTGACATTTGCTTCTAAAGCCATGCTCTCTATTGCCCTTTCGCTAAGTGCCTGTACGTCTTGAACCGTTCTGCGTATCTGAGCCGAACTATACGCCAAAGTGACCGGCCGGCACACCGCCATCGAGCCCCGATGTTCCATCTAAGCTAACAAGAGGAGGATCGCGTTTGTCCAATCGCACGCCGCCTGAGAAAAAACATACCGCTCGCAGGCTCGGCACCGGCCTCCATCACGCGGCGTGTGCGCTGCTCATCGTAGCTTCCGTTTCCTGCTCGCAGGCGCAGGCGCCTGCCCTTCCACCGGGCACCCCGCAACATTGGATCGAACAGGCGGCGGGCTTCGAGCAGTCCATCATTCAGAACGACGGCGTCTTTCCGCTTCGCTATCGCATCCACAAAATCGACGCGAAAGGCGACATCGTTCGCGAGGTCATCGAAAGCCGCGAAGGCACGGTGGCTCGCCTCATCCAGCGCGACGGCCGGCCGCTGACAAGCGCCGAAGATAAGGCCGAGCAGCAGCGGCTGGGAGACATCCTCCGCTCTCCGGAAGATTTCATACGCCACCACAAGAAGGATGCCACAGCTCGCGGCTACTCCATCTCGCTGGTCAAGCTGCTCCCTACCGCGATACGCTATGCCTACACGCCCGGTCAACCGCAGCCGCCCGGCTCCTTCTCTCCGCAGGTGGTCATCGATTTCTCTCCCGACCCGAACTTCAAGCCGCCCACCACACCCTCCGAGATCCTCACCGGCATCCAGGGTCGCTTCTGGATCGACGGGCGTACCGGCCGCATGACCCGCGCCGAAGCCAGGGTCATTCACCCGGTGGACTTCGGTTGGGGCATGCTGGCGCGCATTCACGAAGGCGGCACCATCATGTTCCAGCAAACAGAAGTTGGACAGGATCGCTGGGCCTACTCTGCCTTGGAAGAGCATTTTGTCATCCGCGAACTGCTTCTAAAGACGGTCGCTGAAAATACCAGGATGTCCTCGTTCGACTTTCGCCTGCTCCCCGCGCCTGTGTCTTTCCAGGACGCGGTCCGCACCCTGCTTGCCATGCCCGTTCCCACCCGCTGAGCGCCCGCGTCTTCACGCGGCCACAGGCGCACGCAGGCGTTCCAGCGCAGCAATCTTCCGTCGAACCCACAGCAGCGGCAGGCACCCAAACACCCCGAAGCTGCAGTCGATCGCGCGCCAGTACAGCGGAATGCCGCGAGCCGCGCCCGCGATCATCGCCAGCGGCACGACCCCGGCGCACGCCAGCAGTCCCCACGTCACCAGCCAACGATTGCGCACCGGATCGCGCCAAAGCCCCACAAACGCCGTCCCGATCACCAGATGCCCGAACGCCAGCCAGTCGGTCCCGTACGCCAGAAACGGCGCGTCGGCGGCCTGCGCATCCAGCGCCCGGCTCACGCGCAGCAGCCATGCTGTCAAACCCGGCGCATGCAGAGGCTCAGTCAGTCTCAGAAGCCAATGCAGTTCATTGACCAGCGGAAACGCCGTAACTCCACTGAGCACCAGACCCACGATGAACACCGCAACCCATCTGCGGATGGACTGCAGCATGCGGCTTTCTGATCTCATCCCGGCCTGCGCTCTACAGCTCCAGCCGCGAATCTTCTACGGCGAGCCGTACATTCCCATCGGACTTCTGCAGCCGGCGCACAGCTTCCATCTTGTCGACGTTCGCCTTCAGCATCACCACCGCGATCGGAATCGACTTCCCTGCCGCCTTGATCGTCCGGATAGCCGTATCCCGGTCCACGCCGCACACCAGCATCAACACGCGGATCCCGCGCTCCACCAGCTTGGCGTTCTTCATGTGCACGTTCACCATCAGGTTGTCGTACACATAGCCCAGCCGGGTCATCGCGCCCGTGGTGATCATGTTCAGGATCATCTTCTGCGCGCTAGACGCCTTCATCCGTGTCGAGCCGGACAGCACCTCCGGCCCCACCTCCGCGCAGATCGTGATGTCCGCCACCTGGGAGATATCCGAGCTCGGGTTACAGGTAATGGCCGCCGTCCTGGCGCCCCGCGAACGTGCATATTCCGTAGCGCCCACCACATACGGTGTCCGCCCCGACGCAGAAATCCCGATCACGACATCCTTGCGGGTCGGCCGGCGCCGGGCGATATCCCGCTGGCCCAGCTCCGGCGAATCTTCATTCACATCCGACGCACTCGCCAGCGCCTTCGGTCCGCCCGCCATGATGTACTGCACCTGCATGGGCGCCGTCGAAAACGTCGGCGGGCACTCCGAAGCATCCAGCGCCGCAATCCGTCCCGACGACCCCGCGCCCACATAGATCAGCCGCCCACCATCCCGCAACGAGCGCGCCACCACGTCGATCACCAGGGCGATCTCCGGCAGGGCCTTCTTCACCGCGGCTGCTACCTTCGCGTCTTCCTGGTTGATGATTCGGGCAATATCGAGAGCTGACTTCGTATCCAGGCCCGAAGACGCTTCGTTCGGCCTCTCAGTTGTCAGGCTTTGGAGGTCACTCTGGGAGCGCGTAAGGGGCTTCTCCAGCATCGACAGCGTAGGGACAGTGAGCGTGGCCATGGCGTTCTCTATAACTGAAGCAGTTTACCGCAGAACCGGCCCGTGCGTTTCGCCCGCTTACTGCCCGGGCGTAACTACCCCGCCCCGCGCCTGCTGCCTCACAGAATTCTTGTCCGGCTTCCGTGGTCTAAGATGAGGAAGTCTTGCCGGGCTTTCCGCCTGTTTCAATCCCGGCCTTGCGCCTTTTACTTCATGGATCAGCAACCGGAATCGCCGCAAAACCTGCTTCCCCCCGCCGCGCCTCCGCCTCCGCAAGCGAGTGCGGCCCGCCCCTCGCGAGCATCCGGCGTGCGCTCCTGGGGCCTCGACATCTTCGTGTCGCTCTTCCTCTCGGTAGTCATCATCACGTTCGTCTACCAGCCCGTCCGGGTGGAAGGCACCAGCATGCTGCCCAATCTTGAAGATCAGGACCGGCTCTTCGTCAGCAAGTTCGCCTATTACCGCTTCCGCTACCATGCCGGCGACATCCACCACGGCGACGTAGTCGTCTTCCGCTACCCCCACGACGCCACCA
>CAXSHQ010000187.1:0-8989 GCA_964236875.1 uncultured Acidobacteriaceae bacterium | reverse complement strand
GCATCGAATCCGAAGCACTGCTTCGATGAGCGTTCTTCACGACATCTCGCCCGATACGCTGGTCTTTCCGTGGGCCAAGCGCACGCCGTTGCGTGGTCTGCTGTCCACGATCGCCATTGCGGCGGCGCTGATCCTGGGCCACATCACAGGGCATGCGAGCGCGGGGTCCATTGCGGCGGGCGCGGCGTTTACGGTGGGCTTCGCTGTGTTCCATGAGGCGATGGCCTCCACGCTGCTGAGCATGGCCGTGGTCACGGTGAGCATTGCCTCCGCCACGCTGGCCGGGAGCCTGGGCGCGAGCCGCGAGTGGCTGGTGCTGGGGCTTTGCGTGCTGGCTGCGGTGAACTACGGCCTGCTCTCCGGGCTGGGTGCGACCTCCGGCTGGATCGGGCAGCAAGGCGCCGTCTTTGTCATCATCGCCAGCGGCTTCAACCACGGCCGGCACTATGCGGTGGGGCGCGCCAGCATGGTGCTGCTGGGCGGCGCGATGCAGATGGTCGTGTATGCCGTGGCGAAGCTGCTGCAGCGCAGCGATACGGCCCCGCGGCCACCTTTCCTCCGGCAGTTGCACACGCGTTCGGGGCAGCTTTGGCGCGGGCTGCGCGCGGAGCTGCAATGGTCGGCGGACACCACCGGCTATGTGCTGCGGCTGGCTGTCGTGCTGCTGGTGACCACGGCGATCTACCAGCGTCTGCCCTACGGCAATGGCTACTGGGCGCCCATGACCGCGCTGCTGGTACTGCGGCCGGAGTGGAGCGGAACGCTGAGCCGCAGCATCGCGCGCCTGGTCGGCACGCTCGCGGGAGCCGGCTTCCTGCTCCTGCTTTCTCACGAGACGACGCTTTCCAACCCGGAGCTTTTCGCCTGCGTGCTTGTCTTTGCGTGGTGTTGCTTCTTTCTGCAGGCAGTGAACTATGCTGTGTTCTCGTTTTGCCTGACGCTATATGTGGTGTTTTCTTTCCGGCTGGGCGGCTTCTCTCAGCCCGCGGCGGCGCACCTGCGGCTCATCAACACGGCCATCGGCGGCTGCGTGGCGCTGCTGATCGACCTGCTGTGGGACAGGCTCGGCGCGTTGGGTGGGCGCCTGTTCCGGCGCGCGCCTGCGCCGGAGGCTCGACAGGCAGCGTCGTCGCTATGACCGAGCAGGTGAGGGTGCGCTCGAGTTCGTACAATAGAAGACACTGTGACACTCGACTTTTTAGGAACACTGGAGCGCTCGCACGTGTGCGGCGCGTTGCGCTCCGCCGACGCGGGTACGACCGTAACGCTGATGGGCTGGGTCAATAGCCGCCGCGACCATGGCGGCCTCATCTTTCTGGACCTGCGCGACAGGAGCGGGATCACGCAGGTGGTCTTCGACAAGGAAGATTCGCCGGGGGCACACGCCAAAGCCGAAGCGGCGCGGCCGGAGTACGTAGTTGCCATCACGGGCAAGGTGCGCGTGCGCGGCGAAGGGCTCGCCAACCCGAACATGCCCACGGGCGCGATCGAGGTTGTGGCGTCTGAGGCGCTGCTTCTGAACGATGCGAAGACACCGCCGTTTTCTCCGGCGGATGACACTGTCGCCAACGAAGAGGTGCGGCTAACGTACCGGTACCTCGACCTGCGCCGGGTGGAGATGCAGAAGAACCTTGCGCTACGCAGCCGAGTGGCGATGGCCATCCGCAACTTCCTTGTGGAGCAGGGCTTCCTGGAGATTGAAACGCCGTTCATGACGCGGTCCACGCCGGAAGGCGCGCGCGACTACCTGGTACCGAGCCGAGTCCATGCAGGGCACTTCTATGCGCTGCCGCAGTCGCCGCAGATCTTCAAGCAAATCCTGATGATTTCGGGCTTCGATCGCTACTTCCAGATCGCGCGCTGCTTCCGCGACGAAGACCTGCGCGCCGACCGCCAGCCCGATGGCGCGTTCCACCAGATGACGTATGACCAGGCGATCGCGAAGTACGGCATCGACAAGCCGGATATGCGGCTGCCCGCAATGGTCGACCTTTCGCACGAGCTGACGCCGGAGCTGCGCGAGACGCTGAAGATCGATGCGGCGCTGCCGGTGTATGGCTTTACGATTCCGAAGTCCGGCACCATGAGCGGAACGCAGAAGCGGACCTTCGTGGACGAGATTCGCAAAGGCTTCGGTGAGTGCGGACTCGACTTCCTCGACGTCGCGCGCCTGCGCACGAACGAGGCGTTCGTGCCGCTGGCGGAAGCCATCGCCGCGAAGCTTACAGCCGAGCAGATTGTGTTCAACGGCGAGAACTTCACGACCGAAGACCTCGCCGTGGTGATCACGCCGAAACCGGGTACCGCAACGGTGTGGAACAACGACCGGCAGTGGATTCCCAAGCGTGTGGGCGCGCTGCGGCTCGAGCTGGCAAAGAAGTATGCGGACAAGCATGAGCTCTTCACGCAAAGCGGCACGGCCGCCGACTTCAAGTTCCTGTGGGTGACCGACTTCCCCATGTACGAGTGGAACGAGGAGAAGAAGGTCTGGGACGCCGCGCACCATCCGTTCACGTCGCCACACGAAGACGACATCAAGAGCGGAGCGCTCTATAACGACAAGGGCGCGGTGCGGGCGCTGGCCTATGACATCGTGCTGAACGGCACGGAGCTGGGCTCCGGTTCGATTCGTATTCACCGGCAGGATGTGCAGGCGGAGATCTTCCGCACGCTGGGCATGACGGACGAAGAAGCCCGCGAGCGCTTCGGCTTCTTCCTCCAGGCCCTGGAGTACGGCACGCCACCGCACGGCGGGATCGCACTGGGGCTGGACCGCATCGTGATGATCCTCGCCGGGGCGCAGAGCCTGCGGGAAGTGATCGCGTTCCCGAAGACCGCGAAGGCCATCGACCTGATGGTGGATGCGCCCACGCCCGTAAGCGAGCTGCAGTTGCGGGAGCTGAACCTGCGCATCGCGCACAGGAACTGACGCTGGGCATTTACAATCGCTCCACATCAGGGGGCCTGCATGTCCGATCGTCTGGAGCCAGTCGCCGAAGCTGGCGTTCCTGAGACGCAGCCGGCGGGTGGTGCGAATCTTCCTCTGCTGCGCAAGCTCACCCGCGAAGAGGCGCGCGCCGAGCAACGGCTCTTCTGGAGCCGGATGAGCGTCACCGAGCGCCTCGCCGCTTCTGCCGAGCTTACGCGCCGTATGTACCTGATGCGGGGGATCGACAGGGATGACGAAAGGCAGATTGGACTGTTCGCCGCGTTCCTCGAAGCCGGCGTTGAGTTTGCCGTTGTGGGAGGGGTCGCCGTCAATGTGCACGGCTACCTGCGCGCGACAAACGATCTCGATGTGTTCATTCGGCCCACCGAAGAGAACGCGCAGCTTGCCTTCGGGGCTTTGGCTGCGATGGGCGCGCCAGTTGAGGGTGTCGAACCAAACGATCTGCTCGACGATGAAGCGAACCTCCGCTTCGGACCTGGGGAAGACCACATAGACATTCTTCCGTCCATCGGCGAGATGACGTTCGACCAAGTCTGGCGGAGCCGCCTGGAGATCGTTGTAGCGGGCCTGAGAGTGCCCGTTATCTCGAAGGCCGATCTGATTGCGAACAAGCGCTAGGTCGGGCGTCTGCGGGATTTGGCCGATGTCGAAGAGTTAAGCGCTGTTCCGGATATCCAGCTGTAGGAGCCGCGCCGTACCGCTCGCACAGGAAGCTCTCACCTTGCCATCACGTTGGCATTTGGCAGATCAAGAAGGGGCGATTCCTTTTCGCAGTCTGTTCATCGTATGGGTGCAGCCATGGCGGAGTTCCGCCTTACGCTCTCAGAGGACACCTACTCGATGAAGATTCTGCATCTCGACTCCAGCGTTACCGGCGAAAAGTCCGTCAGCCGCCCCCTTACTCAGGAAGCTGCCGCCAAACTCAAGTCCCTCTATCCGGACGCCGAGTACACATATCGCGACCTGATCAAGGAGCCGCTCCGTCACTACACGGCCGTGGTGCGCTTCTACGGCAAGGACGATACGAACCTCAGCCCTGAGCAGCAGCAGGAACTCACAGTGGGCGAGCAGCTCATTGAAGAGTTTCGGAGTGCCAACGTCGTTATCATCGGCGCGCCCATGTATAACTTCGGAATTCCGTCGCAGCTCAAGGCATGGATCGACCACCTGGCGGTGCCACGCGTGGCGTTCCGCTACGGACCCAACGGTCCCGAGGGGCTGTTCGGTGGCAAACGCGTGATCGTGATCAGCTCACGCGGCGGCCTCTACGGCCCGGGCTCACCGTTCGAGCCTTTCGATTTTCAAGAGGCATACCTGCGCAGGGTGTTCGAGTTCTTTGGGATCACGGATGTGACGGTGATCACCGCAGAAGGCGTCGGCTCACCGGACAAGCGCGATGCGGCCCTTGCGTCGGCAAAGGCAAAAATCGCTGAACTCAAATAACCGGGTTCCACATCCACACATAAGAAAAGCCGCCGTCGAGAGACGGCGGCTTTCCTGTCTTACAGTGACGCAGGAGTCACTTACCGCCCGCGACCACCACCGCCGCGGCGGCGGCCGGAGCTGCGGCCACCTGTAGAGGAGGAGCTGTTGGAGCGTCCGCCGGAGGAGCGCTGGCCTGCGTGCGAGCGGCCGTGACCCACTTCAGAAGCTCCGCGCTGGTGGTGCGGCGCGTGCTGTTGTCCGTGAGGCTCGCTATCCCCAGAGCCATCGCTTTTCCAGGAGCGCGACTCAAGCGCCAGCAGCGCGCCCAGGTCATCGCCCGGCTTCACGTTCAGCTCCACCGGCTTGTTCCGCTCTTCCTTGGCGAGGTCCTTATCGGCCACGCGCCACTCGAACTGGATCTTCAGCTCGCGCTCCAGCTTCTTCGCGTCGCCTTTTTCGAGCGGCGTGATGAAGGTGGTGGCCACTCCCGTCGCTCCAGCCCGGCCCGTGCGGCCGATGCGGTGCACGAAGTCGTCCGAAGCGTTGGGCATGTCGTAGTTGACTACGTGGGCTATGTGCGAGACGTCGATCCCGCGAGCGGCCACATCGGTAGCCACCAGAATGCGGGCCTTGCCTTCAGAGAACTTCTTGAGCGCAGCCGTGCGCTGGTTCTGCGAGCGGTCGCCGTGAATGGTTTCCACCTTGTGGCCAAGCTTTTCGAGCTTGCGCCCGATGCGGTCCGCGCCGTGCTTGGTGCGCGAGAAGACGAGGTACGTGCCTTCCTCTTCGCGCAGCATCTTGTCCAGCTGGGAGAGCTTCTGGTCCTGCATGACTGTGTAGACACGCAGGGTGACGCGGTCGCTGGGCTTGGACGTCTGTCCAATCTCCACGCGCACCGGCTTGTGCACATAGTCCTTGACGATCTCGCGGATGCTGGCGTCGAGGGTGGCGGAGTAGCACATGGTCTGCCGGTCCTTGGGCAGGGCGGCGACGATGCGGCGGATCGCGGGCAGGAAGCCCATATCCAGCATGCGGTCGACTTCATCCAGCACCAGCATGTCGACCTCTTTGAGTGAGATCTCTTTGCGGCGCAGGTAGTCTTCCAGGCGTCCGGGCGTGGCGACCACGATACGCGGGCCGCGGCGCAGCTCGTCGAGCTGGTTGTTTTCGCTCATGCCGCCGCAGACCAGCACGGCATCGTTCTTCAACTGCGGAGAAATCTTGTGGTAGTGCTCCAGCACCTGCATGGCGAGCTCGCGCGTCGGCAGCAGGATCAACGCCAGGATGGGGTTCTTCTTGGCCTTGGTCGATGGCTGCGAGATCGCTTCCAGCCGGTCGATCATGGGGATCAGGAAGCTAAGCGTCTTGCCGGTGCCGGTGGAGGCGGTGGCGAGGATGTCTTCGCCTTCCAGCGCGGGTGGGATCGCGCCGGCCTGCACGGGGGTGGGGGTGATGAAGTTCACCGCAGTCAGCCGGTCCTTGAGCGATTGCGAGACGTCAAAGTCGGTGAAGTGGAGGGCAGAGGCCGAAGCGTCGGTCTGCGTGATGGTCCGCGAAGGGGTCAGCGGAGCGGGATTCAGGATCGAATCAAGAGTAAGAGTGTTCGTAGACAATGTGTTCCTTCGATAGGGTGAGAAAGCGAAGCGGGAATGCAGAGACGCCAGCGGGCCAAAGGGCCGCGACGGTGTCATGGATTCCGGGTATCAGCGTTGCTTGCGAGTTGTTCCCTGTCGGGGAGTTCGGCGTCATAGGCAATGCTGCTGCACGGCGAGGCCTGTTCCGCAATCCCGCTCGCCGGGGCGAGTGAGAAGAAACGGCCGTCTAGCCAGAGCAACCAGCCGGAGAGCGGCGACGCTCAGTTGCTGGAAGTGATCGGCGCCCGCGGTCTCTGGCCAGACTCGAATCCATTCGGAGTCATCTGCCCGCGGCGCTCTGCGCATAACCTGCGCAGATTCAGGATACCACGCATTTCCTGGAGCATCTGAGGCGGCCGTTCCCTACTTGGTACACAGCTAAGGGAAACTACATCCTGCGGCCGAACGCCGCACGGATGCGGGCCGCGCGGTCGTCCACCGGCGCGTCCGGAACTTCCTGCATGAAGGCAATAGACTGCAGGCCTTCTATCTCAAAGCGCTTGCGGCAGCGGATGTTCTTGCAGGCAAGCATGTCGTCGCGCCGCAGCATGTAGCTTTTCGCCTTGGCGAACTGCGCGCGGGCTCGATCGTCGGCGTAAGGCGGTAGCTTGTTCTTTTTGCGCCGGACCAGCCACGTGACCTGGTATTCGCCGGGCTGGTTGCACTTGGGGCAGGTCAGCGTGTGGGTCTTGGATTCGGTTTGCTCGTCGAAAAGATCACGCTCTTCCATGCCGGTGCTCCCGGTGAGTAGGATACTCCTCAAGCGGCAGGAAACAGGCAGCGGAAGGCGACCGATGGCTTCAAAGAAGAAAACGTTTTCAGCAGTGACGGCGGTAAAGGAGAACGCGCGGGAGCGTGTAGGTTCGCCGCCGCCCGAACGCGTGCTGCCCAACACCAAAGACAAAGCCGCGCGAGAGCCGAAGCACAAAGAAACGCTGGCCGACCTGCTGGACAAGGGCGAGCGCGGCGAGGAGTAGAGCTGTGGCTTCCTCGTCCTCCGGCTGCTACAGCTTGTTGAATAGCCAGTAGAGACTGCCTGACAATAACGCAGCTGTGGGCAGGGTCAGGAACCACGCCAGCGCGATATTACGAATGGTGCGGAATTGCAGTCCGGAGCCGTTCGCCGTCATGGCGCCGGCGATGGCCGACGACACTACGTGTGTGGTGGAGACGGGCATGCCCAGGAACGTGGCGCCCATAATCGTAAGCGCAGACGTCGTATCCGAAGCGGCGCCCTGCGCATAGGTAAGGCGCTGCTGCCCGATCTTCTCGCCGACCGTGACCACAATGCGGCGCCAGCCGACCATGGTGCCCAGCCCAAGCGATAAAGCCACCGCCAGCTTGACCCACACCGGGATGAACTTGGTGGAGCGGTCCAGATAGCCGCGGTAGTTCTTCAGCGTTTCCTGATCCTGGGGGTTGAACTTCACGCCAGACTTGGGCGCATACTTCGAAATCAGGCTGACCGACTCCGACACGAGATACATCTGGTTGCGGACGTTGACCTGGGCATCCGCGGGGACGCTGCCCAGCGAACCCGCGCCCTGCGCTTCGGCGCTGAGGGTGTCGACCATGCGTTTCAGGGCGAGCGTGGTGTCGGCGCTGTACTCGCGCGTGGAGATGAAGTGCTGCAGCTCCGCAGCCGGGCCGCGGGGAGTCGTGCTGGAGTTCACACCAGCTGGGCCAGGCAACGTCGCCTGCGGCTGAATGTAGTGCGAGAGAGTATCCGAAGCGCGCTGCGAAACGGATGTGAACTCGAAGAGCTGGTCGGGGCCGACGGTGTGGTTGAGCGCGTAGGCGGTGGGCACAGTTCCGACCAGGATCAACATGATCAGGCCGGTGCCCTTTTGGCCGTCGTTAGAACCATGCGCGAAGCTCACACCGGTGCAGGTGAGAATGAGCAGGCCGCGGATCCAGAAGGGCGGCGGGTCGTCACCCTCGGGAGCCTGATAGAGCGAAGGATCCGTGACGACTCGCTTGGCGAGCCAGAGCAGAAGGAAAGCTCCCGCAAAGCCCACCAGCGGCGAGAAGAAGAGAGCTTTGGCAATTTTGAGGAGCTCGGACCAGTCCACGCCGGACGTCAGCGAGGTGGGGTTCATCAGCTTGTTGGCGAGGCCGACGCCCACAATGGAGCCGATCATGGTGTGCGAGCTGGAGGCGGGCAAGCCGCGCACCCAGGTGAGCAGGTTCCAGAGAATGGCCGCGACCAGCAGCGCAAACACCATGCTGAAGCCGGAGCCCTGGGAAACCTTCAGGATGAGCTCGATAGGCAGTAGCGAAACGATGGCGAATGCAACCGCGCCGGAACTGCTGAGCACGCCAATGAAGTTACAGATGCCGGACCAGATAACAGCGGCATGCGGATCGAGCGAATGCGTGTAAATGACCGAGGCGACCGCGTTGGCGGTATCGTGAAAGCCGTTCACGAACTCGAAGCCAAGGGCGATCAGCAACGCCAGGCCAAGCAGCAGGTACGGCAGCGCGGTGGAGGGATGCTGGCCGGAAAGGTCGGCCATGAGGCGCGTGATGATGTAGATCACGGCTACGCCGAGCAGGACGCCCAGGATGACGATAACGGTGGGACTAAGCTTCTTAGCCCGAAGTTTCCGGTCGAGCACGGAGCTGGCCGGTTGAGGGCGGGGGGCTGTGGTGGCCATAAAGTTGGTCGTACGCGCAGACCTGTTCGGTTGGATACCAGCGGTATCGTGGGGAGTTGGTCAATTGTTGTGTGAATTTACGCGGCATGCGCGCGGAAGGAAGGTTGGTACAAACGGGCCCTTATGGGTCTGATTGTAGCCGCATCCTACCGGGGTGACGCAAGGTTACGGCTGCGCGTGACGAAGAAGCCGGATGTTTTTGAGCACTTTGCTGTGGAGGGCCTGAGGAAATGGCCGAACTGAAAGTCGTACGGGACGACATCACCGAGCGTGCGGTCGATGCGATCGTGAATGCCGCCAACACGTCGCTGCTAGGCGGCGGC
>CAXSHQ010000186.1:0-9074 GCA_964236875.1 uncultured Acidobacteriaceae bacterium | reverse complement strand
CGCTGGGCCTCCTCCGCGTTGCGCTGGGCCTGCTGCTGCGCCGCCTGCTCCTCGAACAGCGCGACCACCATGCCGAAGGTGACGATGAACTTCTGCATGGCCCAGGTTTGCTCGGCAAGAGCTTCCCATTGGCGGTGAACCATGACCCACGGATGAACCAGCAGCGAAGCCGCCCAGAGAAGAAGGCTGACGCTGATGACGGTGCGGCCTACATAGGCGCTTTCCAGTTGCGACCAAAAGTTGCGGGCGGCCGCCGCGAAGACGAAAGCCACGGCCCAATAGGTGGCGGTGCGGTAGTTGCCCTGCAGCGCCAGGAGAGCGACACCGACCCAGATGAACGGCAGCGAGGCGACAAACCAAAGGAGTGGCTGCTTGCGGCGGTAGTAAGAAGCCAGGCCGATGAGCATGCCTGCGGCCGCACACAGCAGGTACGGAGCAGGCCGCCGAACGTCAAGCCCGTAGATCAACTGCAACGCCACCAGTGCCGGCGCGTTCAAGAGAATGGATTTGCGCCGCGGAGACAGCGACAGGATGGGAGCGGCCTCGTAGCACAGGAAGGTCAAGCCGGCCAGCAGCTCGCCGGTGAGGCGTGTGCAGTGCGTCAGCGTGCGCCACGTGGTCTGTGCATCGGGCAGAAGCCAGAGCAGTTGATCGAAGAAGACGATGCCGAGCGCAACGCCCCAGAGGCGAATGCGCATGTGATGGTAGCGCCGCTCCAGAATGATGAGCAGAGAAGGCAGGCAGCCCAGCATGACGACATTGGGAGCATTGGTGAGGGAAGTGACTCCCCAGACGAGGCCGCTCTTCGGATCATTCATAGCGCAACGCCTCCGCAGGCAGGACGTTTGCCGCCGAGGTGGCCGGATAGAGGGTGGCGAGCAGGGCTACTCCCAAGGAGAGGGCGGCGACGAGCAGAGCATCGGCGAGGCGCGGTGCAAAGGGCAGGGTGGAGATGGAGTAGACGCCGGGGTCAAGATGGACATGGAAGTGCTGACCGGCGAAGCTGGCGGCCAAGCCCAGGACGACGCCCATGGCGGTGCCAAGGGAGGAAATCAGCAACCCCTGGAGCAGGAAGATGCGGCGTACCTGAGGCGCGCTGACACCGAAACTCATCAGGACGGCTATGTCGCGGGTTTTCTCCATGACCATCATTGTGAGCGCGATAAGGATGTTGAGCGCGGCGACTACGACAATGAGAGCCAGAACGATGAAGGTGACGACCTGCTCAAGCTTGAGAGCGCGGAAGAGTTCCCGGTTCTGCTCCATCCAGTTCGTGGCCTGGAAGCCGGGACCTGCGGCGGCCACCAGATCCCGGCCGATCTTTGGAGCTTGGTAGAGGTCACGCAGGCGAAAGCTGAGAACGGAGATCAGGTCGGGCTCGGAGAAAAGATGCTGCGCATCCTCAAGGCGGGTGAAGGCATAGCCAGCGTCGTACTGGTAGAAGCCCGAGGCGAAGATCCCGGTCACCTGGAAGCGCTGAAAGCGCGGAATGAGGCCCAGCGGGGTGAGCGGGCCTTGCGGGCTGGTCACAAGAACCGTGTCGCCGACCTCCGCTCCCAGCGTGAGTGCGAGCTCAGAACCGATCACAATGGGCGGCGTGCTGGGCATGTCCGGAGTATGTGGCTCGTTGGTAACGCTAGGTTGAGCAAAAGGAACCGCGTCCCCATTTGTACCTGAGGTTGCCTGAAATCTGTCTGCATCTTTTGAGGCATGGAGGGAAGAGTAGGTACCCCTTGCTGTGGATTGCAGGAGATTGCCGACCCGGAGCTCATTGCCGGGGATGATGCCTTTGATCAGGGTGCCGCCGGAGCGGGGGCCGCGGGAGATGAGAACCTGACCATAAAGGCCGGGGGCGATGGCATCGACGCTGGGGACGCGCTCGAGGCGTCGCATCAGGGGGCGCCAATCGCGGATCCCATCGCCGTCGGTGCGCATGAGCTCCACGTGGGCGGTGGCGCCGACGAGGCGGTCCTGCAGGTCGCGGCGCATGCCGGTGGTGATGGCGAGAGCGATGATGAGGGCGGCGACGCCCGCGGCGACACCCATCACCGAGATCGCGGTGACAAGGCCGACGACGGCCCGGCGGCGGCGCGCGCGGAGATACCGCGCGGCGATGAAGAGCTCGAAACGCACCCTTCCCCTTCCTCCGGACCGTCGTGGTCAATGTCTTCAAAGCAGAGCAGTTACTTCACGATTGGTAAACCGAACGGGCCTTATAGAAGGAGGGCCGGGCTGCTCGCCCGGCCCTTCTGTGCACCGTCAGTATACCGAGAGATCAAGCGCTCTCACACCGTACCGGAGGGCGTGGAGGGGGTGTTCTCCTTCTTGTCGGGAACGTTGACGAGGATGCCCGTCATGTCGGTCTGGATTTTGAGGGGCTGCTCCGTGGAGCCGTAGGTGCGGACGGTCTTGTCTTCCATGTGAGAGCGCGGGGTGGCGCCTTTGGCGTTCTCGACTTCGACCTGCGTGACATCTTTGGCTTCTGGAACGCTCAGGAGGTAGTCGTCTTCCGGCACGTAGGGAAAGTGGAACTCGCGATCCTCGCGGTCGATGTTGACCACGGCGAGATCTTCCTTATCGTCGGAGTGCAGGAGCTGAACCTTGCCGCCGTTGATGGTGTGGCCGTCGCGGGCGAGCAGCGAACCGGAGATGCTGTGGAGTTTGCTAAGCGGGATGGATAGATCCGTGTTGACACTTTCCTGGCCGGCTGCGGCCTGCACCTGTACGGCGTCGCGGCGGCGCAGAACGCTGCCGGAGTAGATCGGCAGTTCGAAGACAGTCTGCGTCATGGTTAGCTGGACCTGGCCGGCCCCGCTCGGCATCGGCATGGAGCTGACAGTATGCTCGCTCATGCTGAGATCGGCTTTTACGACGTAGTCTCCAGCGGGCAGGGCGTCGACGCGGTAGCGCCCATGATCGTCGGTGGGAGGAATATAGCGGGAGGGCTGATACGCGTCCTTGAACTCTCCTTTGGCGTTACGGCGGAGCAGGACGACGGTGATGCCGATGCCGGGCGAGCCATCGTCATAGGTCACGGCGCCAGAGATGGCCGCGCCACGATTCACGACCGCATCAGCCTGCGTAGTGGCATGCGGAGAAACGCTTATAAGCTGCAGCTGCTGGTCGATGCGCTGCTTGACTTCGATGTCCGGCTTTACAAGCTGATCGCGGGTGAAGCTGAGAAGCGGCGTGATGTAGCCGGGGTAGTCGACGCGGAGGTAATACTGGCCCGGGCGCATGTTGCGGATATGGAAGGCGCCCGACATATCTGTTTCCACCGGCGCCAAGCGGCTACCGAGAGCGATGTTCTCGTCCGCGCTGGGAGCGTCGTTCGCGCTGTGGAGAGCTGCAGGAGGCGTCGCGGGGACGAGGCGGACCTCGGCGAGGCGGGCGGGCCGCTGGGTGTCTGTGCAGGTAATGTGACCGGTGACGGTGCCGAAGTCTTCCGGCTGGGCAGGCCGGGCGGAGGTTTGTGCCGACTGAGCGGACAGGGAGGCGGCGAGCAGCAGGAAGGGAAGTGGGCGTGTCATGAGGAACCGGAACCTCGCGGCTGGGCTGATAGAGAGACGCTGCCGCGAGTATATGGTGGCAGTGCGTTTCACGGCACTTCGGGACGTACTTCCTGTGTTCGGAGAAGCGCGGAGGAGAACGGCCATCTGCCATGGTCCGCGTCACCCGAAAGCACGATTTCCGCTTCAAACCTGCAAAATCATTCGAAAGGATGATGACATGTGGCGCTCTCGCAGGGCATCGTGAGTCTATCCCCATTCGCACCAGGAGCCTCGCATGAAGAAAACTGTCCTTACTTTCGGCCTTATCTCCGGCTTGATGATCTCCGTTCTGATGGGCGGCTCGCTTCTGCTGGCCGACAGGATCGGCTCCGGCCACAGCATGGCGATCGGCTACACCATCATGGTGGCGTCGTTTCTGCTGGTCTACTTCGGCATCCGCAGCTACCGCGACAACGATCTTGGCGGGCAAATCTCCTTCGGCCGCGCTTTTGCCTGCGGCTTCCTGATAACGCTCATTACCACCGTCTGCTATGTCGCCATGTGGGAGATCCTCTACTTCAAGTTTATGCCCCACTTCATGGACAGCTACTTCGCCGCGCAGATTCACAGGATCCAGTCTTCCGGACTGGACGCCGCTACTACGGCCGCGCAGGTCGCTGCGATCCAGCACTCGCAGCAGCTCTACCAAAACCCCCTGGTCAACATGGCCTACACATTCATAGAGCCGCTACCCGTCGGCCTTCTGATCACGTTGATCTCCGCTGCCATCCTCCGCCGCAAAGCCCCGGTGGAACCTGTTGCCGCTCCCGAAGTGATGACTACCTAGGGTGGGCGATTTGTCATTCACGAGTAGGCTCCGAAACGGCTGAGCGCATCGGCGGCAAGCTTCTGCGCAAGTTGACCTGCGGGCATCGTTCTGAGAGGCCTCGCAGCTTGACCCGCCCACATCTGCATGTAATCCAGTGAATTGGCCTTCTCAGCAGCCGCCCGGAGAGGAGCAACCAGCGTGGCGGCGTAGGGGAAGCTCAACGCGTCTTCGGACATCGGTCCGGATTCGCGGATGTACCGATTCAGAATGCCTCGCGCGGGGCGTCCGCTGAAGAGGTTGGTGATGGCTGTGCCGGTATCGCTGACCTGTTCAAGCGCCAGACGGTGAAGAGGAGACACATTCGCTTCAGGGCAGAAGAGGAAGGCTGTGCCCATCTGCACGCCACATGCGCCCAGGGCAAAAGCTGCCACAATACCTCTCGCGTCCGCGATGCCGCCTGCGGCGATCAACGGGATCGAAACAGCGTCGGCCACGCGAGGCAGTAGTGCAAAGAGGCCCACCTGTGTCGTGACATCGGTTTCCAGGAACATCGCGCGATGGCCGCCTGCCTCCAGGCCCTGAACGATGACCGCATCACATCCATGATCTTCAAGCCATATCGCTTCGCCGACACTTGTCGCGGAAGACAGAATGGTCACGCCGAGGTTCTTGAGACGGCCCACGAGAGCGACGGCAGGCAAACCGAAGTGGAAGCTTACGATCTCCGGCTTTAGCTCCTCCACCAGGTCGCACATCTCTTCGTTGAACGGCTGCCTGAGACCGGTCTCCACCACGGCCTCGATATCGAGACCGGATCGCTCGTAGTGGAAACTGAGCAGCTTCTTCCATTTCTCCACGGCTGCTTCATGGGGAGTCTCCATGGTGTCGCAAAAGAAATTGAGGTTGATGGGGCGATCCGTCTCCTTGCCAAAGACGCGTACTGCTTCGCGTATCGCTTCCGGACTGCGTAACGCGCATGCGAGAGACCCCAGGGCGCCGGTAGCCGAAACACTCCATGCCAACGCAACAGAGTCCGCGCCTGCCATGGGCGCCTGGATGATCGGAATATCGAGTTTCAGAAGATCAAGCAGACGCCGGTCAGGCCACGATTGCATGCTCCCATCTTCTCGCACGGCTTGCTGCTTTCCACCGGTGGTAGCGGTGTGACCCGAGGCCCCTGTGATGCCTGCCGTAAGCTGGCTGGGTGCGTGGAGGCGGTGAGAAAGAACGCGATTGGGCCCACATCGCGTCGAGCGAGCCGGGATCGGTGCTGCTGCAGCGTGCGGCGACGCGCGGCATGCTGGGGCGCAGCATGCTGTTCCGTGGGCCGGAAAGGGTTCTCGAGGCGCGAACTCCCGCAGAGGTTCGTGAGGTGTTCGCAGGGATCGAGTCCATGCTCGCGGAGGGTTTCGCGCTGGCGGGGTACATAGCGTATGAGGCAGGTTTTGCCCTGGAGCCAGGGCTGGCAGACCTTGCCGCGAGCCCGCCGGACGAAGAGCCGCTGGTGTGGCTGGGTTGCTACCAGAATCCGGAGATCCGTGAAGAGCCCTTGGCGTGCCCCGCTCCCATGGGCACGATTGCGCCGAACGCCCTGCGGTACTCGCTTACGCCGGATGCGTACCAGCGGCACGTAGAGAAGGTGCGCGAGCTGATTGCCGGGGGCGAGACCTACCAGGCAAACCTGACGATGGATGTGGAGTGGGACGCGGAGGAAAGCCCGGCTGAGCTGTATCGGCGTCTGCTGGAGGCACAGCCCGTGCGGTATGCGGCGCTGGTCCATCCAAGACGCGATTGGCACGTGCTGTCTCTGTCGCCGGAGCTGTTCTTTGCGCGCGAGGGTAACCACATCCATACGAAGCCGATGAAGGGTACGGCCCCGGCGGGCAGGGATGGCCCGGAGAACGACGCACAGGCAGCCCGGTTGCAAGAGAGCGAGAAGGAACGCGCGGAGAACGTAATGATCGTGGATCTGTTGCGGAACGATCTGGGGCGCATCTGCGAGACGGGCTCGGTGGAGGTAACAAAGCTCTTCGAAGTGGAACGGTACCCCACCGTGCTGCAGATGACCTCGACCGTGGGAGGCCAGTTGCGGGAGCAGGTTCGGTATGCAGAGGTGTTCGGCGCGCTGTTTCCTTCCGGCTCGATCGTGGGCGCTCCCAAAATCCACACCATGCGTCTGCTGCATGGCCTGGAACAAAGACCGCGAGGGGTGTACACGGGTGCGATCGGCTTTATAGCTCCAGAGGGGAGAGCGGAGTTCAACGTGGCGATCCGCACGGTGAGCCTGCGAGGGGGCGTGGCGCGGATGGGCGTGGGTTCCGGCATCACCTTCGATTCCGACCCGGCGCTGGAGCATGAGGAGTGCCTTACCAAGACGCGCTTTCTCGAGGGTGGGAGCGAGCCGGAGTTCGAGCTGATCGAGACCCTGCTGCTGGAGGCCGGGAGGTTCAGCTTTCTGCAGGAGCACCTCCGGCGGATGGCGGAGTCCGCGGAGTACTTCGGTTTTGCCTTTGACGATGAGCGCGCCAGGATGGCCCTGCGGCAAGTGGCACAGCGACAGGACGGACGCGTCCGCGTGCGGCTGGTTTTGAACAGGGCAGGTGCGGTGACGTGCACGACGTCTGAGCTGGAGGATCGGGAAGGTGCTGCTGTCTCCCTGCTGCTGAGGGAGGAGAAGGTTTGCGCAGACGATCGGTTTCTGCGTCACAAGACCACGCACCGTGCGCTGTACGACGGTGCGCTGCGGGAGGTGCAGGCGCGCGGCTTCGCCGATTGCCTGTTCCGGAATACGCAGGAGGAGGTGACCGAGGGTGCGATCCACAACGTGATTGCCCGGATAGCGGGTGAGTGGATCACACCACCGCAGAAAAGCGGTGTGCTGCCGGGCGTGTACCGCCGGCACCTGCTGCAGGAAGGGAAGGTTGTGGAGCGGGTTCTGCGCCTGGACGACTTGCTGCGGGCCGAGGCGATCTCGATTTGCAACTCCGTACGCGGCATGCGGTGGGTGGCACGGTTGGTTGCCGCAGGCGCGGATGGGAGCGGGGAGGAGACTGTCTGGACCGACCGGCAGGACGGGTAGTCAGCAGCGGCAAGCTGTGGCATAATGGGGAAGCGCCTCTGGTCGGGACGACCCCCCACCGGTTGCATCCCTTGATAAGAGGCGCTTAATTCTCAAATGGCCGCCACGGTTTGTGGCGGCCATTTGCATTGTGGCGTAGCGTCGGCTGGTGTGAGCGGAACGGGAACGCAGATTCCGCTGATTCCCGCAGAGGAGCCAGACGGCTGCTGTCGGTCGTGCGTTGAAGCCAGAAACGGCCATCGCCGTCTAAAGTAGTAGAGCGATTTCAGGCAGGTTGAGGCGGGTCTCAAGATGAAGATGGTGCGTGGGCAGGTTGGGATGTGGATGTTGACGGCGACTCTGATGGCAGGGACCAGCGTGGGGCGCGCGACGGCGCAAGGTGCGCCGCAAACGCCAGCCGAACAGCAGAAGAAGACGCCGCCGGCCAACACGCCGACGACAGAAGAAGGGCCGACGACAGAAGAAGGGCCGACGACCACCGACACCGGCATCGTGTTGCCGAAGAAGAAGGAAGAAACGGCGCCGCCGCCTGCGCCCGCGGAAGAGAAGATCCGCAACCCGAATGGGGAGACGTACTCGCTGCGGGTGGATGTGCCGATCGTAAACCTGGACGTGAATGTGCTGCTGGATAAGGACCACCAGTTCGTTAAGGGGTTGAAGACGGACAACTTCCTGGTGGTGGAAGACGGCGTGGAACAGCAGGTGCAGACGGTGCGCACCACCAAGACGCCGATCACGGCGGTGCTGCTGCTGGAGTTTGCCAGCAACTCGTATGCGTTCATCCGCGACATGCAGAACTCGTCGGCGGCGTTCTTTCGCACGCTGCAGCCGGACGACTACATTGCGGTGGAAACGTATGACATGCGGACGCATATTCTCACCGACTTTACGAACAACAAGGAGACGATCGCGGAGGCGCTGCAGAGCCTGGTGATTCCCGGATTTAGCGAGACGAATGAGTTCGACGCGCTGTACGAGACGCTGGACCGGCTGACGCGCGTGGAAGGCCGGAAGTATGTGATCCTGATTTCCAGCGGGCGCGACACGATGTCGAAGCTGACGCTGGACAAGATGCTGGCGAAGATCAAGGCCACGCAGAACGTGACGATCTTTACGGTGAGCACAGGGGCGCTGGCGCGGGAGCTCGCGGATTCCTACGGTGGGATGGGCGGGGTGAGCCGGCTGAATTACCTGCAAGCGGATAACGAGATGAAGACGTTCGCGCAGATGACGGGCGGGCTTCATTTCCAGCCGCTGTTCGAGGGGGCGCTGCCGGAGATCTTCGGACAGATCAACGAGTCGATCCGGAACCAATATGTGCTGACGTATCGGCCCACGAACACGAAGAACGATGGGACGTTCCGCAAGGTGAAGGTGTACCTGGTGGATGCGGAAGGCAAGCCGCTGAAGATGGCGGACGAGAAGGGCAAGCCGCTGAAGTACTCGGTGATCGCACGGGATGGGTATAAGGCGAAGCTGCCGGTGGAGTAGTGCCAGGGCAGGAGTTTTGCCGCTCCCTGCGACGGCGTGTCTCCTAGAGTGTCAGTTCTCAGCTTTGAGTCTTTGAATGAGAAGCGGGTCTTACTGGAGGCGGTAGACTTCGTCGCGGCCGTGGATGGGGGCGAGGCAGAGCAGGAGGAAGGCACGCATCGCGCGGAGGCGACGGCGGGGGGGT
>CAXSHQ010000185.1:0-9097 GCA_964236875.1 uncultured Acidobacteriaceae bacterium | reverse complement strand
CTGGCTCAGCAGGTACCACGTCCAGGCGAGCGCGTTCGCCACGGTCTCATAACCGGCCAGGAAGATGGTCAGCGTCTCATCGCGCAGTTGCGCGTCCGTCATGCCGGAGCCGTCGCTCTCCTCCGCTTCGTCCCGCGCAGCCACCAGCGTGGACAACAGATCCCATCGGCCTGCTAGCTCTTCGCGTGTAAGCGCGCGCCGTGAAGCGATCATGCGCTCCACAATGGCATCCAGCCGCGCGCGCGAGCGGCGAAACTGCATGATGCCGGGGATTGGCCAATGCAGCACGCTTTCGAGCTTCGGGAACGCCACCAGGAAGTTGTACAGCCCCATGATGGTGTTCACTTCATCGGCTACCGACAGCACGTCGGCGGTGACCTCCGTGTCGAACAGCGTGCGGGCGGTGATCCGCAGGCTCAAATCCATCATGGCCGCGGACACATCGAACTCGCGCCCGGGCTGCCAGCTCTCTCGCATGGCCTTGGCGCTCTTGACGATTTCGCCCGCGTACCCTGCCACGCGTTGGCGGTGAAACGCCGGTGCCGCGATGCGTCTCTGCCGCAGGTGGATAGGATCGTCGGATGTGATCAGGCCTTCGCCGAGCAGGATCTTGAGACGCTGGAGGGTGCGCTCCTTGATGAAGCTGCCGGCCTGATTGATGAGGATTTCCTGAACATACGCGGGATCGTTGACGAACACGATCATGGTGCCCATGAAGCGGTAATGCGCTATGGGGCCGAAGACTCTGTGGAGGTGTTCGAAAAGCGGAATGGGTTCGCCGAAGCTGACCCACGGACGCCGCATGTAGAAGGGAAGCGATCGCCGCAGGCCGGGCGGCAACACCCACTCGCCCTCCGTCCGCTCCCCGATGTAATCGTCGCCCATCTAGATGAGTTGGATGAGCGGCGGCGGCGAAGGTCTGCGCGCTACGCAGACAGGTTTTGATTCCATGGCAATCGCAGGCCGCTGCCTGCGGGCGGCGATCAGGCCTGCACGGAGGCCAGACGGCTGCGTACTTCCCGCAGCACCTCGACCGCAATCTCGTCGATACCCGCTTCGCGCTCGATGGCGTACACGCGGGCGGCTTCGCGCTGCGCGATGATCCCGTACTGCTCATACACGCGCTCGTAGAAGCTGTCGTCTTCGCGCTCGAAGCGGTTTTCATCCGTGCCGCGCGTACGCACATGCCGCTCGTTGCGGCGGCGGGCGCGCGCCAGGGAGCCGGCCAGCGGCGGCAGGAGCAGGATGGTGAGGTGAGGCTGAAAGCCGTCGCACACGGCGGCATGAAGAGCGCGGATACGCTCGCTGCCCAGCCCGCGGCCCGCGCCCTGATAGGCCTCGCTGGAGTCGGTGTAGCGGTCGCAGAGCACCACGGAGCCTTCCGCCAGCGCGGGCCGTACGACCTGCGCAAGCGACTGGGCGCGGTCGGCGAACATCAGCGCCATTTCGGCCGCTGGCGCGATCCCACCCAGCGCCGTCTCACTGCGCGAGTCCAGCAGCACACTGCGAATGCGGTCGCCCAGCGCTGTTCCACCGGGCTGCCGGAGCGTGACCACGCGATGCCCGTCCGCCGCAAGGCTTTCGCCGAGGCGGCGAAGCTGAGTCGTCTTCCCGGAGCCGTCCAGCCCTTCGAAGGTGATGAAATACCCGCCGTCCACAACGCGAGTCTACTGCACGGCTACAGGCGGCTGTGGGTTTCGAGCTTCACGACCGCCCCCACGAGTGCATCGCTAAAGAGCGACGTCGGGCATGGCGCAAAGCCACCCCCTGGAGCCACTATGGTGATCTTCATCCTTCGGACGCAATCTTCATCGTGATTGCAATTGTGTTTGCGCTGGTGGCCTTCTCTTTCAATAACCGGAAGAGTGCCGCGCAAAAGGACATCCCGGCTGTAACGACCGAGAGGCCGGCCGAGCACCGCGCAACCGGCAGGAATTGACGGCCTTTGTCCCGGGTCAGGGTTTCAATGACGGACTCCAGCGCACCCCGTCCGGTATCAGTTCGATCAGGAGGGAGCCCTCCTGGCCTTCGCGCAGATCAGGCCCCGGCGCTGTGTGCTCCTGATGGCGCGCGTCGGTCCAGACTAGTTTGGTGGGGCCGCTCCCGAGAATTTTGAAGCGGTATTTGTACGTCGCGCCTGCAGGTAGGGAGTTGGTGCCGAAGCTGGCGCTCGGGTAATCCACCTCCAGCGGGCTTATTGCGCCGCCAGTGTGATTCTCCACCGTGGCGTTGACGAAGGCGGAGTGGCAACCGGCAAACAGGAGAAGCATGCCGGAGAATGCACGTGCGTGCAGCTTGACGGCCATCCTGCGGCGCAAACCGCTGGGCGCTGAGCCGTTCCACACCATCTTCCAGCCTTGGCGGCGGTGCCACAGGAACTCCGCAACTTGCTGCTTGAACCTCATTGCAAATACTCCAATCTCTCTACGAAGGGTAACCGCAAATACGGTGAGGCCTCTCCGCGGATGCGGCACGGGGCGGGACGGCGAACGATAAACTGCGGAGTGTGCGTGACTTCCTCTTCCGAGCTCTGCGGCTTGCATTTCGTGCCCTCAGGCCGCCCCCACGCAAGGAGGGCCCTCGCTGTGTGCTCGTGCTTCAGTACGCCATGCCCTTGGGTTGCGGCGTTCATGGCACGCCTCTTTACGCCGCACTCAAGAACGCCGACCCCGGGCTGGTGATCGTGGTGGCTTCCCGGAGCGTGGGCCTGGCCACGGTGGCGCACGACCCCAACGTAGATGTTCTGCTGGAAACAGCCGACCCGATGGCGTCCCTGGGGTCCCTCTGGTCTGTGGCAGCGGACATACGCCGGCAATTGAAGCTGCGTGGTCTGCAGCCTGTTCGGGTGCTGCAGGATGTAAACAATCGCCGCGGCCGCTTTGCGCTGTTTGCGGCGGCTCTTCGCCTCGCCCCCACCGTAGGATTTGCTGATGCCTCGGGCCTCTACGACATACACCTGACCGCCGATGCGCGGTTCAGCCTCATCGACAACAACCTTCGCCTCGCAGCCACGCTCGCGGCATCCGGAGAGCATCTGGAGCCTGCGGTGTACTTCACTGCGGCGGAACTGTCGCGCGCCCGCGAACTAGTGGCTGACGAAGCAGAAGCAGCGATACCCGAGCAGCCGGTAGTTGCCTTCGCTGTGCAGGGCAGCGGCGGTCAGCCCACAGCCTGGCTGCGGGAGCGCTTTGCTGCTGTCGTAGCGCATGTGGAGCGCATGGGGTGCCGCACCATCTTTGTGGGCACCGCAGCAGATGTTCCAGCCATTGAGGAAGTGCTTGCTCTGGCCGGATCTCCGGGTCGGAACCTCGCCGGGAAAACGTCGATCCCTGAGCTCGCAGCCGTCCTCTGCCTTTCGGACCTGCTCGTCTCCATCGACACCGGCAGCATGCATGTGGGGCGAGCCGCCGGGGTGCCGCTGGTCGTGCTCGGCACCTGCTGGCAGGAACCGACAGAGTGGCTCCCGGTGGAGGTCAACAGCGCCCGCATCCTCCGCGCGGAGGGTGTCTATGCCGCTCCTGCTGACTACCATCTGGTAGAGATCGAGGTACCCGCAGTCGTCACCGCCGGGGGGTTATTGCGGCAGTATCCATCCTCTTGCGAGGCGCGTGAGGCAAGGGTCCAGCGGCTCCTGTCCTCCACGCGAGCCTGAAAGCAAGTACCCGAAGCATCTCTCCTCGAGGTGTAGTCCTCCTTCTGACGGGCGTCATCCTGAGCGCAGCGAAGGATCTCTGTAGTCCGCCTGGAGCAGAACTACACCTTCGGGAAAGGCGCTCTACCGAACCGCGAGCTGGTCGAGGTAGTCGAAGAACTCCGGAAAGGAGATGCTCACTGTCTCGGCTCCGCGGATCTCCGTCTCTCCAGACGCCCGCAATGCCGCCACCGAGAACGCCATCGCAATGCGATGATCATGCCCGGAGTCGATGCTCGCGCCATGCAGCGTCTGCCCGCCCGGGATGCTCATGCCGTCTTCGTGCTCGGTCACCTCCGCGCCCATCGCGCGCAGGTTCCGCACCACCAGCGCGATGCGGTCGGACTCCTTCACCCGCAACTCGCGTGCATCGCGGATGTGCATGCCGTTCTTTGTGTACGGCGCAATAGCGGCGAGGACCGGAAGCTCGTCAATCAGCTGCGCCGCGAGGTCGCCGCCAATGTCGAAGCCGAGCAGGCCGCCGCGCCCACGGTTCACCTGGATCGTGCCTGCCATTTCGCCGTGTTGCTCGGCCACTTCCAGCACCTTCACCGTGCCGCCCATCGCGCTCATCACATCCAGCAGGGCAGCGCGCGTCGGGTTCATCCCCAGCGCATCCAGCACCAGGTTGCTGTCTTCGTACAGCAGCGCCGCGCAAAGGAAAAATGCAGCCGATGACATGTCGCCGGGCACGGGGGCATCAATGGCCTTCAGGGGCTGCCCGCCTTTGATTTGCAGCCGACCGTCGTGTCGTGTGAGCGTCGCGCCGAACGCGCGCAAAGCATGTTCGCTGTGGTCGCGTGTGCGCACCGCTTCCGCGAGGGAAGTGCGGCCTTGCGCCTGCAGAGCGGCGAACAGAACAGCCGTCTTCACCTGTGCGCTGGCGATGGGCGCCTCAAAATCGATAGCGTTCAGCGAGCCACCATGGACTGTCATGGGAGCATGGCCTTCGGTGAGCTCCACGCGTGCGCCCATCTGCTCCAGCGGCTTGCGAATGCGCTCCATCGGCCTCGCGCTCAGCGACTCATCGCCCACAAACCGGAAATCTCCCGCCTGTCCGGCGACCAGCCCCGCCAGCATGCGCATCGTCGAGCCGGAGTTGCCGCAGTCCAGGTCACGATCCGGCTGCCGAAAGCGTCCACCGGTCCCTTCCACCAGCACCGTGCGGCCTTCAAGCGACGCCTTCGCGCCCAGCGCTTCCATGCAGGCGAGCGAGCTGTGCGGGTCCGCGCCGGACGAAAAATTGGTCAGCCGCGATGTGCCTTCCGCGAAACCGGCCAGCATCGCGTAGCGGTGCGAGATGGACTTATCGCCCGGCAGCGCAAGCGAGCCACGCAAGCTGCGCGCGGGCTGGATGATACGGGTGGTAAAAGCAGCAGTGTCTGTCGCGGACGGCATCCGTCCATCTTAACCGCAGCGGTTCGCGTGACGAGCTTCAGGCCACATTCAGCGCTGTTTCGTAGGCGAGTGCCAGGTCGTCCTTCATCATCCGATACATGCCTTCGCGCGAGGCGTCATCCGGCGCGCGCAGGATGGCCGAAGGATGGAACGTGGCGATTACGCGCTCAGCATACTTCGTGCTTTTGATGATGCCGCGCTCTCGCGTCAGCGTGAACGTGCTGCCCATCAGCGACTTCGCCGCCGATGCACCCAGGCAGAGCACCACCTTCGGCTTGACGGCATCAAGCTCCGCTTCCAGCCATGGACGACAGGCACTGATCTCGCTCATGCGGGGGTTCTGGTGCAGCCGGATGCGGCCGCGCTGTACAAACTTGAAGTGCTTCACCGCGTTCGTCGTGAAGACCTCCTTGGCTTCGATCTCCAGCTCTTCCAGCGCCCGCCGCAGCACCTTGCCCGCCGGTCCCACGAACGGCTCGCCCTGCTGGTCTTCCTGGTCGCCGGGCTGCTCGCCTACCAGCATCAACCGTGCGTGCGCGCCACCCACTCCAGGCACCACCTGCTTGGCAAACTTGTACAGCTCACACCCCTGGCACCCAGGCATGGACGCCCGCAGCACCGGCAGCGTGTGCTCCTGCGGAACAAACGGCGCTGCGCTCGCGGTCTGTTTCTGCGTGGTGATCATCTCGGCCACTCTCCCTTCAGCGCGTTGCAGAAGTTGCGGCAACATCGTCAGCTCGGGCAGATTCTGCCAGTACCGCACCGGCATTTCGCTGCGCATCGCCCCTGTATTGATGCGTGCCGGATTGAAGATGGAGCCGTAGTAGCTGCGCCACAGGCTTTCCAGCTCATCCTCCGGCGGAGCGGCTTCGCGTCCCACGCCCGGGCCGAAGCGCAGCTCCTTCGTCTCCGGATCCCACGCCACGCTCTCGTCCGGCGTCAGGATCGTCCACTGCATCACGGCGAAGCGCTCCGCAAAGAACGGCGCAGCCAGTTTCAAGATGCGGTGATCCGGCCGATACCACGCGATGTAATGCTCCCGTACACCGCCCTCTGACCCGGGTTCCTCCACCTTGCGGAAGCGTACGAACGCGTGCATCTTGTGCAGGTCGCGCATCACCTGCGAACCCATCCGGTTCATCAGCGCCACATCGTTATCCAGCTCATTGCGCGGCAGGTTGCGATCAGCCTGCAAGCGGTAGAGCAACCGATACAGCAGATTCCAGCGCTGTCCATCGCGGTGCGCGCCTGCAAGCTCCGCCTTGCTCAGGAACGACTTCGGCACAAACGGCGCAGTCACCGGCCTTGCGCGCGGCGTCTCTTCAGCAACAGCGAGCAGATCGAGCGTTTCCGGCTCGGTTGCGTCATGCAGGTCAACCTGCTCCGGCAGAAAGCCAGCCTGCAGGCACTCCCGTGCGGCATCGCGCCATGCACTGAACTCCGGCTCAATAAGCAGCCGCCGCACGCGTTTACAGGCTCCCCGTGAGCGCGCTCGCGCCGGCAAACAATTCCATCTGCTGCAAGGGCAGGGCAGCCACGCCGCTACCCGTAGGCGAGGGCACCTCCTGCACAGCAGCGAACGACGGCAGATGGTCGGCTGCAATCACAAACTGCGAAACCGCCTTGAGCCGCACATTCAGCTTGCGCAGGTCCTCCAGCGCGAGCCGATGGTAGCGCCGGATGCGCACAATGCGCTCCACGTTTTTGTACCCGATACCGGGCACGCGCAGCAGCGCCTCTTTCGCGGCTTTGTTCACGTCCACAGGAAAGAACTCCGGATGCGCCTTGGCCCAGGCAGTCTTTGGGTCTTCGGCGAGTGAAAGCTCCCGCTGCTCCGGCGTCGTGCTTTCGTCAGCCGCAAAGCCATAAAAGCGCATCAGCCAGTCGGCCTGGTAGAGCCGATGCTCTCGCAGCAGTGGGGTCTTATGCAGCGGCAGCCGCGAGTCCGCCTGCGGATACGGACTGAAACCGGTGTAGTAGACCCGCCGCAGCTTGTAGGAGTCGTACAGGTGGCGTGCCTGGCCGATGATGTCACGGTCCGTCGCTGCCGTCGCGCCCACCACCATCTGCGTCGATTGGCCTGCCGGTGCAAACTTTGGCGCGCGCACGCTACGCCGGCGCTCGTCGTCCGCTTCGTCCTTCCGCGCGGTAATCTGGCCCATCGTGGACTCGATCACCGCCGATTTCTTTTCCGGCGCGAGCTGTACCAGGTCCTGCTGCGTCGGCAGCTCGATGTTGGCGCTCAGCCGGTCCGCCCACAACCCGGCTTCAGCTATCAGCCGCTCATCGCAGCCGGGGATCGTCTTCAGGTGGATGTACCCGCCGAAGTGGTGCACCGTCCGCAGCGTCCTGGCCACGGCGATCAGCTGCTCCATCGTGTAATCGGGCGACTGGATGATGCCCGACGACAGGAACAGCCCCTCGATGTAGTTGCGCTTATAGAAGTCCAGCGTCAGGTTGACGACTTCATCGGGCGTAAACCGAGCCCGGCGAATGTCACTCGAAACGCGATTGACGCAGAACACACAGTCGTAGGTGCAGAAGTTCGTCAGCAGAATCTTCAGCAGGGAAACGCATCGCCCATCGGGCGTGTAGCTGTGGCAGATGCCCTCGCCATCGGAGTGGCCAATGCCTTTGCCGTTGCCCGCGCGCTTGGAACCGGACGACGCACAGGAAGCATCGTACTTGGCCGCATCGGCAAGGATTTCGAGCTTCTGCTGAACGGTCATCATCGCCGGTGGCCTGTGTCTTCTGATGCTAGCCGGAAAGCGAAGATTAGGGGAAAGCTGTTGCTATTGCTGCGGTGCAAAATCATCGCGCAAAGTTGTTCATCCAGACAATCGCGGCGGCCAAACTTCTCAGGCTGGTAGCTGCTCGCTGCTCACCATCCACGGCACGCCGAACCTGTCCTTGAGCATGCCGAAGCGGTTTGCCCAGAATGTCTGCTGGATGGGCATGAACACCGTCGCACCTTCGCTCAGCTTTGCGAAGATCTCTTCCGCGCTCTCGTCAGTTTCAACGCTCAGCGCCACCTGCACCATGGGCGAGGGAACCGTGTAGTGCGCGCTGGGAATGTCGGAAGCCATGATGACCACGCCGTCCGTTTCCAGGTGCGCGTGCATCACCCTGTCCTGCATCTCCGGCCCGACATCCTTGGAGCTGGGAGAATCGCGATGCAGCTTCACATTCAGCGTGCCGCCACCACCTAGGCAGTCCCTGTAGAAGGCCATTGCCTCGGCGCAGTTGCCATCAAAGCTGAGATACGGATTGACCTTCATCGCAGCTTCCTAGTGTCCCGGCGGGTTCTCGGGCATGATGCGGATGTCCTTCACGCCGCGGTAGCGCTCGGCAAAGTCCATCCCGTACCCGATCACGAAGCGGTTGGGAATCTCAAAGCAAACATAGTCGGCCTCGATCGGCACCAGCCGCCGCTCCGGCTTATCCAGGCAGGTCGCGATCTTCAGCGATGCGGGCTTGTGCTGCAGCATCAACTGCCGCAAATAGCTGAGCGTCAAGCCCGTGTCCAGGATGTCTTCCACCAGGATCACGTGCTTGCCTTCGATGGGGTTATCGATGTCCTTGATCAGCTTCACCGCGCCCGACGATACCCGCGCGCGCCCGTAGCTCGACACAGCCACGAAGTCGAACGTGTTGTCCACGTCGATAGACCGCGCCAGGTCGGACAGGAAGATAGCCGCGCCCTTGAGCACGCCGATCAGCACAATCGACTGCCCGGTATAGTCTTCCGTGATCTGCCTGCCGATGCTCTGCACCCGCTCCGCAATCTGTTCCTGGCTGAACAGGACATCCATCGTGGCAGGGGAAACAAACTCGGGCAGGTTACTGGGCATGCGCGTAGGGTACCCCGCCTCACGCTGAGGAAAACACAGCCCTGCGTACACACCTTTACGGCGGCATCGCGCGCGATGCCGCCCCGTATACTCGAGCCTGCATGTATCCGTATCTCCACATTGGACCCTGGCATCCCGGCACCTTCGGCCTGCTCCT
>CAXSHQ010000184.1:7303-9098 GCA_964236875.1 uncultured Acidobacteriaceae bacterium | reverse complement strand
CCGCCTCAAAGCTGCCCGCGGCCTCTTCGGCACGAATCAGCGCCTGCTTCAGCGACTCCAGGGCGCGGTCGGACTGCTGGCGAAACGTGGATTCATCCATGAGTTGCCCAGTGTACCTGAGCGGGCAAATAACTTTCGCGGCGCGCCTCCCGGAGCGTATAGGCTCAAGGGCGGAGCGCAGGGCAGGAGGCACACGCAGGCAGGATGAGCGAAGACGCAAAGCCGGGGACAAAGAAAGCGATCAGCCAGAAGGCGCTTGCGCAGTACCTCAACCTTTCGCCCAGCACGGTTTCGCTGGTGATGAACGATGCGCCGCGCGCCAAGCTCATCCCCGAAGCCACGCGCCGGCGCATCCTGGATGCGGCGGCCAAGTTCGACTACCGTCCTGATTTCTACGCGCGCTATCTCTACAGCAAGCGCAGCTTCACCGCCGCGGTGATGCTTGCCGGCCTGCGTGAAGCCTACTCGGCGGCCATTCTCAGCGGAATCGACCGCAAGCTGACGCGCGAAAAGTACCTTTACTTCACGGCCAACCACAACAACCAGGAAGAGCTCATCCGCGATTACCCGCGCCGCCTGCTGGAGCGCGCCGTGGAAGGCTTTCTGCTCGTCAACACATCGCCGCTTGGCGAGCTTGGCAAGCCGGCCGTGATGATCGGCAGCGCCGCGAAGGTGGAAGGCATCCCCCGTTTTGCCCTGAACAACCATCGAGGCGGCGCGCATGCGGTGGAGTACCTCTCGGGCCTGGGGCATCGCAGGATTGCCGTGATCAAGGGTCATAAGTGGAGATCCGCATCCGAGCAGCGCTTCCAGGGTGCGGTGGATCGCGCCCGTGAGCATGGCATCAGCTTCGACGAGCGGCTGGTCAAGCAGTTGCAGTCCGGCAATACTCCGCGCGAAGCCTCCATGCCGGAGGAAGGCTACACCTGCGCCCTGGAGCTGCTCGCGACGCGCGTGGCGTTCACGGCGCTGATCGCCTGGAACGACGTAACCGCCATTGGCGCCATCCGCGCGTTCCGCAACGCCGGGCTGCGCGTTCCGGAGGACGTCTCTGTTATCGGCTTCGACGACATCGAGAGCGCGGCGTACCTGTCGCCCAGCCTCACAACGCTGCGGCAGCCGCTCGAGCACATGGGCGAGCTCGCAGCAGAACACCTGATCGGCATCATAGAAGGCGACCAGCAGCCGCTCTCCGAAGTGCTCGTGGACGCAACCCTGATCGAGCGCGAGTCTACGTTTGCGGCGCGGCCGAAGGGCAAGAAGCATTAGCTGCCGTGCGCGTTACGTCTTCGGGTGCACGTAATACACCAGCCCCAGGTAGTCGTCAGTGAGCAGGAACGTATCCGGCCCAAGCTGCAGCAGGCCGCACGGGCGCCCGCGAACCACAGGCTTCCCGCCGGACGATGCTAAGAAGCCGGTGATGAAATCCTTCGGCGTACGGTCTCCCGGCGTGAACCGCACGACACGGTAGCCTGTGCCGATGCGGGGATGACCGGCGCCATGCAGCGCCACCAGAAAGCTGTCATGGAGCAGCTTGTTTTCATCACCGAAGTACCACAGACCGAGCGGAGAAGAATGCGCGGCGAAGGTGGTGTATGCGGCCGGAACGCCTCTGCAATCTGCGAGCGGCACGGGAGCTTTGCCCAGGGCGGGGTTCGGGTCCGGAAGCCCGGCACTCCCGCCCGCGGGAGTGTTCACGCCCGCCTGGGCGACGCCGCTCTGCGTGCCGTAGACCGACCTTCCGCTTTGGCTTGGAGGCGCAGCACCGGCCGGCCTTTCCGACTCCGTGTGAGGG
>CAXSHQ010000184.1:6848-7293 GCA_964236875.1 uncultured Acidobacteriaceae bacterium | reverse complement strand
CCGGCGCTGGCATCGCGGGCAGCGGCGTCGTGTCGTGCACGACCTTGCCGTGCGCGAAGTAGCACGTCGGCCATCCGTAATTGGGCGGCGGGATCGTCAGGTCGTTGACCTTGGCCGGGTCTACGCCGGGCGCGGGTGGAGCGGCAATGTGCGTGGAACGCATCGGTCCGGGCCGCTCCTTCGAGTCGAGTTCGAAGAAGCTGTCCTCGGGTAGCCTGTCACCCAGGTGATCGTCGCCCATATTGCTCGCAAAGAGCGCGCCGCCATCGAGCCCAGGCACGAACTTCAGGTCCACCGCATTGCGCAGTCCCTGCGCCATCAGCTTCTGGTCGCTTCCGTCCGGGTTCATGCTCGCCATGGCGGCGCGCATCACTTCGCGCTCCTGGCAGAAGTTGCACGAGCTCCCGGCCGTCACGTAGATGCGGGTCTTGCCGTCCAGTGTCGC
>CAXSHQ010000184.1:4931-6838 GCA_964236875.1 uncultured Acidobacteriaceae bacterium | reverse complement strand
ACCTCGCGGCCGACGGCGGGAAGCCGGTGCGTCCGGCGAACTTCCTCGAGGCGGTCCAGTCCAATCAGGCGCTGGCCCGCTTTGTTCAGGTAGTAATTCTTGCCGTCCAGTGTCGCCACGGCCACGGTCCGCGTCAGGTGCCAGCCGCCGTACTTATAGTTCAAGCCGTAGTCCGGGAAGCGCATCAGCACCTCCGGCGCTCCGGACGGGTGTTCATCGCCCGGTGAGTAGCGGTAGCGCACGAGCCTGTCCGTGAGCGGCAGGTAGAGCCACGTCTGCCGGGTCTGCGGATCGGTCCAGAACGCCAGGTTGTTGGGATTGCGCAGGTGTTCGAGATAAGGCGTCACGCGCGTAAAGGTGTGCGCCCTGGCGTCCCAGCCTTCCAGGATGTACACCGTGCCACGGGTGTTGTCGGCGAGGTTGTACATGCCTGTGGCGAAGACGCGGCCGTCGGGCGACTGCGCAAGGAAGCGCACACGCCGCAGGCCGGAGGCTGCCACGTTGATATCGAAACCTGCCGGAAGGCTCAGGGTGATCGACTTGCCCGCAGCGTACTGAAGTGGGTGCGGAGAGGTCTGCGCGCCGGCAGGAGTCAGGCACAGTGCGAGCGCGGCCATGGCTCCAGCTGCAAATGCGTGACGTAGCAGAGCTCTAGTGACGGGAGTGAGAAGCATGCAGCCGGTTGGACGCCGTAGCGCCCGCGGCGGTCACTTAGCTGCGATCACTTGGCTTTCGGTCCTGCCGGGCAGGCGCCGTTCGGCCCGGTCGGCTCAAATCGCAGCGACGTGTCTGAAAAGCCGAACGGCTGGCAGGCGAACGTGCGCAGATGCGCCGTTTCGAAGGTCCGCGACATGCCGATGACATCCGTCGCTTCCTTCCCGGTCATACGCCCGGTTCCGGTCACCAGCAGGAAGCGGTGCGTCGGGTCGGTGGAGTCCTGCGTCAGCCAGCGCCGCATCAGCGTGCAGGTGTTGTTGGGCGGCTCGGCACGTTTCGGATTCGCATTCTGCGCGCCCACCGGCGAGGCTGCAGCGGAGCACTCCCGCGAGCCCGAAGCGAAGCTCATCACGATGATCGCCCGCCCGTTGATCACGCGCAGGTGCGCCTCGTTCTCCACATAATCGCCATTGGTGCTGGCGGAGTCGGCACGAAAGATGACGCGATACCGGTCCGCCGCCAGAAACGAGCGCGCCAGGTGCGCGAAGGTGTCCGGCGTGGTGCGTGGGTCGTCGAACGACGTGGGAAAAGCCACCGTGGCGATCCGCCGCCAGTTCGACTCGTCCGGGATGAGGATGGCGCTCAGGATGTGCTGATCCAGCTCCACGGTGATCACCGCGTCGAGCTCGTCTGCGTTGCTCAGGTTCACAAGGTCCAGCGTGACGGAGCGCGGCTGCCCGATATGGCCGCGCTGCAGATATTGCCCCGGAGCGCCCACCGCCGAAAGCGCCGCGGCGCGGGTGCGCTCGTCCTCTGCACGGAGCTGCCGTGTCAGCGCCTGCGGTGCCGGCACGCCGTAGTTCACGGCAAAAAACTGCAGCGGACCCATGCCCGAACTGACGGCCACCACCGGCTGCGCGGGCGTGGCCGGGCGCTGGGCAACCGGCGTCGGGGGCGCCGAGCCGAAGCTGTGCCGCTGGCCGCGCGCAGCCATGCCCGGTAGGCAAGCCGCGAATGCAAGCGTCAGAACTAGGGAACTGCGGGCCATAGGCGAAAGGGCGGGCTCCGGAAAGCTGGTTAGAAGGGGATGTCCTCGTCCGTGATGCCCTGGTCGGCATAATCCGGCTGCGAGCTAGTGGCCGCGCCGCCGCCATACGGCGCCGTGTTCGAGCGCGAGTAGCTGCCACCGGACGCGCGCTCGGAACTGCCGCCACCGCCCGCGGCATCGCCGCGCCCGCCCAGCAGGCTCA
>CAXSHQ010000184.1:0-4921 GCA_964236875.1 uncultured Acidobacteriaceae bacterium | reverse complement strand
TCGGTCCGGTACTTCTTCTGGCCGGATTCCTTGTCGTCCCACGAGCGCGTGGTGATCTTGCCCTCGACAAAGATCTGCGACCCCTTCTTCACATAGTCGCGAATGATCTCCGCCGTGCGCCCAAAGGCCACCAGGTTGTGCCACTCGGTCTTGTCGGTCCACTGGCCGCTTTGCTGGTCTTTGGTGCGGTCCGCGGTTGCCAGCGAGAAGCTGGCAATGGTCATGCCACCCTGCGACGAGCGAATCTCCGGGTCCTTGCCCACATTGCCAAGAAGAAGAACTTTGTTGACGCCCTTTGCCATGCTTCCGTGCTCCCCCGCCGCTGTCCGCGACGTCTGATCTCTCTTCGTTTCAGGGGGAAGAATAGCAGACAGGGCGGTGCGGAGACCTGCCGCTCCTCAGTGTCCGGGCGCCGGAGCCGCCCCGGGCAGCAGAGGCGTGCTGCGCCTTGGCGGGGAGAGCACCGGCCCGCCCGTTCTCCCCATGCTGGAGATGGCCGTATCCAGCGTGCTGCCGGATTGCAGCGCATCGTCGCCCACCGGCTGGTGCAGCCGCACGACGCCTTTCTCATCGACCACGATCAGCAGCGGGTAGTCCGTCGCTTCCAGCTGCAACAGCGTGGCCGCGGGAACCAGCAGCGTCGGCGTGCCGTGCAGCTGGTCGAGCGCGCTGCGCGATGGGCCGGAGCCCGATGCCGGAGCCGCGAACGGCTTCGGCGCCGAAGAGGGCCTGGTGGTCGCCAGCAGCGCATAGAACGCCGCCGGACGGCCGCCCACCGTGAATGTACCCTCGGGGAACTGCGGACCCATGCGCACGCACTGCGCGCACCAGTCCGGAAACAGCAGCAGCGCCGTCGTGAGCCCCGCCAGTGGAAGCTCCTGCGCAGGGGCGTGGTCCGGGTCAAGCGAGATGGCGCTGTCCACCGGCGGCAGCCGGTGCCCCAGCAGCGCGTAGCGCCGGCGCTCGGCCGCGATCAGCAGGGCATTGTCTCCACCCATCTGTACCGGGAGCGCCGCATCGACCGCCGCCGCCAGTGTGTCCGCCTCCGCCAGATGCCCCTGGTACACCTCCAATGCGGGCAGCCGCAACGCGTCGCGGTACGCCTGCACGGGCGTCAGGTCCGCCGCCGTGGGTGTAATCGGCGCCGGAGGAGCGGGCGCTGCCGCAGGCAGCAGGCTTCCGCCGGCGGCTGGAGTCTTCAGCCGCGCGAGCAGCAGGGGCTGGGCGAGTTGCGCCAGCGTAATGGCTCCCTTGGTGTCCACAAATTGCAGGTAGTCGAGCGCCAGGTTGTAGGCGCCGCTGGTGATGCCGTCGTACGGCACCTCGGCGAGCATCTCCTCGGCGGTCATCAGCCCGGCGCTGCCCATCTTCAGGCGTAGCTCCGCTTCCACCGCGTAGGCATAGGCCTGGGCAAGCTGCGGCTTGACCGCGTCCGGCGAGGCGATGTAGCGGTGCGCCGCCATCATCGCGATCTCCCAGTTCTGCCCCACGCCACACAGGCGCGCGAGGTCCACCAGGTCATCCATCCCATCGCGGAGCGGGTCGCGCAGCGCGCACGCCGAGCCCGCCTGCTGGATAGCCAGGTTCAACGCGGCGACTTCCACCTCCGACCAGTTGCCGAGCACCCGCCGCGTCGTTTCCAGCGGCCGCACGGCCTCCTCATAAGCCGCGCGCGAGGAAAGCATCGCCGGCCCCGCTGTTGGTGTTGCTGTCGGCGTCGTCGCCGTCTCCGCAGTGCCGTTCGGCAGGGGAGCCGCCGCCGGCGCAGTGGTTTGCGTCACCTGCGAGCCGAGCGGCGCGAACGAGAACATGAGTGAGGCGCACGCGAGCAGAACGCGCCGGACAAAGACCATGAGGGCACCTGTACCGCCCAGCATAGCCGAGCGCATGATGGTTAGGGACGGCTGCGGTCGCCAAACAGCTTCCACACGCCCAGCACCAAGGTGAGCAGCCCGGTAGGCAGGCATCCCATCGTCACCATCAGCGCCAGCCAGCCGCCGTTGGTGTGCGGCCCCTCGTGTGTCACGCCGCCGAGCACCGTGTACATCAACAGCGCGGCCAGGCAGCCGCACCCAAAGATGATGGAGCCCGTGGTCAGGAGCTTGCGCGTGTCCGGCCGCATGGTCATGGAGCGCTGCACCTCAGCGGTACGCCGCCAGCATGGCGTACACGGCCACGCCGCTCACGGACACATACAGCCAGATCGGGTACGTCCACCGCGCAATACGCCGGTGAGCGGGGAAGCGGCTGGTCAGCGAGAAGAAGAAGGTAATCAGGATCAGCGGCAGGCAGATTGTCGCCATGAGGATGTGTGGCGTGAGCAGGACCCAGAGATAGATGAAACGCGCCGTAGGGTACGCCTTAGGGAAGAGCACATCGCCATGCAGCGCGAAGTTGGCGATGTAGCACACCAGAAAGAGCGCGCTGACCACAAAGGCCGCGAACATGCTGTTGCGGTGCGCCGTGATCTGCAGTTGCTTGATGTAGCGGAAGCCGATGAGCAGAAACACTGTGCAGACCGCGTTCAGCAGGGCATTCAGCGCGGGGAGAAAGCGCAGGTGCGTGCCCGCGACATCGACAGGTTGATGGTAGTAGACCAACCAGCCGAGAAACAGCGAAGCCACGGCGCTGATCGCGACGATGCCCCAGATCACCGAGGGTGGCGTGCGGTAGTTCGGGTTTGCGGGAGTCTTGGGGGAAGAAGCAGTAGCTTGCATTCAGCCTTTGTATGTCTGCGTGGTACGTCTGCGCGGTTTGAGGCCGTTCAGAACAGCAGCCGTCCTTTCGCGTTCAGGATCATCGCCAACAGCAGCAGCGGAAGGTACATCACGGAAACTTTGAGCAGATTGCGCGCCAGCGCACGGTTCTCCGGATCATCCGGCGCTCGCGTGATGCGGGCGAAGCGCACAGTCGCTGCGAGATACCATGCTCCCAGCACCACTGCCGCCACGGCATACGGCAAGCCCGTAAGGCCCAGCCATGTGGGCCAAAGGCTCGCCGGAATCATCAGCACGGCATAGAACAGCGACTGCACCACGGACGACCGCGCTGCGTCGCGAACAGGCTGCTGGGTCGCTGTTACGCGAATGCCGGCGTGTGCGTAATCCGCGCGGTACATCCAGCCGATAGCCATGAAATGCGGAAACTGCCAAACGAACAGGATCGCGAACAACGCCACCGCCGGCCACTCGATCAAGCCCCGCGCCGCGGTCCAGCCGATCAGCGGCGGCAGCGCCCCGGGAAAGGCGCCCAGGAAGGTATTCAGCGTTGTAAACCGCTTCAGGGGCGTGTACACCGCCACATAGCCCACCGCGGTCAGCAGCGTCAGAGTCCCGGTGATGGGGTTCGTCACGGCGGCCAGGTACACCGAGCCGCCGAACACCAGCGCAAACCCCAGCAGCAGGCCATGCAGCAGCCCGATGCGGTGCTGCGCCATGGGGCGCGAGGCCGTGCGCGGCATCCTGCGATCCGTGGACCGCTCCAGCGCCTGGTTCAACGCACTGGAGCCGAACGTGACCAACGCAATGCCGGCGAGTGCCTTTACCAGCCCCACATGGATCGGACTGATGCCGCTGCGTAGAGATCCCAGGTAGAAGCCTGCCGCCGCTGTGATGATTACCATCAGCGAGACGCGCGGCTTGATCAGCGTGATGTAGTCGCCCAGCAGCATCGCAGGCCGCGAGTGTGCGCGGGCACGCGAACGCGGAGATGCGGCTGTGGTGGCTGTAGCGGACACTCCCATCAGGATATCGCGGTTTGTCGGCGCTCCGCTGCGTGGAGTCGAAGAGCCGCCGATCGTGCATCCATACCACTCATGACTTCCAGCACACAGCCCACCAAGCACGCCGTCGAGCAGAACATAACGTGCGTGGCCGATCTCGAGCGGTCGCTCGAAGACCGCCGCACCGTGGTGGACCGCATCGCCGACGTGATCGGCGACTTTTCCGGCACCATGACCTTCGTCATCCTTCACGTGATCTGGTTTTCCGCCTGGTTGCTGATCAACTCCGGCGTCATCCCCGGCATGCACCGTTTCGATCCCTTCCCCTTCATCCTTCTCGCCATGATCGTTTCTGTGGAAGGGGTGCTGCTGAGCACCTTTGTGCTGATGAAGCAAAACCGCATGCAGCACAAAGTCGACATACGCGACAACCTGAACCTGCAGATCGATCTCCTCGCCGAAAAGGAAGTCACCAAGACCCTGCAGTTGTTGCGAGCCATCTGCCGCAAGCTCGATATTCCAGAGGCGGACTCCGACGCCGAACTGGAAGAGATGGCGAATACCACTTCCGTGGACAGCCTCGCCAAGCGCGTCGGCGAACAGATGCAGAGAGGCGAGGCAAAGTGACCGGCGCATTGACGAGCCGGAATTCGCCCGTCTACTCTGGCTGCATGACCGTGAGTGCGGAGTACGCTGCCAAGCACCTGGAGGACCTGTTCCTGGCACTGGACAACGGGGAGGCCGTGGAGATCACCCGGCTCCACAAGCCGGCGGTTCTCCTGCAACACCAAGCTGCGCCTCCGGAGCCCGCTCGCAATGGAAAGAGGGTGCTCGGCGCGGGCGGGGGCGAGATGCCGTCGATCTCCTGGGAAGAGTGGAAGCGGATTGACCGGGAGTGGAAGAGCAGCTTCTTAGATGAATCCGATGTCGGCTAGCTCCCGAGGCTTTCTGCTCGATACGCATGTGGTTCTCTGGAGTTTGTACGAGCCAACTCGGTTGTCGCCACCTGTACATGCGATCCTTGCAGCTTCCTCCTCTCTCCTCTACATGAGCGAGGCGAGTCTTTGGGAGTTGCTGGATAAGGCTTCGAAAGGCCGACTGCCGCTTGCGGGCACTTCAGCTCTGCCGATCTTGCAGAGGATATTGGCTCTAGATGTGAAGTTTCAGGAGGTTGTCCATTCGATCTGAGCGCGAGAAGCT
>CAXSHQ010000183.1:0-9101 GCA_964236875.1 uncultured Acidobacteriaceae bacterium | reverse complement strand
CTCCGCCCAGCGCCTCAGGCAGCCCGGCAAGCACAACCCCTACCGCTCACTGATTCCCGTCGGAGCTCGCAGGGGAAGTCCCATCGGCGCTCCCCGCCCCATACGTCACCGTCACCCCGATCGAGCTCCCCGCGGGCAGCCCCACCATCGGTCCGCTGACCTCAGTCGGCACTCCACCGCACCGGATCGTCAGCGCCAGCATCGCCGCCGCCATGAAGTCCTTGTTCAGGTCTTTGTTCACGATGTGCGCCAGCTCCGCCACAAAGCTTCCCCACGTCTTCGGCGTGTAAGCCACCTCTTCAGAAGCGAGCGTCCGCGGATCGTCGCATAGGTTCATGAACTGCGTCGCCGCGCCCAGAGCGTAGAAGACCAGCTGCGCATCGCCACTTGCCCCCGCGCCGAGCCCCAGCGCCTGGTCCAGCTGAGCCTCCACGCCTGGGTTAAAGCCCGCACTCTCACGGCGGTCCGGCACAGCCCCGGCAGGCGCCGGCCACTCATCATTGCTGGCGATCCACGCATTGCGCCACAGGCTGTACGTCAGCGGCTTGCCCCGCCATGAAAGCGTCTGCGGATCGGTCGTATACAGCGCCGCGCAGGCGCTTCGAAAAGCCTCATAGTTCTGCGCATCCTTCTGCTCGTCATCCGGCCTGCCGTGCGCGATCCCAGCGGCATCCAGACTCGCATACGCATCCGCGCTAAAGATCAGGTGCAGCGTCTCCACCCCATCCGGCCGCGCTGCTGTGGCCGCTACCGTCCCGGCGAGCGCCTTAATCCCCTGCCCTGAAGAAAGCCGCCTCACCAGCTGCGCAATGGCTTTGCCAAAGCCCGCATTGTTCGTCGCCCGCAAAATGCAGTGCAGCTGCGGCGGCGGCACGCGCGACCCTGCTTTTGACAAATCCGCCTCCGCCGCAAAGTAGAACGACATCTCCCTGCTGGTCTTGTTCATCACGTCCAGCATGTCCTTGCCTTCCAGCGTCAGGAGGTGGAACACATTGTTCCCTGCATACACCAGGCTCGAGTTGTTCAGCGTGGTCGTCGTCCACGACGCATGCAGCGCTCCGAACAGGTTCAGCTTCACCGCCGACACCCTGCTGAACAGCGCTTCCATTCCACTCCCCGTGGCCAGCGTGACACCCGACCCAGGCGTCTCCATCGCGTCCAGGAACCGGCCCTCCAGCATCAGCTTCCATGCGTCCCCATACTTCGCGTTCCGCAGGTCGATTGTGTAGTCCGTCAGCAGAAACGTGCTGCGCGTGCCCTGAATTGCCAGGTCAAGGCCCACCGGTTGATGGCTCGTGTGCCCCAGCCAGCCGGTCAGCTTGTCATTCAGCTCCCCTACATACTTGCTCACCTGGTCCATCGCTCCCGGCAGCACATCCGAGGTCATCCTCGGCTGGATCGCATCCGGCATCGACTGCGTCAGCAGCGTCGTCATCTTGTCCGTCGCCACAGCCATGCTCAGAGCCGCGCCCGCGCTCAGCGTGATCCCGATGTTCGCGCCTGCCGACGTGTTTTGCACCCGCGAGCGGTACAGGTGCAGATGCGCCTGCTCGTCCGCCTCGCGCCACACCAGGATCTCGAACGTCCCGCAGTATTCGTAGCTAAAGCAGAACTTCGCGCCCGCCTGCACCTCCGGTGCGATCGTGCCCGTCAGCGTCACCGCATCCGCGGTTTTGGGAATGTCCCGCGTCGTCGTTCCCGCATAGAACACCTTGTCATACCCGATTGTCGCGCCCACACCCAGCTGCAGGTTCGCGTTGAAGTTGTAGTGGAGGTAATCGCCCGGGCTCAGGTGCTCCAGCGTCTTCTCATGCATCGGCAGTACAAAGCCCTGGAACGCCGCCTTCATCGCTTCCTGCAGCGTCATGGTCTGCGCGCAGCCCTTGTAGAACGCCACCGACATTGTCGCCGACGCCGAGTCGGTCGTCGTCACTCCGTACACGCCCTGCTGGTAGCTTCCCGTCAGCCCGCCACTGATCTGGAAGTCGAGCTCCACGGCCACAAACGCCTGCCCGGCCTCCACGGAGACTGCCTGCGTCGAAGGCGAGCCGGAGTTTCCTCCCGAGTCGTCCAACGCCTCGCTCAGGCTTGTGCTCACCGTCTGCGGAAAGCGGTCTGTATAGGTCAGCAAGTTCCCGGACGTGATCACCGAAACCTTGCCGCACACCCCGCCCGACAAAGTAAACGTCAGCGGCGAAGTCCCTCCCAATCCGGGCGTCCATGAGGGCGAAGCCCCCGTGTACTGCACCGCCGTGCTGCTGAACTGCGCCGGCAGCGCCGAGAGCGGCTGCAGGAGGAACTTCGAAAACTCCGCACCCAGCTTCAGGTTCGTCTCCGTCGCGGCGCCCGCCAAGTCCTTCATGCCGTTTAATGAGACAGGATTGTTGCCGCCAACGGATAAAGAAAAGGCCACAGGAAAACTCCTTGAAATTAACTTTGCATGGCCCGGAGATACCGCACAGTATCACCCGTCTTCCCGTTTGTCGCTGTAAATCTTCGCGCGGAGCGTCTCGCTCTGCAGAGGTAAGGCGGAGGACGTGATCGTCCTGAGCGCAACGGAGCCCGCGCTGCTTGAAGGCACCAGACTCTCCTTTGCGCAAGCGCCACGACACCCATGAGGAGTCGCTCTAAGCTAAACACCTCATAGCTCTAAGCTCGTTCCCATCCAGCCTGGAGCTCCGCCCTTGCCCGCGTAGCGTCACGACCGCCGCCTCATATGCCCCGCTAGTTGGAAGAGCTCGACGGACCCAAGCTCCGCTCGATCAACGCCGCAAAGAAGCCATCCCCGGCAAAGTTCACGCCCGGCAGCGTCCGCAGACATCCTTCCGCCAGCAGCGGCGCCAGATCCACCGGGACCCGCGAGCTCACCTCCCGCAGATCGACTCTGCCGAACTCCCGACCCCGCCCCAGAGCCGCGGCCACCACCGCCTCGTTCTCCTCCGGCTCCAGCGAGCAGGTCGAATACAGCAGCCGCCCACCCGGCGCCAGACGCTGCATCGCACCTGTGAGAATCGCCCGCTGCCGCTCCGCCTGCCTGCGCAGGTCTTCAGCTCTGAGCCGATGCCGGATCTCCGGGTTTCGCGCCAGTGTGCCCGTCCCGCTGCACGGCACATCGCACAGGATCAGGTCGAACTCCCCGAACGACGCTGCCAGCCCCGTCGCATCCGCCTGTTCCACCTTCGCCTGTGGCAACTCCCGTTCAAGCCGAGCCCGCAAACCGCGCACCCGCCGCGCGCTCAGGTCTGTTGCCAGCAGCTCCGCACCTGTCTCCGCAACCCGCAGCCGCCTCCCCAGCACCACCGTCTTCCCACCCGGAGCCGCGCAGCAGTCCCACACCCGCTTCGCGTCAGGCTTGGCCGCAGCGGCCAGTTCCGCCACCAGCCGCGACCCATCATCCATCCATGGCATAGGCGGCTCACCCTCTGCCTCGAAAAGCCGCGGCTCCCCCGGCTCCTTCTGCCCATACTCGCAGATCCCGAGCGCAGCCGCCGCCCCATAGTGCGCTGCCCACCGGGCCGCAAGCCATGCCGGATGTCCCAGCCGCTCCGCAAAGGTCGCCGGCGTCTCGTGCAGCTTCCGCCCCGCCGCCGGAGCGTCCGCGACCTTTCGCAGCACGGCGTTCACCATGCCGCTCGCATGCTCCTGTCCCGCCGCCCGCGCCAGCTCCACACTTTCATTGATCGCCGCATGCCGCGGTATCCGGTCGAAATGCAGCAACTGCGCGGCCCCCATCCGCAGCGCCAGCCGCACTGGCAACGCCATCACCGCATCCGGCCGCGCCAGCAGCGACGCGATCCGCGCGTCCAGCGCGATCTCCCACCGCAGCGTCTGGAGCACCAACGCGGTCGCCAGGTTCCTGTCCGCTTCGGAAAGCCCCGCGAGCGCCGGCGCATGCAGCAGGTCGTCGCTATGGGCATCCGAAGCCGCTACCCGCTCCAGCACCGCAAACGCCGCCCGCCGCGCCGGCGCAATCGAGCTGGCTGCCTGCAGCGGGCTCCTTGAACGCGGCTTGCCGGCGGACTTCTCCCGCTCCTCGCGTGGGTGCTTACGCATGTTCATCTGTTGTCATTCCGCAGCGCAGCGGAGGAATCTGCATCTCGAACCACCACCACTCGTCCCGAAGGAGCACTACGCAAGCCGCTCGCCCGCCTGCACCTGGAAGTCCCGCGCAAACACCCCACCAGCCAACCGAGGCTTGCCTTCGGTCTGCACTTCCTCCAGCACCACCGTACGCCCATCCGCGGCCGCCGCCAGCAACTCGCCTCCGCTCACCAGCAACTCCCCGGCACATCCTGATCCGGGCTGTTCCCCTCGAAGCTCTAAGCTCCTTCCCAAACCCATTCTGTGCACCAGGAACCGCTTTCCCCGAAACTCCGCCCAAGCCCCTGGCCAGGGCGAAAACCCACGCCACCGGTTGTAGACCTCCTGCGCCGTGCGCTCGCCCAGCGCGATACGCCCGTCCTCGCGAGTCAGGATGGGCGCCAGCGTTGCCCGCAAATGCTCCTGAGGCTTCGCCTGCAACGCGCCGCTTTCCAGGCCCGCCAGTGTCTCCACCATAAGCTCCGCCCCAAGCGGCGCCAGCACTTCATACAGCTCCGCCGCAGTCGTCTCCGGCCCCACCGGCACTCGCCGCTCCAGCAGCACATCGCCCGTATCGAGCCCGGCGTCCAGCTTCATCGTGGTCACGCCCGTCTCAGTTTCCCCGTTCGCCACCGCCCACTGGATTGGCGCCGCTCCTCTGTACTTCGGCAGCAGCGACCCATGCAGGTTCAGGTTCCCGAACCGCGGCAGCTCCAGCATCCACGCCGGAATAATGCGCCCATACGCGACCGCAAGAATTGCATCCGGCTGAATCTGCTCCAGCCGCGCCCGCAGCTCCAGGTTGTTCTTGATCTTGTCCGGCTGCGCAAGCGGCAGCCCAAGCTCTCGCGCCGCCACCGCTACGGCAGGCGACTGCAGCTCCATCTTGCGCCCCGCCGGCCGGTCCGGTTGCGACAAAACAAGCTCTACCTCGTGCCCGGCCCCCAGCACCGCCCGCAGCGTCGGCACCGCGAACTCCGGTGAGCCGCAAAACACCAGCTTCACCGGCTCACCATTCGCCGTTCTTCTGCAGCTTGCGGATGCGCCGCAGCACCAGGTCCCGCTTTAGCCGGCTCAGCCGGTCGATGAAAAGCACGCCGTGCAGATGGTCGATCTCATGTTGCAGCGCCCGCGCCAGCAGCTCTTCGCCTTCCACTTCGAAGAACTCGCCCTTCGCGTTCTGCGCCCGCACTCGTACATTGGCGGCCCGATCCACCTTCTCCCGAATCTCCGGCAGACTCAGGCAGCCCTCTTCCTCATACTGACGCCCGCGCCGCTCCACGATCTCCGGGTTGACCAGCACCAGCCTGTCCTCCGGCCGCTCCTTGAAGCTCACATCAATCACTGTGATCTGCTTCGAAATCCCAATCTGCGGCGCGGCCAGCCCGATACCCTGCGCCGCATACATGCTGTCGAACATGTCCGCAGCCAGCTTCTCCAACTCCGGCCCAAACTCCGTCACGCGCTCGCCGCGCTGCATCAGCACGGGATCGGGATACTTCCGCACCTCATACACCTTGGGCGGCTTCGCTTCTGCTTCTAAAACACTCATCGGACTGATAACTCACAACTGACCACTGAAAACTCGAGAGAACACGCCTCGCTTGAAACACACGACCCGATACGCAAACTCAAAACGCTCGAATCTGCTCCGCGTACCCCGCAAAGTTCCGCTGCAATTCCTTCAGGCTATCGCCCCCAAACTTCTCCAGCACACATCGAGCCACCGTCAACGCCACCATCGCCTCCGCTGCCACGCCCGCCGCCGGCACCACGCAAACATCCGAGCGTTCATACGATGCCTTCGTCGCCTCCCGCGTCTTGAACGACACCGACCCAAGCGGCCTTCTCAACGTGGAGATCGGCTTCAGATATCCCCGCACCACCAAGTCCTCGCCGTTCGACATCCCACCCTCGATTCCGCCCGCATTGTTCCCCGCGCGCTCAAAACGAGTGAACCGCCCGCCCGCACCAGCGTCTTCGCCCGCATACCCAATTGCATCGTGCACCTGCGAGCCCATCGACTCCGCCGCTGTCACCCCGCGCCCCAGCTCCACCGCCTTCACTGCCTGCAGGCTCATCACCGCCTGCGCCAGCAATCCATCCAGCCGCTCGTCCCAGTTCACATGGGTACCTACGCCAGGCGGTAGCCCATGCACCACCACCTCGAACACCCCACCCACCGTGTCCCCGGTTCGCAGCGCCCGATCCACCTCCGCCTTCATCCGCCCTTCTGCCTCCGGGTCGACGCAGGCCAGCAAAACGTCCTCGCGCTCGCCAACTGCCGCGATCTCTCCGAAGGTCGCCTCGCGCTCCAACTCGGCGCTGCCCACACGCACAACATGGCTGGCCACGCCCACCTTCAGCTCACGCAACAGTAGTTTCGCAACAGCACCGCACGCAACCCGAGCCGCCGATTCTCGCGCTGACGCACGCTCCAGTACATACCGAGCATCCTTGAAGTCATACTTGAGGGTTCCGGCCAGGTCTGCGTGGCCTGGCCGCGGACTCGCCACCGCTTTATGCTTGTCCGCCTCACCCTCACCCACCGGCAGGATTTCTTCCCAGTTCTTCCAGTCGCGATTCGCCAGCGTCATCGCCACCGGCGACCCGATTGTTCTCCCATGCCGCACACCAGAAAGCACATGGACCGTGTCCTGCTCAATGCGCATGCGCCCGCCACGGCCGTAGCCCTGCTGCCGCCGCCAAAGCTCCCGATTTACGAAATCCAGGTCGACCGGCACACCGGCGGGAAGGCCGCTCACCAGCGCCACCAGCGCCTCGCCGTGGCTTTCCCCTGCCGTTGAAAATCGAAGCATGAACTCCTGATTATAGCGATGCGTCCGCTGCCGGAATCTCACCGTAAACAACTGCTTCCTCGGCCTCGCGAACCACCTCTCGCTCCGGCTCACCCGCCAGCCACGCCTGCGAGTTGAACAGCGGCCGCTCCATCGACCGCACCCACTCCGTCACATCATCGACCTTGCGTCCCGCCGCCTTCGACGCCGCAAACTCATTTCGCAGCGCCTGGAACTTCGCTTCCAGGTCATCCAGGGCGCTCAGCATCATGGCCTCCGGAGTCATTGGCAGCTTCGGCGACCCGAACTCCAGCCTCCCGTGATGCGCCAGGATCATGTGCTCCAGCAAGACCCGCAGCTTGGCCGGGAACACCTCCGCCGCCTCCCCGCTCGCCTCGGCAGCAGCCCGCGCCGCCGCATTCAACGCCGCGATCTTCTCGCCAAGCATCCCCAGCGCGATCGAGATATGTCCGATCAACTGCCCTTCCAGCGTGTAGCCGAACGTGTTCTTCCAGCTCAGCTCCCGCACCTTGCCAATGTCGTGCAGGATTGCCCCCGCCACCAGCAGCTCCGGATCGACTTCCGGATAGAACGGCGCCGTTGCGCGGCACACCCGCACCAGCATCAGCACATGCTCCAGCAGCCCACCCAGCCACGCATGATGCAGCCGCTTGGCTGCCGGCGCCTCACGAAACCGCGGCCCCACTTCAGGATCGTCCAGGAACCCCAGCACCAGCCGCCGCAGCGGCGCACTCGCAAAGGCTTCGACATATCCCCGCAGCTCAGCGTCCATCGCAGCGATGTCGTACTGCGTCGTCGGCACAAAGTCCGACGGATCGATCTCGCTCTGCGCAGCCGACCGCATCCGCGTCACCGTAATCTGGAACTTACCCTGGTACTTCCCGACCTGCCCCTGCACCTTGACGTAGCAACCCTCCGAGCAGTGCTCCACCACGTCGGCGAACTCTTCCCACATCCGTGCTTCAAACTGCCCGGTCTTGTCCGTCAGCGTCAGCGCCAGGTACTGCCCGCCACCATTGCCCTTGCGCTCGCGCACGCCCATAGCAGCCAGCGCGAAATAGCTGGTTACCGACTGCGTGTCGAAGCGCGGCGCATCCGCTATATAGAACTCTTTCATCGTCGTCCCGCCCAGCATACTGCGCCCGCCGCGCAGGAAAGCCAGCCTCTCACGCGGGCACCGCCCGCATGGCATGTAGCGATTGCAGCGACTGCACGCGGTACTCGCCATGCTGCATCGCTTCGATACCGTCCGCACACGCCTGCGCCGCCGCCAGCGTGGTGATCGTCGGCACCCGCGCCAGCACCGCAGCCCGCCGAATCGCCTGCTCGTCGAAGACGCTTTCCGCACCACGCGGCGTGTTCACGATGAGCTGGATCCGGTCGCTCTTGATCAGGTCCACCACGTTCGGCCGGCCTTCCTTCACCTTGTACACGCGCTCCACCTGCAGCCCGGCGTCTTCCAGCAGAGCCGCTGTGCCATGCGTCGCCACCAGCTTGAAACCCATCTCCACAAACCGCCGCGCCAGCGCTGCCACATTAGGCTTGTCATGATCGTTCATGCTGAAGAACACCGCCCCCTTGCGCGGCAGAAACACCCCCGCCGCCGTCTGCGCCTTGGCATACGCCTCGCCGAACGTCTCGGCCACGCCCATCACCTCGCCCGTCGACCGCATCTCCGGCCCCAGCACGGGGTCCACGCCCTGGAACTTGCCCCACGGAAACACCGGGCTTTTCACGAAAAAGTGATCGCCGGTCGCAAGATCCTTGCCGCTCGCCACCGCTTCCGGCAGCAGCTCCCGCAGCGTCCGCCCGGTCATCAGCCGCGATGCCACCTTCGCCAGCTGCACACCCGTTGCCTTCGACACATACGGCACCGTTCTCGAGGCCCGCGGGTTCACCTCGATGACGAACACCTTCCCACGCTGCACCGCGAACTGCAGATTCACCAGCCCAATCACATTTAGCGCCAGTGCCAGTTGCCGCGTGTACGTGCGCAGCATGTCCAGCACTTCGGACGTAAGGTCCACAGCCGGCAACACGCACGACGAGTCACCCGAGTGCACCCCAGCCTCCTCGATGTGCTGCATGATGCCCGCGATCACCACGTCCCTGCCATCGCACAGCGCGTCCACGTCGACTTCCTGCGCATCCTCCAGGAAGTGGTCGATCAGCACCGGCCGCTCCTGCGAGTACTCAATCGCC
>CAXSHQ010000182.1:0-9141 GCA_964236875.1 uncultured Acidobacteriaceae bacterium | reverse complement strand
GTGACGGTGGCGCTGGTCGCGGTGGTGGGCGAGCTCCAGGCGGGCCAGGAGCCCAGAACGTTCCGCACTTCCGGCACGACCTTCTGCCCGTTCCCTTGATGATGGGCTATGCCTGGGGCGCGCTCTGGGCCAGCTACGCGCTGCTGATGGGCTATGTGAGCCGCGATGCCAAGCGCCGCGGCATGTCGGTCGGCCTGTGGATGATGGTCTGCCTGCTGCTGCCCGGCGGCATCGGTGCTGTGGTGTACTTCCTGCTCCGTCAGCCGGTGCTTTCCCGCTGCCCCAACTGCAGTACGCGCATCGCCGCCAGCTACCATTTCTGCCCGCAGTGCCAGTTCCAGATTGCCCCGGTGTGCGGCATCTGCCATCGCTCGGTGCGCATCACGGACGCCTTCTGTACGCAATGCGGACGCGACCTCGCCGAAGACGGCGTTCCCCAGCGGCTCCGCGCCTACAGCGATTGAAAGCGTAAGACGTTGTAAGTTGTACGTTGTACGAAATGACCGAAGACGTACCGTAGAACGTACATCGTTATGCCCGCTCGCCTCACTGCCCTCATCGTCGACGACGAGCCTCTGGCCCGCCAGGAGCTGCAGTTCCTGCTCGAAGCCGCCGGCGACGTAGAAATCCTGGGGCATGGTTCCAACGGCATCGAAGCCGTTGACCTGATTCGCACACACAAACCTGATGTGCTGTTCCTCGACGTCCGAATGCCCGGCCTGGACGGGTTTGCGGTGCTTAAGAAGGTGCTGGCGCCGTCCTCTGCACGCCCGGACCGCCGCCCACGCATGCCGCAGGTGGTCTTTGCCACTGCCTTCGATCAGTACGCGGTCCGTGCGTTTGAAGTCAACGCGGTCGATTACCTCTTGAAGCCCTTTGACAGCAAGCGCGTGACCAGGACCCTGGAAAAGGTGCGCGCCCGCCTGGTTTCCGAAGCCGAGCCCGCGCCCGACGGTGGTGCTCCGGCCCCTGGGAGGACCGCGTTAGCCAACCGTGTGGCTGGAGCCGAAGCCAAGCTGGACGCCTTGCTGCGCATGCTGGAAGAGCAGGCAGCCGGCCAGAACGCGCCACCGGCCGGTCCGCCTTTAGGCGTTGCGCCGGCCTCGCGTTCCGGCAAGGTCGTCGTGCGTTCCGGAAGCCGCCTTCTGCTCGTCGACCAGAAGGAGATCTGCTTCGCCACTATCGAGCAGGGTGAAATTTCCGTCGTCACCAAAACGGTCGAAGGCGCCTCCAACGTGCGCACCCTGGATGAGTTGATGGACCAGCTAGACCCCGAGCAGTTCTGGCGGCCGCATCGCTCGTTCCTGGTGAACCTGCAGCACATCCGCGAAGTCATGCCGTGGTTCAAGGGCAGCTATCAGTTGCGCATGGACGACCGCCGCAACACCGAAGTCCCCGTCAGCCGCATGCAGACCAAGCGGCTGCGCGAGCTTTTTAGCCTGTAGCAGCCGCGCAACGGGGTTTTGGCCGCTGACATCCTACGAAGTTGCAGAACTGCGGCAGCCGAGCAGGGGAGCGCACGATGGCACGAGCGGGACAGGAACTTAGCGATATACATCTTCCGGAGCGGTGGGTCGTTCTGGAAAGGGCACTGCAGCAGTTGAAAGAAGAAAGTGGTTCCGGAGTCGAGGCTGCCGGTGAAGAAAGTGCGCCTGAAGACAGCGGAAGCGTGCAGCGCAACGTTGACAGGAAAGACACTCCTTCGCACCCATCTGCCGGTGCGCCCAGCAGCCGGTAATCCCACCGGCGGCGGGCAACCACCCGCATGCAGTTAACGCGCTAACCTCCATTGGTAGCCCGCGGCGATGATTCGAGTTCTGGTTCGTTCCGCGGCAGCCTTGTTGTTCCTCGCCGTTCTGGCGTTCCCCTTGGACTGGCTTCTCTGGCGCCTCCGCGTGGTCGCAGGCGGCGGCATGGATCGCATCACCGTCCGGGAAGTCACCGCCGCTTCCCTCAAAGGCAGCAAGGTCGAGTACTACATCGACGGCGCGGTGGAAGTAGACTGCAGCCGGTCGGTGTTCCCGCAGAGCGGTGCTGGCGCGTGCTGGTGGCTGCGCCGCCAAAAGGAGATCGTCACCGAACAGTAGCGCACGCACCGTCTCCGGCCCGGGGCGCGTCCAACGCTTTATGCGGCGCTACGCGTGGATTTGGCTGGCCGGATGCATCGTGTGGCTGTTCAACGCCGGCCTCAGCCTGCATAGCGGTGCCACGCAACGCGCGGAGTTGAACTTTCTTCTCGCCGTCGTGTTCGGTCTGGCGTACGCGTTCTACGCCTCGCAGAAACGCTGAGTTTTCGCTGTTCTCTTCTAGAGCCAACTCTTCTGTAAAGCCGTTCGGAAGGATGAGTTGTTTTTCACTTCTATCTGCAGAATGCCGTGGCGTATGTCAGTGCCTGAACCAGCTATCGCGCTCTCGTGCAATGCTAGCGGCTCACCTGAAGAGGTCAAGAACTCCTTGGAGAAGATCACATTTTCTCCCTCGAGGCGCCAGACTCCCTCGGCTTTACTGTTCGCTCGATCTGAGATGAAGGTTTGCGCAAAAGTATGGTTTTCCCGCAGGTCGAGCTCCGTCGATATGCCTGAGTTGTCGCCGAAGTACTTTCCCGTGAGCTCTCCCCGCACTGATGGCACGTGTTTCTGAAACCAGACCACGTTATACTGCCGGAATTCCAGAGTCATTCTGAGCCCCATCGTCCGCCGCATGTCGGCGAAAGATGATCCATCGGGCGAAGGCACGTCACCCGCGAATGGCAGGAAGGCATTCGAAAACGAAATCCCACCTTCTCCTACCTTGTGCCAAGTGCCAGACGCACGCCGCTCGCTGGAATCGGCGGACAGGGTCTGCTGGAATGTATGGTCAGCCTGAAGAGTAAGCGTGCACCGCACACCAGCGTGCGCAAAGCGAAAGGTGCCAACAGCTGCACTCTCCTCGTAGTTCGTCGCAACGACGAGCCAGCCCACGGCGAGGCAAAGCGCAAGCATGGAAAAGGCAACATGCGAGAGCTTCTTCACAATCGCTCCCTCTCTCAGCCGCAGCAGCCAGCTGTCTTACTTGCCCAGCACCTTCGCCATCATCTCGCCGATCTCGGCGGGCGACTTCACCACGTGGATGCCCGCATCGGCCATAGCCTGCATCTTGCTCGCGGCCGTGCCTTCACCGCCGGAGATGATCGCGCCGGCATGGCCCATGCGCCGGCCCGGAGGCGCGGTCTGCCCGGCGATAAAGCCGACCACCGGCTTGGTGACATACGCTTTGATGAACTCCGCGGCAGCCTCTTCTGCCGATCCGCCGATCTCGCCGATCATGATGATGGCTTCGGTCTGGGGGTCGTCCTGCAGCAACTTGAGCGCGTCGATATGCGTCGTCCCGATGATGGGATCGCCGCCGATGCCGATCGCCGTCGATTGCCCGATGCCGCGCGTCGTGAGCTGGTACACGGCCTCATAGGTCAGTGTGCCCGACTTCGAGACGATGCCCACATTGCCTTCCTTGTGGATGCGCCCCGGCATGATACCCACCTTGGCCTTGCCCGGCGAGATCACGCCCGGGCAGTTCGGCCCCACCAGCCGCGACTTCGAGCTCTTCACCACATCCCACACCTTCACCATGTCCAGCGTCGGAATCCCCTCGGTGATGCAGATCACCAGCGGCAGCCCGGCATCGGCGGCTTCCAGGATGCCGTCCGCCGCAAACGGCGGTGGAACGAAGATCACGCTAACGTTCGCGCCCGTCTCCTTTACGGCTTCTTCCACCGTGTTGAACACCGGCCAGCCCTCATGCGTGGTCCCGCCCTTGCCCGGCGTCACACCACCAACGACTTTGGTGCCATACTCCGCGCATCCCTTGGCGTGGAACGTGCCTTCGCGGCCGGTGATGCCCTGAACGATGAGGCGTGTGTTGTTGTCAACGAGTACGGCCATTGAGTTCTCTCCTTGCGCGCGATGTGCGCATTCCTTCACTCACTACGAGTTCAATCAGTTCGGCAAATCGGAAATGGGTTCCGCTTCATCCGCGGCTCGGCGGGCAAAGCTCTTGAACAGATCGACGATCTGCGTGGCGGCATCCGGTGCATAGAACATTTCGGTGTTGGTCACTGTCTCGCTTGCAATGGCTTCCATGCGCGTAAACATCTCGGACTGATACGCCGCGATGGCGGCGGTTGTGTCAGGCTGAAGGCTGAGTTCCCGCGAAAGCACAAGTGCGTCCAGCATGGCCATGTTCACACCTTCGCCAGCATACGGTGGTATCACGTGCGCGGCATCGCCAAGCAGAGTGACATTCGCCTTCGCCTCCCAGCGCTGGTGCAGCGGATACGTGAAGAGCGGCCGCCATGCAAACGACTCTGCACGAGAGAACAGGGTCGCCCACGTCGAGCTCCATGCTGGAAAGTAGGTATGAAACCAGGCGAGCCGGTCTGCCTCGCTGCTTGCCGCTTCCAGCGCCTGCTTGGCGCGATCCTCCGGCGCCTTCATGCCTGCATAGAAAAGAATGCTCCCATCCGTCTTGGTGGCCATGCCGAACGTCTGCTCCGCTCCCAGACCCATGATGGCCGAGCCACCAAGGAGCGCACAAACCTCGGTAACTGCGGTCACGGCGTTAGGCACGACGCCTTCTATCAGCGTGACCCCTGCATAGGCGGGCTGCTCCGGAGTGACCAACGAACGTAGTCGCGAGTTGGCGCCGTCTGCGCCAATCACCAGATCGGCCCCGACAGTTTCGTCACCGGAGAACTTGAGGTGTATCTGGTCGCCGTCTTCACTCGCGCTCTCCAGCTTTTTGTTCCACTGCACGGTGTCAGGCTGGAGCGAGTCCAACAGGATGTTCCGCAGCGGTGTGCGCTCGATCTCCGGACGAAGCTCCTGGCTTCGCTTATGGTCGTACAGGATCTCCGCACGGCTGCTCATCAGGCGTAACCGGTCAAGCTCGGGACGGTGATTGGCCCAGAAGGCGTCCATCAACCCGGCAGCCTCGAGAGCGGCCAAGCCGGAGTCCGTGTGAAGGTCCAGCGCGCTGCCTGTAATGCGCGCGTGGCGGTTGGCGTCGCGCTCATAGACATTGACATCCGCGCCCTGCATCTGCAGCAGCCGTGCCAGTGTCAGGCCGCCGGGCCCGCCACCCACAATCGCGATTTTCTTCGCCTCAATGGCGTTCATACCGTCTCTTTAGGGCAGCTTGTCCGCAACGTATCTAGGCGCCGGCCGCAGCAACCGCCAGGTCTGCTGCATCCTTCATCGTCTCGCCGACCTGGAACTTCAGTCCGGAGTCCGCCAGGATCTTGCGGCCCTCTTCGACATTCGTGCCTTCCAGCCGCAGGATGATCGGCAACTGCACGTTAAGGTTCTTCGCCGCGGCGACCACCGCCGTCGCCAGCACATCCACGCGCAGAATGCCGCCGAAGATATTGATGAAGATCGCCTTCACATTCTTGTCGCTGAGCAGAATCCCGAACGCGTTTTCGATCTGCTGCTGGTTCGCGCCGCCGCCCACATCCAGGAAGTTCGCCGCCTTGCCGCCGGCGTACTCGATGATGTCCATGGTGGCCATCGCCAGGCCCGCGCCGTTCACCATGCAGGCGATATTGCCGTCCAGCTTGATGTAATTCAGCGCGTACTTCGATGCTTCCACCTCGAGCGGATCTTCTTCCGCAAGGTCGCGTAGTTCCTTCAGGTCCTTGTGGCGGAACATCGCGTTGTCATCGAAGTTGATCTTGCAATCCAGCGCGACGAGCTTGCCGTCCTTGGTCGTGATGAACGGGTTGATCTCCATCAGCGAGCAGTCCGTATCGAGGAAAGCTTTGTACAGCCCCATCATGAACTTGACTGCATCGTTCACCTGCGTGGGCTCCAGCTTCAGCTTGAACGCCAGCTTGCGCGCCTGGAACGGCTGTAAGCCAACACTAGGCTCGATGTATTCCTTGTAAATTGCGTCCGGGTCCTTGGCCGCGACTTCCTCGATCTCCATGCCGCCCGCCTGCGAGGCCATGAACACGATCTTTCCCGTCGCGCGGTCAAGCACGATGCCGAGGTACAGCTCGCGCGCGATCGCCGAGCCCTGCTCGATCAGCAGCCGCTGCACCTTTTGCCCCTGCGGCCCCGTCTGGTGCGTCACCAGCTGCATGCCGAGAATCTTCCTGGAGTGCTCGACGGCTTCATCGAGCGTCTTCGCCAGCTTCACGCCGCCGCCCTTGCCGCGCCCGCCGGCATGGATCTGCGCCTTTACCACCACCACGGCATTCCCCGAGGAGAAGAGCTGCTTTGCGGCGGTTTCCGCCTGGTCCAGGCCGACGACCATCTCGCCTTCCGGGACCGGCACACCATGGTGGCGAAGGATTTCCTTAGCCTGATACTCGTGAATCTTCATGCGAAGCTCCTGCGAAACAGTTGAGCAAACTAGGTCGGTTGAGGCTTTCAGCTAGACCCAGCCATAGTAAAGACTGCCGGAAACCAGCGGCAAGCAATGTGCGGCGATTATCGGTGGTGCTACGGTGCACGCTGCCCGCACCCCGTCATCTGCTAGCCTCGAAGCCTGGCATGGCAATCACTGCAGAGCTTCGCCGAGTCGTCGAATCCCGCGAAACGCTGGCGATGCCGGAGGCCGCCGCGCTGATGCGGCGCATCCTCGCCGGCGACGCGTCCGAAGTCGAGCTGGCCTCGCTCTTGAGCGCCATGGCGGTCCGCGGCGAAACGTCGGCTGAACTCGCCGGTTTTGCCCAGGCCCTCCGCGAAGCCGCCACTACCCTGCCGCTTACCGACGCCGAGCGCGCCGAGCTGGTCGACACCTGCGGCACGGGCGGCGACAGCAGCGGCACCTTCAACATCTCCACCGGCGCCGCTCTGGTCGCCGCTGCCGCCGGAGCCAAGGTCGCCAAGCACGGCAACCGCGCCGTTACGTCGCGCTGCGGCTCGGCCGATGTGCTTGAGGTGCTTGGTGTCCCCGTCGAGCTTTCTCCCGAAGCTGCCGCGGACGCTCTTCGTGCTCATGGCTTCTGCTTTCTGCTCGCCCCCGCGCACCATCCCGGCCTGCGGGCCGTGATGCCCCTGCGCCGCGCCATGGGTGTGCGCACGTTGCTGCATGTCATGGGCCCGCTGCTCAACCCTGCGGGCGCGCGCCGGCAGGTCATGGGCGTGTACGCTCCCCACCTCGTGCGCCTCGTCGCCGAAGCCATGGCGCTGCTCGACACCAGGAGCGCGCTGGTGGTTCACGGCGCAGGCGGCCTCGATGAGATCAGCCTCAGCGGCCCTACCGTGGTGGCGGCGATCCGCAGCGAAGCCGGCCAGGCCGTGGTGTACGAGGACGCCATCAATCCTGAAGATTACGAGCTTGCGCCCGCCCCGCTCTCCACACTGGCCGCCGCCGATGCGCAGGAGAGCGCCGCCATCCTCCTCTCCGTCTTTCGCAACAAGCAGGGTCCGCCGCTCGATATCGTTGTGCTGAACGCCGCCGCCGTGCTGCTCACGGCAGGGCTCGTCGCGGACATGAGTCACGGCGTCATCCGCGTGCAGGAAGCCGTCACGTCCGGCGCCGTGCTAGATTTGCTCCAACGTTTGCGCACCAGCCAGGGAGCTTCGTAATGGCACGAGTAACAGGTATCGGCGGCGTCTTTCTCCGCTCCAGCGATCCCAAGCGTCTGGCTCAGTGGTACGCCGACCATCTCGGCGTCAAGCTGAACGACTGGGGCGGCGCCAGCTTCGAGTGGACTGATGAAGTGCCCGCCGGTACCGGCGCGACCGCCTGGTCCGTCTTTCCCGCCGATACCAAGTACTTCGGTGAATCGGAGGGAAACCGGCCCCCGCAGGCCGTCATGCTCGACTACCGCGTGGACGACCTCGACGGCCTGCTTGCCTCGCTCGCTGCTGCCGATGTCTGGATCGATCCCAAGCGCGAGGATGCCGAGTACGGCCGCTTCGCCTGGATTCGCGACTGCGACGGCAATCGCATCGAGCTATGGCAGCCGCTCGTGATCAGCCCTGAGAAGCCGGAAGAGACTTCCAGCTAGTTCTCTCTGCTAATGCTGTAGCTTCTGATCCTGAAGGCGTCATCCTGAGCGCAAGCGAAGGATCTCGGTAGTCTCTTGAGCGGCGCGACAGCTGCCGGAACTCCTAGAGATCACAGCCAGCCGCGCTGCCGCGCGATACGCGCCGCATCGATCCGGTTCGCCGCGCCCAGCTTGGCGATCGCTTCCGACAGGTAGTTGCGCACCGTGCCCTCGCTGAGCTTTAGCCCCGCGGCAATCTCCGCCGACGACAAGCCCTCCGCCGCGCGCTGCAGCACCTGGCGTTCGCGGTCGGAAAGCGGGTCGTCATCGGCGCTCCACGCCTCCGCTGCCAGCGCTGGGTCGATGGCCCGCAGCCCCTGGTGCACGCGCCGGATCGCCTCCGCCAGCTCCGACGCCGGCCGGTCTTTTAGCAGGTAGCCCCGCGCGCCCGCGTCGAGCGCCCGGCGCAGGTACCCCGGCCTGGCGAACGTCGTCAGGATCACCAGCCGCGGTGGATGGCCGCCGGGAAACACTGTCTGCTTGATGGCAGCCGCAAGCTCCAGCCCCGTCATCTCCGGCATCTCGATATCGGTCACCACAAGATCGGGCGCAAGCTGCCGGGTCAGCTTTTCCGCTTCCTTGCCGTTGGCCGCCTGCGCCACCACTTCGATGTCCGGCTCCAGCTCCAGCAGCGCCGCCAGCGCGCCGCGTAGCATGGTCTGGTCTTCCGCCAGCAGCACGCGAATCTTCTTGCCGCCCGTCTTCTGCGCCGCAGGCCCGCTCATGAAACCGCCGGCTCCGGCGCATGCGTAGGCAGCTCGATCAGCAGGCGCGTCCCATGCTCGCGGCCCAGTTCCAGCCGTCCGCCCAGCGACTCCACGCGCTCCCGCATCCCGCGCAAGCCGTTGCCCTCGCGCTCGACTGCGTGCTCGCCGTCGTCCTCCACCACCAGCCGGTGCCGTCCGGCCTGCGAGACAAAGCGCACGCTGCAGTGGGTCGCGCGCGCGTGCCGCACAATGTTGGTTACCGCCTCGCGCAACGCCAGCGCCAGCACGGTTTCTTCCGCAGGTGAAAGCTGCTGCGCCGGTGCTGCGTCGGTGGTCAGCACGACGCCGGCAGCATCCAGCGTGCGCCGTGCTGCCTCCAGCTCTGCGCTCAGCCCGCGA
>CAXSHQ010000181.1:1706-9225 GCA_964236875.1 uncultured Acidobacteriaceae bacterium | reverse complement strand
CAATTCCCAGCGGATCGCGAAGAACCCTTGGGCGTCTTCTGCCTGAACCAGCGCATTGAGAGGCACGGTCTGCGGCTTCGGGCTATTGAGTACCCAAGCATCCAGAATGCGGAGGCTGCTTTCGTGCGCGCTGATCGTCATACCTCGGTCGAGACCGGCGAAGCCGTGCGAGCGGTAGAGCGAAACCTTGCCCCACTTGGCATTGAGACCGTCGACCCAGTCGAAGCGGCCGAAGGGGTTGGTGAGGCGGATGGCGAGGTGATTTTGGCCGCCGGGGTTGGCGGCGTGGGTGAGGTCGGCCTCGAAGGGGAGCTCCTCCATGATGGAGTAGCCGCAGAGCTTGCCGTTGAGGTAGACCTCGGCGCGGAGGCGTGCGCCGCGGATATGGAGGAAGATGCGCTTGGCTTTCATCGCAAGCGGGATATCGATTGTTCGAGACCACCAGGAGACGCCGAAGTAGGCGCCGTTCTGGGGGATGTCGTCGTCGGCTGGCGGCGCCACAGGTTGGGTGCCGCCCTTGGTGTCGGCGGCGTAGCGGTACTCCTCGGGAGTGTAGGGACGCGGCTTGCCATGTGGACCGGAAGCGTGCTGTCCCCAGAAGTGTTGCTCGACGGTGGTGGGGAGGATGACGTCCTTGCCGGTGCCTGCGGTGAGGGCGGACCAGCCGCCGGTGGGCGCGTTAACCGGAAGCGGCTGGCCCTTGGCGCAAAGAGCGTTGTTGATCCAGCCGATGTCTTCGGGCAGGAAGATGTCGTCGCTGGCCCACTGGGCTTCGGTGTCGAGCCAGAGGCGCCAGCCTTCGTCGGGGATGAGTGTTCCATTTTCGGGCCAGGTTTGCTGCGCCGCGTGTGACTGCGGCGGGAGGGGCTTGAGGTGGGCAGCAACGGCGGCGGCGGCGGCGGCTTTGAAGACGGTTCGGCGACTAATTTTCGGAACGCGCATGGATGACGGGATTCTAAAGGGAATTGGGGGTGCGTGCCGGCACTGGCTTTGTAGTACAACGGGACTCTAACGGGATTCCATGGAACTGCGACGCGCAACGGCGGCGGAACTGCCGGAAGTGGTGGAGCTGGTGAACGCGTCCTTTCGCGGCAGCGAGGGCTGGGCCGTGGAGGGCCCGGTGATGGCGGGCGCGCGGATCACGCTCGCGATGCTCGAAGAGGACCTCGCCGCCGAGCCGGAGGCGCTGCAGCTGGTGTGGCGAGATGGGGCGAATGGATTGCTGCTGGGCTCGGTGTGGCTGGAGCCGCGGGGAGAGGATTTGTGGTACCTGGGACTGCTGTGTGTGCGGCCAGCGGAGCAGGATCGGCAGCTGGGACGGGCGCTGCTGGCGGCCGCAGAGGACGCGGCGCGGGAGCGGGGCGGCACGCGCATGCGCATTGGCGTGATGAACGTGCGCGATACGCTGCTGGCGTGGTACGAACGACGTGGATACGTGCGCACCGGGGAGGTGAAGCCGTTCCCGTATGGCGATGATCGCTTCGGCAGGCCGCTGCGGGACGACCTCGCGTTTGTGAGTTTGGAGAAGGCGCTGTGAGGGGCTCCCGGCGTGGGGTGGTGGGCTGGGGCGTGATGCTGGTGTTCGCCGGCGTGGGACTTGGGTGCCGGTCGCCGCAGAGCGGCAGCGCCGTGACGCAGCCCGGGTCTGGGAGCCGGGGCAGTGCGGCGGGGCGGTCAGGCTCGGCTCCACGTCCGTCCCGTGCGAAGCCGGAAAAGGGCGCGCAGCCGGGGGAGTTCGACTTTTACCTGCTCACGCTGTCGTGGTCGCCGGAGTACTGCCTGGGACATCCGGCGGATGCGCAGTGCGCGGCGGCACCGGGCTTTGTGCTGCATGGGCTCTGGCCGGAGAACACGAATGGGACGTACCCGGAAAGCTGCTCGACGGCGGCGGGACCGAGCGATCCGGGGGCATACAAGGATATTTACCCGGACCAGGGACTTCTGCTGCACGAGTGGCGGACGCATGGGACATGCTCAGGGCTGGCGCCGGATAGGTACTTCGAACTGGAGCGGCAGGCGAAGGCTGCGGTGAAGATTCCTGCGAACTTATCAGCTTCGGCAGGGAAGTCGACGCCTGCGCAGGAGACGCCGGGGGAGATTCTCGGCGCGTTCGCACAAGCGAATGGGGAGCCAGTGGGCGACTTTGTGGTGAGCTGCGGGAATAATCGGCTGACGGCTGTGCAGGTGTGTCTGGACAAAAACCTGAAAGCGATGAGCTGTCCTGCGGTGAAGTCATGCCGGGCGAATGTGGTGAAGATCGCGGCGCCGGGGGCGGTGAAGGATTGATCTGAGCGGGAGTGCCGCAACGAGGGACTACTGAGATCCTTCGCTACGCTCAGGATGACGCCTTTCACGGGCTGGTAGCCTGATTGCCGTCAGGCTCCATCTGGGTTCCATCGAGTTACTCGCCTAGCAGGAAGCGCTGGATGTGGTGAGCGCGGCCGGTGGCGCCGTCGCACTGGATAAGGGTGGCGGCCATCTTGGGATTTCCCTTGGCGGCTTCGAACTTGCCGGGCATGCCGGTGAGGAAGCGCTTGAGGACGAGCTCGGTTTCGACGCCGATGACTGAGTCGTAGGGGCCGGACATGCCGACATCGGTCTGGACAGCCGTCCCGCCGGGAAGGACGCGCTCGTCTGCCGTGGGAATGTGGGTGTGGGTACCGAGCACGGCGGTCACACGGCCATCGAGGTACCAGCCGAGCGCGACCTTTTCGCTGGTGGCTTCGGCGTGTATGTCGAGCAGGATGACCTTGGCGGTGATGCCCTGGAGGAACTCGTCGGCCTTGCGGAAGGGGTCGTCGCAGGAGCTCATGAAGACGCGGCCCTGGAGGTTGATGACGGCGTAGGGCTGGCCGGTGGGGAGCTCGCCCTGGTAAACGCCGAAGCCGGGCGTGGTGGCGACGTAATTGGCGGGACGGAGGATGCGGCGGCCGCGGATGTGGGAGTCGGGGGGGACATCCATGTACTCGAAGATCTCCTTCTTGTCCCAGATGTGGTTGCCGGTGGTGATGACGTGTGCCCCGAGGTCGAAGAGCTCTTCAGCGATGGCGGGCGTGATGCCGAAGCCGCCGGCGGCGTTTTCGCCGTTGATGATGAGGAGGTCCACGGCATGGGTGTCGAGGAGGTGTGGGAGGTGTTCGCGGACGATGTGGCGGCCGGCAGACCCGAAGACATCGCCGACGAAAAGGATGTTCACCCGAACGAGTTTATAGATTGATGCGGCCTGACGGCTATGCTTGCGGTACGACAATGGTGGTGGCGTATCTCATCCTGGCGCATGCGCATCCGGAGCAGGTGATCCGGATGATGGAGGCGTTGCGCGCGTCGGGCGCGACGTTTGCGGTGCATGTGGATGCGCGGGCTGATGACTCCGTGATGACGTCTCTGAGGGAGTATGCCGCCGGACATACCGATGTGCTGCTGACGGAGCGCCAGCGGTGCTACTGGGGAACATATGCGCTGGTGCAAGCGACGCTGGAGTGTATTGGCGTGCTGCTGGCGAGCGGGCGAGCGTTCGACTACGCGGTGCTGCTTTCCGGGCAGGATTACCCGATCAAGAGCCCGGAACGGATCGCCGCGTTTTTCGAAGCGAATAAGGGAACGGTGTTAATCGAGGCTTTTCCGCTGGACGCACCGAATCGGTGGACGCCGCAGGGCGGGCGCTTCCAGGCCATGGCGCGGGTGAAACGATACACGCTGAACCTGAGGAGCCGGGTGCTGCAGTTGCCGCTGCCGCGGCGGTTTCCGTTGAGCTGGCGGCCGCATGGTGGATCGCAGTGGTGGGCGCTTTCGCGCGAGGCGTTGGAGTGGATGATGGCCACGCTGCACGCCGAGCCACAGGTGGCGCGGTACTTTCGGCACACGTTCATTCCGGATGAAGCGATGTTTCAGACGATGCTGGCGAACTCACCGTTCGCGGCGCGGGTGTCGGCGGAGGCGCTGCACTACATCGACTGGGAGCGGCCGAATCCGAAGTATCCGCGAACGCTGGATGACGAGGATTTCGAGCGGCTGGCGGCGTCAGAGGCGCTGTTTGCCCGGAAGATGCATCCGGAGCGGAGTGCGGGGCTGCTCCGCCGGGTGGACCGGGAGCTGCTGGGGCGTCGCTGAGCGGAGGAAAGCGGGAACGCAGATTGCGCGGATTGGCCCGCGGAATACGCGGAGAGGATTGGCGCCGCTGGCCAGGCGTGATGACCGCATGGGAGTCGTAGACTTGGGGCGTGAGCCAAGTGATCAATCTTCAAAGCAACTACCCTGTGCTGGCGGAGCAGGAATCGAGCTGGAAGGCGCTGCTGCTGGAAGCGGTGGAGCGGTTCGGCGGCGACGCGCTGCGGCTGCCGGCGTTCGGCGGGTGGGCGCGGGACAGGGAACTCGCCGGCGCGTGGCTGGGTGTGGCTCCGCAGCGGGCGTTGATTGCGGAGGCCGGGCACCATGCGCTGATCGCCACCGTGATGGCGGCGGGGCTGGTGGGGAAGACGGTCGCGGTGGAGCGGCTGACCTATCCGTGGTTCGTGCGGCAGTTGCAGATGCTGGGTGCGCGGGTGCTGCCGGTGGAGCTCGACGGCGAGTGTGTGCGGCCTGATGCGTTGCGGGCAGCATGCGAACGGGAGCGCGTGCATGCGGTGTACACGATGCCGTCCTTGCATAACCCAACAGGCGCGGTGGCTGGGCTGGAGCGGCGGCAGGCGGTGGTGTCGGTCGCGCGAGAATTTGGGCTGACCATCGTCGAGGACGGGGCGTATGGGTTCCTGCTGGAGGACGAGCCTCCGCGATACGTTGAGCTGGCGCCGGAGCGGAGCTGGTATGTGGAGAGCCTGTCCAAGCGCGTGGCTCCGGGGCTGAGAACGGCGTTTCTGGTGGTGCCCGAAAGCCTAGGCACCGAGGCCGAGCTGGCGCTGCGGCTGGTGGCAAGCGGGAGCTCAACGCTGCTGGCCAGCATGGGGTGCGCGATGGCGGCGGATGGGCGGCTTGCAGCAATGATCGAGGCCAAACGCAAGGAGGGCGCGACTCGGCGAAAGCGGACACTGGAGATGCTCGCGGGCTTGGAGCGGGGTTTTAAGATCATGGCGGGGCCGAATAGCTGGCACCTTTGGGTGTCGCTGCCGGAGGGTGTCGGCAACGATGAAGACGTGGAGCGTGCGTGCGAGGAGCGCGGTGTGCTGATCACCCGGTGGTTTACGGCGCCGGGCGCGGCGGTGCCTCGGGCGGTGCGGGTGGGGCTGGGCGGCGAGACCGAGTGGGAGCGGGTGGCGGAAGGGCTGCGGGTCTTCGGGGAGGTTGTCAGATGGAAATCGGTCAGCTAATCTCTGGCCGATGAGTCCACAGTTCACGACGGCTTATGAGATATCAGCAGTACGGGGCGATCCTAGCGCGGAGCTAGGATCCGGCATGCTTCTCGGCACACGGATTGGCTTTGCTGTTCTTCTCGCCGTGTTTTGCGGTCTAGCTTGCCTCCTCTATTTCAGCCGAAAGCGCTTTGGTTGGAAGTCAGCGCGGTGGGTTGTTGTCGCAACAATTGCGGCATGCTGTCCGGTGGTCTTGGGTCTCTTGGTGCTGCGGATCTTCGCCAGGGAAGCTCAACGGGTGCGAGATGCGGAGTTGGATGCGCTTCACGCCTATAGGACGGGTGCATATCAGGTCGTGCAGGGCACAGTCGTGCACTTCGATCCGATGTCCTTCGAAGGGCATAAAGTTGAGTGCTTTTCCGCGCAGGATAAGCGTTTCTGTTACTCCGACTACTTGATAGCCCCGGGATTCCGCAACGCCGCTTCGCATGGTGGCCCGATCCGCGAGGGTCTCCCTGTTCGCATTGCATATACGACCGCAAGCGGACGCAACGTCATCCTGAGACTTGAGGTCGGTGCGAAGTAGGTAGGTTTTACTCGGCGGACTCGCCGTGCGTGTGGTCATCCTCTTCGCCGGAACTAGGCTCGCCGGGTTGGGTTTGGGGGCGCAGGAGGGGGAAGAGGATGACGTCGCGGATGGAGCGGGAGCCGGTGAGGAGCATGGTTAGGCGGTCGATACCGATGCCTTCGCCGGCGGTGGGCGGCAGGCCGTAGCCCAGCGCGCGGACGTAGTCGTGGTCGACCTCGGACATGCTTTCGGGGTCCTTGTCGGCGACCTGGGCCTGGAAGCGGGCCTCCTGGTCGGCGGCGTCGTTGAGCTCGGAGAAGGCGTTGCCGACTTCAAAGCCGCCGATGTAGAACTCAAAGCGCTCGACCCAGTCGGGCTCGCCGGGCTTGACCTTGCTGAGCGGTGAGACGGCGAGAGGGAAGTCGTAGATGATGTGCGGTTGAAGGAGGTGTTGTTCTGCAAGAAGTTCAAATGTGGATGCGATGTGCCGGCCAAGAGCAGGCCGGACTGCGGCGTTGTAGTCAGAAACGGTACCCGGGGCATTAGTTGAGAGATTGAAGGCCTCTGCGGACATTCTGGAGAACTCCATCATCTTTCCCCAGATAGGCTTGTTCTCATTCGAAACAACACGTCCGACTCTGGCTCGGTAGTATGAAGCGAGATTGCTCAGATCGCTTGCGAACTCGTCAATGGATCCGAAGGCCTCTTCGCGTGGAGGCGTTCCGGCCTCAGCTGGCCACCAACGAATAATCGCCTCGCGCATGCTGAGCTTGGTCCAATTCACGGCGGCTAAGTCAATCTCGTTGCCATTGAAGTGCGTGACGGTTGTGCCGTTGACTTCCTGCGCGACCTGAGCGATGAGTTCGACGGTCAGGTCCATCAGGTCGTGGTAGTTGGCGTAGGCCTGGTAGAACTCCAGCATGGTGAACTCGGGGTTGTGCTGGGTGCTGACGCCTTCATTGCGGAAGTTGCGGTTGATCTCGTAGACGCGGTCCATGCCGCCGACCACCAGGCGCTTGAGGAAGAGCTCGGGGGCGATGCGCAGCGAGAGCGGGATGTCGAGCGCGTTGTGGTGGGTCTTGAAGGGCCGCGCCGCGGCGCCGCCTGCGACCGTGTGCATCATGGGGGTTTCGACTTCGAGGTAGCCGCGCTCGTCGAAGAAGCGGCGGAGGGCGCGCAGGATGGCGGCGCGCTTGACGAAGACCTCGCGGTTGTTGCGGGGGGCGTCTTCGTGCTGCGCGTGGGGGGCGGCGGTGTCGGCGACGGGGGATGTGCCGGGGACGGGTTCGGGGGCATCCGCCAAGTGTTGTGCCGCTTCGGGCGAAATACGGGGATCCTTCGCTGCGCTCAGGATGACGCCTTCGGGGAGGGATGACGCGTTGGCAGAGGATGACGCGTTGGCAGAGGATGAAGCGTTGGCAGAGGGTGATGAGGACGCTCCCACGACTTCGGCTTTGGCGAGCGTGCCGGAGTTCATGATGAGGTCGACGTAGCGCTGGCGGTAGCGGAGCTCGACGTCTTCCAGGCCGTGGTACTTGTCGGGGAGCGCGAGCATGCTCTTGCCAAGGAACTGGAGCGCAGGCTGGCCGACCTGCTCGGCGAGAGTGGAGTTGGCGAGCGAGCTGACGGTGGCTGCGACATCAGCGGCTGTGAGGGGATGGACCTT
>CAXSHQ010000181.1:285-1628 GCA_964236875.1 uncultured Acidobacteriaceae bacterium | reverse complement strand
GCTCGCCCGTTCTGGTTCGCATTAAGGTTCCGCGGACGCCGATGTGGTCGCCGAGATCAAGGAGCTTGTAGAGCGTGAAGAGGGCGTCGGATTGCTCGGGGGTGGCGCCGACGTTGTCCTTGCGGACATAGATCTGCAGTCGTTCGCCGGACTGCTGGAGGTGCGCGAAGCCGGCTTTGCCCTGGGCGCGGTGGCTCATGACCCGGCCGGCGACGGCGGCTTCGATGGGGGTGGCTTCGAGCTCTTCGGCGGTGCGGGACCCGCCGAGGGCGATGAGCTCGGGGAGCGTGTGCGTGAAGCGGAAGGTGTTGGGGTAGAGGGCTTCGGCGCGGCTCAGGCCGAGGCGGGCGCCGATCTCGGCGATGCGGTCGAGCTTGGCGACGCGATCGGCGTAGAGCTTGGCTTCGTAGTCGGAGTCAAAGTGGGGCAATGGGGCTCGTTTCGGGGTGGATCAGTTCGGGATTGCGGCGAGGTTCAGTATATCGGCGAGGTTCGCGCCGCCCGTGGAATCATAGATCGCGTCTTCAGCGCTCGAGAGAATCCAGGTGGGCGAACGAGGGGCGGTGCCCCTCGCTCCGGACAGTGCGCCCCGTTGGCGCGCAAATGCCTGCGGTGGTAGTGTTTGGCTGATGGCAGCCGACGGCACAGAAGCGAAGAAGGGAAGCGGCGGGCCGGGCAAGGGCGGAAGCGGCGCATTGGGCGACCTGGTGAAGGCCGAGTCGATGATCCAGATGGCAATTACGTTGCCGGCGGCTTGCGTCATCGGCTGGCTGATCGGGGCCGCGCTGGACAAGCATTTTCATCAGGGCTGGATTGGGGTGGTCGGGATCCTGCTGGGTGCGGTGGCCGGTTTCATCCAGATCTTCATGATGGCTTCGCGTTTTCTGAAGCGGGGCGAGTAGTGGACGTGCTCGTGCATGAGGCACTCGCCGGTGAGATACAGCGGTCTCTCCACTCCGGCCTTCGGCCTCCGGTCGAGATGACAAGCGTTGGTGTTGGGATGACACATGATGTGGGACTTCCATGCTGAACGCGGTGGGTCTGAGCGATGAGGATTTTCGCCGCACAATGCTGCGTGCGCTGCGGCTGCTCGGCATCATCACTGTCGTGGCGTTGCCGCTGGTCTGGTGGAAGCTGGGGTGGCAGAGCGCTGCGCTTTTGTTGGTAGGGGCGGCGATTTCCGGCTCCGGGCTGTGGGAGTGGCTGCGGCTGATGACGGCGGTGATGGAGCGCATGGATGCGGGAGGAACGCCGCGTCCGCTGCTGCCGGTTTTGTTGGGGTTCTTCGCGCGGCTGCTGCTTACGGTGGCGGCGCTGTATGTTAGCCTTAAGTTTCTGGATGG
>CAXSHQ010000181.1:0-275 GCA_964236875.1 uncultured Acidobacteriaceae bacterium | reverse complement strand
GCCGCGGGCCTGGGACTGGGGATTTTCGCCCTGGTGATCGAAGGCTTGCGGCTGGCCAAAGCCTGGACGGTCTAGCTGCCCGGCAGCTTGGTCGCAACCGCACCTCCAGTTTTGAGATATGCAGCCACAGCTTCTGTTTACCCATTTTCTGAATCATCTCTTCGCCCGCCCGGTGGACCGGCTGCTCGCCGCGCTGCACGTCGCGGTGCCGTACCCGCAGGCGCCTATCAGCAATGCGTTCGCGATGGAGCTCCTGGTCGTCGGTGGGCTGCTGG
>CAXSHQ010000180.1:8896-9355 GCA_964236875.1 uncultured Acidobacteriaceae bacterium | reverse complement strand
AGCATGCGTACTCCTGATCTTTCGAGAAGCTGTCGGTCCACGCCGAACGGGTGAGCAAAGGTTTGCCTCACTTCTAGCACATGAACCGCGTTATGTAGAGCGCACTTGTGCGTATACTCTTTTGTATCCCAAACTGCAATACAGTTCCGCTGACTGGCGTCAGTCGGGACACACACAACCTGGAGACTTCATGGCCCCCATTCTGCAATCCGCGTGCCGCGTTCTGCCTGCAGTTTCTCTTCTTCTTGGCTTTGCATCGTGTGCAGGCGCCCAGGGCACGCTGGCTGATTATCAGCGGGGACACGAACTGCAGGAGAAGGCGCGTCATCTTGCGGTGAACATTGCCGGGCCGCCGACGTGGATCGGTGACACCGATCGTTTCTGGTACTCGAAGACGGTGAAGGGCGGCACGGAGTTCGTCCTCGTGAACGCGGGGCAGGGGACGAAGAAGCCCGCGTT
>CAXSHQ010000180.1:5478-8886 GCA_964236875.1 uncultured Acidobacteriaceae bacterium | reverse complement strand
ATCAGGAAAAGATTGCGGCCTCGCTCAGCAAGCTGACTGGCCATCACTACGAGGGCTTGAATCTGCCCTTCGCGCCTCGGCCTTTTCGTGCCGGTGCGCGCCCCGTGACGGGCGCGCTTTCCAGTACAGCGCCGCTGACCTTTGTGGATGACGAGCGAAGCATCCAGTTCGGTATGGACGGCCTGCTCTATAAGTGCGAGATCGCCAGCTCGCAATGCAGCAAGGTTGGGCCGATTCCACAGCCTGGGCTCGATGCACGCGTTGCGTCGGAGGACCCGTCGCTGAATCCGGAGGACAGCCTGGAAGGGCCGGGCGGGAATCCCGAGGACGGGCTTGCCTATCAGCCGCCGTCGCCGCAGGAAGGCGATGACGGCCGTTTCAACCGCATGCAGCGCGCCTGTGCCCCACAGCCTGGCGGACGGCAGGGCGATGCACGAAACCGCGGAGCGCGCGCTGGCGGGCCTTCCGGCGTGGGTTCCCAGATCCTGGGACAACTACCTCCGGGAGCGCCGGAATCGTGCGCTTCGTTCGACGGCAAATACCAGGCGTTCGTTCAGAACTTCAACGTGTTCCTGAAGCCCAAGGGCGGCGGTCCGGCCATTCCGCTCAGCTTCGATGGGTCGGAGAACAACTACTACTCGCTGCGTACCTTTGCATGGTCGCCGGATTCGAAGAAGCTGGTGGCGTATCACACGCGGCCGGGCTACGACCGCGAGGTGATGTACATTGAATCCTCGCCGACCGACCAGATCCAGCCGAAACACGCCACGATCCACTACACCAAGCCCGGCGACACACTCGACATCGCCTACCCTGCGCTCTTCGATGTAGAGAGCAAGCAGGAGACCGAGATCGATCCGGCGCTATTTCCCAATCCGTTTTCCCTGAGCTCACCAGTGTGGTGGAAGGATAGCCGGGCGTTCACGTTCGAATACAACCAACGCGGCCATCAGGCCTACACGGTGATCGAGGCCGATGGACAGACGGGACGTACACGCCCGCTGATTGCGGAAACTACAAAGACGTTCTTCTACTACAGCAACCTGGGGCCGGGCCTCTCCGCCGGGCGCAAGTACCGGCACGATGTGAAAGACGGCAAGGAGATCATCTGGGCTTCCGAGCGCGATGGCTGGGAACATCTGTATCTCTACGACGGCACTACAGGCCAGGTGAAGAACCAGATCACCAAAGGCGACTGGCTGGTGCGCAACGTCGATTATGTGGATGACGACAAGCGCGAAATCTACTTTGAAACCGGCGGCCTTGTTCCCGGGCAGGACCCGTACTTCACGCAGCTCTACCGGATCAACTTCGATGGCACCGGCCTGACCAAGCTGACCGAGGCCGACGGCATGCACACGGTGACCTTCTCGCATGACCGCAAGTACTTCGTGGATACATGGCAGCGCGTCGATCTCGCGCCCACCACCGAGCTGCGACGCACGTCCGATGGCAAGGTCTTGGCGGCATTGGAGAAGGGCGACACTTCGGCCCTGCTCGCCGCAGGGTTCCGCTTCCCCGAAGTGTTCGTGGCCAAGGGCCGTGACGGTCAGACCGATATTTGGGGGACCATCACGAGGCCCCTGCACCTCGATCCGAAGAAGAAGTACCCGGTACTCGAAAACATCTACGCCGGCCCGCAAGGATCGTTTGTGCCCAAGACATTCAGCGCGGTTGCGCCGGACCAGGCACTGGCGGAGCTCGGCTTCATCGTCGTGCACATCGATGGCATGGGAACGAGCAACCGGTCCAAGGCTTTCCACGATGTTGCGTTCAAGAACCTGCAGGACGCGGGCTTTCCTGACCGCATTTTGTGGCACAAAGCCGCCGCCGCCAAGTATCCCTACTATGACATCTCGCGCGTCGGCATCTTCGGCACCTCAGCCGGCGGGCAGAACTCGCTGGGCGGCGTCCTCTTTCATCCGGAGTTCTACAAAGTAGTAGTGACCAACAGCGGCTGCCACGACAACCGCATGGACAAGATGTGGTGGAACGAGCAGTGGATGAGCTGGCCGCTGGGCCCGCACTACGCCGCGGCTTCCAACGTGGACAATGCGTACCGTCTACAGGGCAAGGCACTCATTATCGCCGGGGAACTGGACACCAACGTGGATCCTGCCTCGTCGCTGCAGGTAGTGAACGCGCTGGTGAAGGCCCACAAGCATTTCGACATGCTGTACATCCCGGGGCAGAACCACGGTGTGGCGAGCCTCGGCACCGAGCACTACCGGGACGACTACTTCGTGCGCAACCTGCTCGGCGTGGAACCACCTGACTGGAACAAAGTAGCCCTGCCGGCGGACAAGCCGGATGACAACTGAGGAGTCTCATGATCGAGAAGTGTGTTGGTAGAGCTGGCTGTGCCGCGGGATTGCTTGCCTTCATTCTGGCAACCGCCTCCGCCTTCGCACAGAATCGGCAGGCGCCCGGGCATTCCATCGGGTCCGTGACCACGCAGGGCAACCTGATTGTGCTCACGCTGGACGAGGATGTTCTGGGTCGTGCGCATCTGTTCAACCTGGCGCACCGCACGCTGCGTTTCACGCCGGAAGGCGCGGGCTACCGGATCGAGAACGTGCCGGTGCGGTGGGACGCGGACTTCGGCCCCACGTTGAGCGGTCCCGCGGCGACTCTGAGCAGCTTTGCCTTTCCTTTCTCAGGTAAAAGCTGGACGACTCTCTCCATCGGGATGACCGGCTCCATCGTTTTTCGTGACGGAGCCGCTGCGCCTTCGGCTCCCCGCCGCGGTGGCGGCGGCGACAACAGGGAAGGCGGCATTTCGGTGGACCGCTTTGCGGAGCTGCAACAAGCTGGTCAGTCCCTGGTGAACAGCGAGCCCGCCATCAGCGTCTTCTTCAAGCCGCGCCTGTCGGGCACGCGCTACCTGAAGCAACTGGCTGACCGTGCCGTCATCACGTGGAGCCTCACGGAGCCCGTGGGCGGCGTGCAGGACATGACGTGGACTCCGACCGTCAACCGCTTTCAGGCCGTGCTCTATAAAAATGGCAGCATCGATCTGAGCTATGACGATGTCCATGCAGAAGATGGAATTGTGGGTGTCTACCCCGTGCTCGGCGGCAAGAAGGAACAGCCGCTGGGCATGCTGGAGGGAGAGCAAAATCCAGCACTCGCTCCGCATCTTGACCTGACCGGTGCGAAGCTGTCGGCCATTGACGGCACCCTGCTGAAGGCAACACTGCAAACCCGTGGCCCCCTGCTGTCGGACGGAGACCCGGGCCTCGCTGGTCTGACATACCGCCTTTGCCTGGACACCGCCGCAGCAACAAGCTGCACATCTGCTGGCGGTGTGGTGTGGACCGTCCAGGGGTTCGGTGGGCGTGGGCGGGGGCCGGCTGCAAACTCCCGGTATGTGGCGTTCGGATCCGGTGTGTCCGGGGTGGTCAGCGT
>CAXSHQ010000180.1:0-5412 GCA_964236875.1 uncultured Acidobacteriaceae bacterium | reverse complement strand
GCTGACGGCGGGCGCGCCCGGTGCATCCGGCGCGGTGGCTGACCGGCTTGCACCGCACTCCATGCGGCTCTCCGACATCAGCAGTCCCGCAGTCGATTTTGCTTCGGTGAAGAAGGAGAACGGACCCTTCGCGGTGGCGTATGAGGTGTTCCACTACATGCGGCCGCCGCGTGCGATGGATCTGACCTGCTCCGTCATCCAGGCGCTGGGCGATCGCTACGACATGCTGGCCTATTACTCCGATTTCCGCATCGATAACCCGGAAGCGGGCACGTCCAGCACAGGGCCGCTCGGCGGCGGGCCCAACGGTGGTGCGGTAACAGGCATCGGCGCCAATCAGCGCAACCTGGCGAGCTTCTGCACTAAGGGGAGATTTCAGTGGCAGTTCATCCAGCCCGTGTATGTCGGCTCGAACCAGATGCAGGAGTACCCGCCGGCCGGGCTGAAGGAAACAAATACCCGTAATATCATCGGCTATACCCAGCAGCTCGCGGAGCGCACGGCCAACGGCAAGGTTCCGCCCTACGACTACGCCATGTCGCAGATCGGCCATGAGATGGGACATCGATGGTCTGCCTTTGTTTCCGCCAAGGTGGGTGACGAGACAATTCAACTAGGTCCTACCCACTGGGCGCGCGGCTTGCAGGCGCCGGTGGCATTTCCGTATCAGCGGCCCACCGAGGCCTCTGCCATGGGAGGCGGCGTTTGGCAGGACAACTTCGACGGCACCTTCACACAACTGGATGATGACTACTACGTGCCCGCTACGGGGTGGTCGTATCTCGATCTCTACCTGATGGGAATGATCGCGCCGTCGGAGGTCCCGGACTTCTTCATTCTTCGCAACCTGGTGCCTGTGGGGCGCGACGCCAACGGACGTCCGATGTTCAAGGCAGACCGGACCAAGGTCACGGCGAACGACGTGGTCGCGCAGGAAGGACCGAGGCTGCCGGCTGTCGACCAGGCGCAGAAGAACTTCAACACGGGCATGGTGATGGTGGTGGAGCACGGCAAGACACCCAGTCCGCAACTGATCAACGCGGTGTCTGGAATTCGCGAGCGCTGGATGGATTACTGGACCACGACCACGGGCCATCGGTCCACGATGACTGCCGACCCGCGCTAGGCCGGACACGCCTCAGCCAGAAAGGGTGCCATGAACGCGATGTTGCATCGAGTATGCGGTGGTCGAAATGCGCTGGCCTGCGCCGGATGGAGGATAGCGCTTCTGTGCTTTGCCGTGTTCGCCTCGGCTGCGTTGCGGGGGCAAGCCGTGACGTCTGCGAGCCCAGCCGCTGCTCCGCCCGCGCTTTCCGAAGGCGACAAGGTGCTGGGGGGCTATGGGCCGTATCGCGCCAACAACGATCTGCTGTACTACCACCTGCACGTGCGGATCGATCCGGCCAAGCAGTTTCTGAGTGGGACCAATACGATCCGATTCCGTATGCTCCAGGATGGCACGCGCGTACAGCTCGATCTGGTGCCTACCTTCGCTATCGATGGAGTCACGTTGCAGAATGCGAAGGGCTCGGCTACTCCGCTCCGCTCTACCCGCGCAGCCGGACGAACAGTGTATGTCGACTTTCCGCAAACCCTGCGCAAGGGGCAGGTGTACACCATCGATTTCCGCTACTCCGGCCACCCGGCGGAGATGGGCCGCTTCGGCGGCATTGTCTTTCGCAAAGACCCGATGGGCCGGCCACTGGTAAACACTGCCTGCGAGGAGGAAGGGCCCAGCGTCTGGTGGCCGAACAAGGACCAGTGGCGTGACGAAGTCGAGTCCATGGATATCAGCGTCGAGGCCCCGAGCGACCTGGTTGAAGTATCGAACGGACGCTTTCAGGGAAAGACGGACCTAAAGGATGGCTTTACCCGCTGGGACTGGACCGTGCAGTATCCCATCAACAATTACGACGTGTCGCTCAACGTCGGCACTTACACGCACTTCAGCGACAAATGGCGGGACCTGACGCTTGACTACTTCGTTTTCCCCGAAGACCTGGAGAAAGCCAAGCGGCAGTTTGTGCAGGTCAAGGACATGCTCAAAGCATACGAGCGCTTCTTCGGCGACTATCCATTTCCTAAGGACGGCTACAAGTTGGTGGAGGCGCTGTACTCCGGCGTAGAGAACCAAACCGCTATCACGTATGGCAACCACTTCGAAAACGGCTACCTCGGGCGGCCCAAGACCGGGATTGGCACATGGTTCGACTTCATCATCGTGCATGAAAGCGCGCACGAGTGGTTCGGTAACAGCATCACCGCGCGCGACCGCTCGGACATGTGGATTCATGAGGGTTGGGCCAACTACTGCGAGGGCCTCTTTGTGGAAGACAAATGGGGCAAGCAGGCGGGGTTGACTTACGTTAATACCGGGAAGCAGGGCGTGAAGAACGCGGTTCCCGTCCTCACCGAGGAGGGCATCTACGGTACGCCGCCCGGCGATCAATACAAGAAGGGAGGTCTCTTTCTGAACACGCTACGCAGCGTGTTGGACGATGATGCGGCGTGGTTCGCGCTGCTGCACGACTACTACCAGCACTTCAAGTACCAGACCATTATGACGACCGATATGCTGGCGTTCTTCAACGCCCACACTGGGAAGGATCTGACACCACTCTTCAATCAGTATCTGCGTCACGCCGCCCTGCCTACGCTCGAGCTGCGCTTCGACGATGCCGCGCACACTGTGGCGTACCGCTGGCAGGCCGATGAAGCGAGCTTCAACATGCCCGTGAAGGTGGGCAGCCCCGCTGCGTGGCAGACGGTGCAGCCTGTGACGACGGAATGGAAGACGATGCCGACAAGTTCGAGCCGGGACAGCTTCGAGGTGGCAACCGACCTTTACTACATCAACGTGTCGAAATCGAATGAAGCGCGCTGAGGCGCGGCCCCGTTTGAGAGTGATGACGAGGCGTACCTACCAGCTGCCGCGCTCCCCAAAAATGTCGATCACGTGACCGAGCCGCTCAGCGCCCTTGAGCCAGTTGCCCTGGAGTCCGGCTTCTGTCCGCACGGCGTCGCCTGCGGCGATGGCCTGAACGATGTCTTCATGCTCCTCCACAGAAAGGTGAAGGTCTCTGATGATGGAGCTCGCGTAGAGCCGCCAGTAGCGTTCTGTTTGCGGCTCGATGGCTTTGTGGAGCGTGGTCATGCGCGGGCCGGCGCCGTGCTTGATGATCAGGCGATGAAAGTCGCGGTCGATTTCGAAGATTTCGCCAGGGTGTTCGTCACGGGCCTTCGCGATTACATCCAGCCGATCGTTCAACTTCTGCAGCTGCGAGCAGACATCGCGACGCTCCGCGAGTGACAATGCGGCCACAGTGCGGCCGGCGACTCCTTCAAGGCGGCCAATGATCATGTACAGCTCGTTCGCGTCTTCCTTGGTCAGGGGAGCGACGATCATGCGCGACTTCTTGAGATTGCGATGCTCAAGAATGTAGCCTTCCCGCTGCAGCCAGTGGATGGCTCCCCGGACTGGGGTGCGGCTCATGTTCAGCCGCTCCGCAAGCTCGGCCTCCAGAATCCAGGTTCCTGGGGAGAGACGTCCGTGGACGATCAGCTCACGAATCTCTCGAAAAGCGGTGAGCAGGCTGGTGCCGTGCTCTGCTTTCACCCTGTGACCACTTGCTCCGGCCGTTCGCGCTTTCTTCGCGGCCGTTCCTGCTACGCTTTTCATGGGGGACAAGGACTCCACCTGTCACTGTAACTGTTTGTCTTTGTTCCCGCACTCTTTCAGAGATCAGTAACGTATCCAAAATCGTCGACAACGAGGTATTATCTGCTAGTGCGCCCTCGCGGTCCGATCCACGTCCTCGACTCCCATACTGAAGGTGAACCAACCCGGGTGGTGCTTTCTGGGGGGCCCGATCTGGGTGACGGACCCCTTGCGGAGCGGCTGCGATGCTTTCGGGCAGAGTTCGACGAGTTTCGTTCGGGTATTGTGTGCGAGCCACGCGGTTCTGAGGTGGTGGTCGGCGCTCTGCTGCTGGAGCCTGTTCATGAGGCCTCCGCGGCCGCGGTCATCTTTTTCAACGACGTGGGCTATCTGGGGATGTGTGGACACGGGACCATCGGTGTGGTGACCACGCTGGCGCATCTGGGCCGCATCGGTCCGGGTCAGCACCAGATTGAAACTCCCGTGGGTGTCGTGCAGGCGACTCTGCATCCCGATGGCAGCGTGACCGTGGCGAACGTGCCGAGCTATTGCTACCGTGCGGGCGTAGCCGTTAACGTACCTGGCTATGGCACGTTCGTGGGTGATATCGCGTGGGGGGGGAACTGGTTCTTCCTCGTCAGCCAGCCGCCCTGTGAGCTGACGGTGGGGCACTGCCGGGAACTCGTCGACGCAGCATCGGCCCTCCGTAGCGCGCTGCAGGCGGAAGGCATCACGGGTAAAGAGGGCGAGCTTATCGATCACATAGAGTTCTTCTCGGCGCCGTTCGATTCGCAAAACTCGTCTCGCAATTTCGTGCTCTGTCCGGGGGCCTCTTACGATCGTTCACCCTGCGGAACGGGCACGAGTGCAAAGATGGCCTGCCTGTATGGAGAGGGCAAACTCGCACCCGGGACCTCGTGGAGACAGGAAGGAATCCTGGGCACCGTGTTCGAAGGCACCGTTCGCGAAGGGAGCGACGGGCAGGTATACCCAAGCATTCGGGGACGCGCGTGGATCACTGCGGAGTCGCAGCTGCTCTTTGCGGAGTGTGATCCGTTCCGGCAAGGAATCACCTTCTGAGATGAAGCCATTCGACGTGGCGATTGTGGGTGCCGGCATTGTTGGAAGCGCGGTTGCACGCGAGTGCGCGCGCCATGGATGGCGAGTCGCGATCATCGAAGGTGGCGTTCCCGCGGGAGGGGCCACGGCGGCGGGGATGGGCCATGTGGTGGTGATGGATGACTCTCCCGCACAGCTTGCGCTGTCGGCGTACTCCCGCTCGCTTTGGCAGCAGGACCTCAGCGCCATGCCGCAGTCGGTGGAGTTCGAGCAGTGTGGCACCGTCTGGGTAGCGGCCGATGGTGAGGAGATGGCGGAAGTCCACGGCAAGCAGAGGGTATACCGCGAGGTCGGCATCGACGCGCAGGTCTTGAGCGCCGCCGAGCTTGCCCGTTCTCTTTGCGGACAGGATCGTCCTGGCCGTCGTCACTGCCTGCGAGCTGCTGCCTGGGCTGCCGATCCAAAAGCGCAAGGGGCATCTCGTCATCACGGATAGGTACCCCGGCTTTGTGCGGCATCAACTGGTCGAGCTCGGGTATTTGAAAAGCGCTCACAAGCTGACGACTGACTCCGTCGCATTCAACATCCAGGCAAGGCAGACGGGGCAGATTCTGCTGGGGTCCTCACGTCAGTACGGCAGCGACGATCCCGCCGCAGAGAAGGCACGCGGACGAACGGTGGCTTCGCAGGCGGGC
>CAXSHQ010000179.1:0-9399 GCA_964236875.1 uncultured Acidobacteriaceae bacterium | reverse complement strand
GTGCGGCGTGTGCGGCGTGTGCGGCGTGTGCGGCGTGTGCGGCGTGTGCGGCGTGTGCGGCGTGGCTGAAGCCCCGCCCTGACGAAACGGAGAGTTTTGTTCAGAGGTTTCTTAGAAGTGGCGGAGGCGGGAGCGCTGAGGGTCGGCGAACTGGGTGGTGGTGTCTACGGGGCGAAGGGGCGCGGGTTTGTCGATGTTCTTTTCCAACGTGCCGATGGAGCGGCTGACGAGGTCGCGGGAGCCGAGACCGATGGCGAGAGCTAGCGTCAGAACGATGCCACCGAAGAGGATGCCGAAGGCGAGGCTTACGATGGCGCCGCCAATACGGAGGTGGTCGAGCGCCATGGCCGCGGTGAGTACCAGTACCAGCCATTTGACGCCCAGGGAGAGGAAGCGCGCGTACTGCAATTGGGCGTTGACCGCGCTGATGAGCACCGAGCGCGACAGGAAGCGCGCGAGTAGGCTGCCGATGAGGAAGATGAGGATTGCGCCTACCGTATGGGTGAGATACGGGAGCAGAAAGAGCGACATGGCCGCGGTGGCGCCGTAGACAGCGTTGAGCGCGGTGATGCCGACGGCGAGCCCGGCAAGCACACAGATCCAGAACACGCCACGGGAGAGAAGCAGCGTGGGTGAATGGGCGGGAGCAAACTCCGAGAGGCTGGCGGAGCTGCCGGCGCGTTCGCGGGAAGCAAGGCGCTCGTCAAAGCGCGCGCCGGTGAGGATGCGGCTGAGCAGCGCGGCAAGAGCCCAGCCGACGAGCGTGAGCACGAGGACCGCGACCAGGAAAGCGAGCAGCCCGGGAAGGAAGCCCACGAGCACGTCGATCACCCGCTGCATGGAGTTCCGCAGTGCGAATTCGACTTGTTGACCCATACTGTGACTCCTCATGTGAGTTCTTGACTGGTGTAGCTCCAAGGCCTACGGCGGGGCTACGGGTTGAAACGGTCTGGCCAGCGCCAGCGCGAAACGAGGTACGGCTTCTCGGCTTCGAAGGCGGCGGCGTTTTGTTCGATGAAAGCATCGGCGACCTGCGGGTCTTCGCCGACCTGGCCGAGGTACGAAGCGACCCAAGCGAGGTAAAGCGGTGTGAGCGCACCGAGCAGGTGACCGCGGTTGAGCGTGCGCAGATGGAAGGCGAGCACGAACTCGTATACGGTTCGAGCCCACAGGCCGGGCGCCATACGGAATTGCGCGGCAGGAGTGAGGGACAGCTTCTTGAGCGCCAGCAGGGAATGCGGCGGCAGGACCAGAGCCCAGATCTGCTGCAGGTTGGTGAAGGCGTTGCGGAAGGACTCCACCATGGGTGTGATCTCGTCGAGTTCGACGTTGCTCGCCGTGGAGATAGGTTGGGCGGACACCGAAGCCGCGCGAGGCACACGGGCGCGCTGCCAGAAGACGGCCTTGGATTCGATATCGGCGAAGGCGGAGCCGAGGATCTCGGCAAGGATGGTGTTGAGGTCGACCTCGGGTGGGGGCGGTAGAGCGTGTGGTCCCGCAGGCACTTCCGCGGTGCGGAGGTTGGACACGGCGGCTTCGGCCGCTGGCCAGAGGAGCGCGCCGCTAGGACCGGAGCCGGCCTGCCGACGCGCGGCAGCGCCGAGCCGGTCCGCAGCGCGAGCGGTGAAGGCGAAGTCGAGCGGCAGAGGGAGGTGGACAGGCGAGCCGAAGAGCGTGTGGGTGAGCGGGTACAGCAGCGCGGCGCTCACCAGGGCTTCGTGCGGGTTTACGGTATAGCGCGGGAACGCCACATCGGCGTTGCCGCTGAGGACGGCGGCGCTCAGCGCGCGCAGGGCGGTTTCGGAGAGGCTTTCGGCGTCGGAGCCGAGGATGAGGGTGGCGGTGGAGTTGTGCTGCTGCGAGAGCGCGGCGGCGGCGGCATAGTCGCTGGCTACCAGCACCCAGGTGGAGTGTGGGCGTGGCGGAACGGGCAGGGAAAGGAGCTGGTCTGAGCTGGTGTCCGAGTGAGAGGTGTCCGGGCCGGCGCTGCCCTCTGGAACGGCAAGGAGCAGCCGGACGCCGGGCAGGATCGCGGCGAGACGGTGGCGGATGAGTTGCAGGCCCTCCGTTGAGGAGGCCGGCAGGCACACCAGGAGCGTTCCCGAGGCAGCCGCAGAAGCTTCCGCCGCAAAGGGAGGCGTCGCCGACTCAAGCGTTACTGTGGGTGAGGACATTTGCGATCACACCTCAACTTTGTGTCGGCTGGTTGGGAGTTTGGACACCGGAGTTCCTGCTGGCGGGGCTGAGAAGGGCCAAAAGACCGCTGAGCGGGATGGAAACCCAATCGGGACGGTTGTTCAGCTCATAGACGAGCTCATAGAGCGCTTTTTCGAGCAGATAACGTTCCAGCAGGAGTTGCGATTGCGTGTCATCCGGCAGCAGGTCGGCATTGTGCCGAATGGCGCCGGCGTACTCCTGGAGGAAACGGGTGGCGACGCTGTTTTCCCAGAGCGCGGCCCATGGGAGCAGCGCAGCTGAGTACTCCGGATGGCGCTGCGTGTAGCGGGTGAGGGCGGAACGGGCGGCGTAGCTGAAACTGCGCAACATGCCGGCGACGTCACGCAAGGGTGACTGCTTGGCGCGGCGCTCATCGAGCGGCTTGGCGGGTTCGCCTTCGAAGTCAACGATGACGAAGTCGTTGCGCGAACGAAGGGTCTGGCCGAGGTGGTAGTCGCCGTGAATGCGGATGCGCTGGCCGAAGCCGGCTTCTTCGCGCAGGGCGGAGTGACTGTTGGTGATCTCCGCCGCTCCGGCGAGCAACTTCTGCGCGGAGGGTTGCACGTCGGGCGGGAGCGTGGCAAGGGTGCGGTCGAGCGCGGCGAAGGCTGTCTGCGCCTGCAGGCTGAGGCGGTCGGCGTCGGCGTGGAGGTCTTCGGCGGTGGCAGCGACGGCTTTGAAAGCGGCGTCGTTTGTCGGGGTGGCAAGTGCCAGGTGCATCTCCGCAGTGCGCCGGCCGAGCAGAGCGGCGGCTTCGAGGGTAAGGCCGGCGTGCTCGTCCGCTTCAGGCGGCGGGGCGGTGGAGTTGCCGAAGAGCGCGCGGTTGCCAACGGACTTTGGAGCGGGGCAGCGGGCTACAGACTCGTAGAAGCGGGTGAGCTCCTCCTGGAACCAGGCCCAGCCGTCGCCTTCGTTTGGCGCGAACTCCTGGAGGAAGGCGAGAGTGGCGCCGTCCGCCTCACGGTGCAGCTCGCCCAGGTAGGCCGGGATGTTCTTGAAGTGGGCAACGTCGGTGAGGAAGCGGCAGATCTCGACGTCGGGGTTTTCGCCGGGCTGCAGGCGACGGAAGAGCTTGAGAATGGCGGCCTGGCCGTAGAGGATGCTGGTGTTGGACTGCTCGACCGAGCCGACACGCGACTTTTGCTGCGCGAGAGGCGCAAGGTCTGCGGTGGGAGAAGTTGTGGCGGCAAACTCCGGCGTGGCAGACGCCGGGTCTATAAGCGCAAGCAGAAGTTTGCGGAAGTCTTCACCGGCGCTGGCGTCGTACACCACCGAGTCCGTGCCTCCATCGCTCAGGTTTGCGAGGATGGCCTTGGGAGTGGCGGTGCGGAGGTTTTCAGCGGCGGGGCCGGAAGCGAGGGCGAGCGGAAGCTGGTAGGCTTCGGTGCTGCCCTCGGTGTAGTTCACATCGATGGTGGTGAGGGCGAAAGCGCCCTCGGCGAGCAGGGTGGCGCCACTGATGGTGGCCGAAGCGAGGGGACGGGATTTGCCGCCGAACCAGCGCTGCTGGGCTAGGTAGCCCGGGAGCAGCTCGTGCAGGAGTGAGACGCCGGGACCGTGCAGCAGGTGGGCTATGTCGCCGGCCTGCCCAGGGCTTGATGTGGTGTTCTTGAGTGCGGGCGGAGCTTCAGTGTAGAGCGCAGGGGCTTGCTGCACCGGGGCGGCGGCTTGCAGCTCCAGCCAGATGTAGCCGTACGGCGCGAGCGTCAGCGGATAAGCCTGCTCGTTGATGACTGGGAAGGGCACATAACCGAGCATTTCGACGGGTTGGCGACCGACGAAACGGCTGAGGTCGAGCGCGACGGGTTGGGCGAAGCGCGAAAGGTTGGCGACGCAGAGAACCGTCTCCGAGTGGAGACCGTCCGGGCTCTGGTAGTCGCGGATATAGGCGAGGACCTTGCGGTTCTCCGGATGGAGGAAGTCAAGCGTGCCACGGCCGAAGACCTGGAATAGCTTACGGAGCGCGATCATGTTACGCGTCCAGTGCAGGAGGCTGGATGGGTCAGACTCCTGAGCTTCCACGTTGATGGCCTGGTAGCCCCAGATGGGGTCCATGATGACGGGGAAGTAAAGCTTGGCGGGGACGGCGCGGGAGAAGCCGGCGTTGCGGTCGGAGTTCCACTGCATGGGCGTACGCACGCCGTTGCGGTCGCCGAGATAGATGTTGTCGCCCATGCCGATCTCGTCGCCGTAGTACATGATGGGCGTGCCGGGGAAGCTGAGGAGGAATGAGTTGAGCAGCTCGATGCGGCGGCGGTTGTTATCGACGAGCGGGGCGAGGCGGCGGCGAATGCCGACATTGATGCGCATGCGCGGATCGGCGGCGTACGCCATGTTCATGTAGTCGCGCTCTTCGTCGGTGACCATCTCGAGGGTGAGCTCATCATGGTTGCGCAGGAAGAGGCCCCATTGGCAATCGGGCGGAATCTCCGGCGTCTGCGCCATGATGTCGGTGATCGGCAGGCGGTCTTCCTGGCGGACAGCCATGTAGATGCGCGGCATCAGCGGGAAATGGAAGGCCATGTGGCACTCGTCCGAATCGCCAAAGTAAGGGCGGACGTCTTCGGGCCACATGTTGGCTTCGGCGAGTATGAGGCGGTTCTCGTACTCCTCATCGATGACACGGCGGATTTCCTTGATCTTGACGTGCGTTTCCGGAACGTTTTCGCAGCTGGTGCCGTCGCGCTCGACAAGATACGGGATCGCATCGAGGCGGAGGCCGTCCGCGCCCATGTCGAGCCAGAAGCGCATGGCGCTGAGGACCTCTTCCATGACGCGTGGATTGTCGAAGTTGAGGTCCGGCTGGTGCGAGAAGAAGCGATGCCAGTAGAACTGCTGGGCGACGTCGTCCCATGTCCAGTTGGACTTTTCGGTATCGGTAAAGATGATGCGAACGCCTGTGTAGAGCTCGTCGGTGTCCGACCAGACATACATCTCGCGCTCGGGCGAGCCCTTGGGGGCGTAACGCGCGGCCTGGAACCATGGGTGCTGGTCGCTGGTGTGGTTGATGACCAACTCGATCATGACCTGCATATTGCGCGCATGCGCGGCGTCGAGGAACTCGCGGACGTCTTCGATGGTGCCGTAGTCCGGGTTGACGCTGTTGTAGTCGGCTACGTCATAGCCGTCGTCGCGGCCAGGAGACGGGAAGAAGGGGAGAATCCAGAGGCAGGTGACGCCGAGATCCTGGAGGTAGTCGAGCTTGGAGATGAGGCCCTGGAAGTCGCCAATGCCGTCGCCGTTGGAGTCGGCGAAGGCGCGCACGTGGAGCTCGTAGATGATCGCGTCCTTGTACCAGAGGGGATCGGAGACGCTAGAGGGCTTCTTTACGCGCGGGATGGCTGCGGTCGGCATCTTTCGCGAGTTGGATGCGAGGCGCGGGGCACGGGTGGTCAGCGGACGCAAGGTTCAGACCTATACTGTCTCTGCCGGAGGGCGCGATGGAACAGCTCTTAGCCGCTCTCAACAGTTTGGTAGCCGGAGGCGTTGTCACCAATTACGCCATCGGCGGCGCTGTGGGCGCTTCGTTCTACATGGAGGCGCAGCAGACCGAAGACGTAGACGCATTCGTCTACCTTCCCGAAAGCTCCAGCGGCCTGGTTTCGCTTCAGCCCATCTACGACGCTTTGACTGCGCTTGGGGGTGTTGTTGAAGGCGCGCACGTGCGCATCGGTGCCTGGCCACTGCAAATCCTCAGCGACGCGAACGCGCTGATTCGAGAAGCCATTCGCGATGCTGTAACGGTTCCGTTCCGAGATGTCAACACGCGCGTCTTTCGAGCCGAGCACCTCTTTGCTATTGCTCTGCAAACGGGCCGAGCGAAGGATTACGTGCGTGCACGTCTGCTGGTGGAGCGCGGAGCTGTCCGCGTCGACCGAGTGCAGGCCTTACTGGAGCGGCACGGACTTTTGGACCGGCTGGCGAAAGTCTCCGATGCGATGTGAGGGAGCGTATGACCGACGAAGAGAAGATGCAGTTCAACATCCGCTCGGAAGAAGAGATGCGCCGCTACCTGTGCTCGCTACCATGGGAAGAAAAGATAGCGTCCATCGAGCGAATGAATGAGGCCGGCAGGATCGCGCGGGAAGGGATGCGCAAGGTGCTGGAATCCGAGGCGCGTACACGCGAGAGTGCAAGTGTTGAGGGCGTATTCTCAGAAGCATGCGATGTAAAGCCATTGGCTTGATTGGCGGGATGAGTTGGGAAAGCTCGGCGGAGTATTACCGGCTGTTGAATGAGAATGTGCGGGCGCGGTTTGGGGACTTGCATTCGGCGCCTTGCCTGCTGCTCTCGGTGGACTTCGAAGAGATTGCCACCCTGCAGCGGGCGGGGGAGTGGGAGCAGTTGGGCGCGAAGATGGTGGAGTGCGCGCAACGGCTGGAGCGCGGTGGCGCGGAGCTGCTGCTGATCTGCACCAACACCATGCACAAGATGGCGGAAGAGGTGCAGGCGGCGGTCGGCATTCCACTGGTGCACATTGCCGATGCGACGGCGTCGCGCGTGAATGAACGCGGGCTGAAGCGTGTAGGGCTGCTGGGAACGCTGTACACGATGGAGCAGGAGTTCTATCGCGAGCGGCTGGCCCGCAATTATGGGCTGGACGTGCTGATCCCGGAAGAGGCGGACCGGCAGAACGTGCACCAGGTGATCTTTTCAGAGCTTTGCCTGGGGAAGGCGCTCGATGCTTCGCGGCAGATGTACCGCGAGGTGATCCAGCGGCTGGTGGACCGCGGGGCCGAGGGGATCATCCTGGGATGCACGGAGATCATGCTGCTCGTGGGGCCGGAGGATAGCCCGGTACCGCTGTTCGATACGACGGCGATCCATGTGCAGGCGGCGCTGGCGGCGGCGCTTGCTAGCTGACTTGGCCCGTGCAGAAAAGTCTCAGCTAGACGTGTGGCTTCGTACTGAGTCATGCCTGTCACTATGCTGCTCGCCACAGGAGCTGCACGCCCAACGCACTTAGTGCACCACACGAAATACGTGTGCCGGCACTTCGGGCTTTATAGCGGCGTAGCTCCATTCCTTCCAGGTGTAGCGGGCGCCGGTCAGCAAGTCTTCGACTTTGAAATCTTCATCCCAGGGCAGGTTCATCTTGTCGAGCCGGAGCTGCATCCAGGCGGTTTGCTCGGCTTTGGGGTCGAGGTTGACTACGACGAGGATGGTGTCAGCAGATGGGTCGGGGTCAGTGACCGGATCGTTCTCGCGGGGCCACTTGGCTGTGGTCTTGGAGTAGACCATGATGCTGTCGTTCTCAGTGGTGTGGAACCAGAGGTTTTCATTGCGCTGGAGAGCTGGGTGGGCGTGGCGAATCTGGTTGAGCTGCGTGAGGATGGGCGCTATGGAGATGGGGTCGGAGAGGTCCCAGGCGCGGATCTGGTACTTCTCGCTGTCGAGGTATTCTTCGGAGCCTTTCTTGCCGGCTGCGGGCTTGGCGGCGCGGCCTTCGCAGAGCTCATAGGCGGGGCCGTAGATTCCCCAGTTGGCGGAAAGCGTAGCGGCGAGGACGGCACGCTGAATGAAGATGGACCGGCGCTCGGCGGGATCGGTGACCTGAAGCTGCTCGTGGAGGATGTCTGGCGTGTTGGGCCAGACGTTGGGGCGGTAGAAGTCGCGCACCGGCAGGTTGCAGACAGATTCGAAGAACTCCTGGAGGAGCGGCTTGGTGTTGCGCCAGGTGAAGTAGGTATAGCCCTGCGTGTAGCCGCCTTTGGCGAGCGAGTACATCACGTGCGGACGTGTGAAGGCTTCGGCCAGGAAAAGGACATCGGGGGTGTCCTTCTGAAGTTCGGCGATGCACCACTCCCAGAAGGGCAAGGCCTTGGTGTGGGGGTTGTCGACGCGGAAGACACGCACGCCGCGGTCGACCCAGAACTTGAAGACGCCGTAGAGGCCGTCCCAGAGGCCGCGCCAGTCGGCGGACTCGAAGTTGAGCGGGTAGATGTCCTGGTACTTCTTGGGAGGGTTTTCGGCGTACTGGATGGTGCCGTCGGGACGGATGGTGAACCAGTCCGGGTGCTCGGCGACCCAGGGGTGGTCGGGCGAGCACTGGAAGGCGATGTCGAGGGCGAGCTCGAGCTCGTGGCTGTTGGCGGCTGCGACCAGGGCGTCGAAATCCGCGAGGGTGCCCAGCTGCGGATGAAGGGCGGTGTGGCCGCCTTCCGCGCCGCCGATGGCCCAGGGACTGCCCACGTCGCCGGGCTCGGCGGTAACGGAGTTGTTGCGGCCCTTGCGGAACTGCACGCCGATGGGATGGATGGGCGGCATGTAGACGATATCGAAACCCATCGCGGCGATCTCTGGGAGGCGGGTGATGATGTCGCGCAGTGTGCCGTGTGTTTGTTCCGTGTTGGGGGCCGAAGCGCCGCAGGAGCGCGGGAACAGCTCGTACCAAGCTGAGAAGCGGGCGCGCTCGCGGTCGACCCAGAGAGGAAGCTCGGCGGAGTAGCGCGTGATGAGGTCAGGGTCGGGATAGCTGCTGGCGATCTGCAATAAATCGTCGGCGATCGGGTTCTCCGCATAGTGCGGGTGGTTGGCGTCGGCTAGCGCGCGCAGAACTGCGGCGGCGGTCTTCAGGGTCTTTGCGTCGGTACCTTTGGCGCGGCCGGCGACGGTCTCAAGATGATTCGCGCCGATGCGGAGGGCGAGCGGAATGTCCTGCGGGCCGACCTGCTGTGTAGGATCGTGCGGATCGGGCTGGGCGGCGAGGCGCTTGCCCAGGTCGTGGACCCAGGTGTCAAAATGATCCACCCAGGCTTCGACGGTGTAGTACCAGGTGCCGAGCTTGTCGACGGGGAACTCGGCTTCGAACATGTCGTTGACGAGGACGGCGAAAGGCGCGGTCTGCCAGCCATTCTGCGAAGCGTGACGATAGAGCAGGCGGCCCGCAACATGGTCGTGGCCGTCGGCGAAGATCGCCGCAGTGACGCGGACCTGGTCGCCGATGCAACGCTTGGTTGGATAGCGTCCGCCGTCTACCTGGGGCTGAAGTTCCTCTACGATGACGCGGCGGCGGCCTTCCTGCGGTTTCATGCGTGTCTCCTGCTGCTGGTGTGGTGCAAAGGGGTGGTACGGATTGATGCCGGGCAAAAGTGGTACCGGCAGAAACTGAAGCCCGTTTGGTGCGATGCGTCTAAACTCCAGATACATCTGTAGCGTTGTTGGTGCTACGGAACACGGATG
>CAXSHQ010000178.1:5041-9463 GCA_964236875.1 uncultured Acidobacteriaceae bacterium | reverse complement strand
ATAATGGACAGGCTCTCCCGTGACACCTGCCCTTTCAGGTGATTTCACCCGCGGGAGGAGGCTGCACAGGAGCATCGCTTGTCCCTGCTGGATCGATGGCACAGTTGGCGAGCGACCCCGGTGGAGATGCGCCGTTTCCTCGTCGAGGCCACGCTGCAGCTGCTCCGCGCCCGGCTGCTCATCGCCTTCTCCCTGCGCCGCTCCCTTCCCGCGCTTCTCGTTCCCATAGCCCCTGGCGACGCCGCGCCTCCCGAGCAGTTGGGGCGTGACATCCGTTACATTCTCTCCATCGCCGCGCGCACCGTGCCGTGGCGCAGCCTCTGCCTGCCGAACGCCATCGCCGCCAAGCACATGCTCAGCCGTCGCGGCTATTCCTCCACCCTCCACCTCGGTGTCGGTCACCATGCCAGCGGAGATCCCCACGCGCATGCCTGGCTGGAAGCCGGCGGCCGTATCGTCACCGGCGAGGACGGCACGGAAGCCGTAACGCCCCTCCCGCTCCAGCCTGCCGCCCCTCGGCCCAACCGCGCATGAACCGCACTCAAGCACCCACCGTCTGGTTCACGGGCCTCAGCGGCGCCGGCAAAACCACGCTTTCCGAAGCCGCGGCCCGGCAGCTCGAACAGCTCGGTCACCGCGTCTGCCTTCTCGACGCCGGCGACGTCCGCCGCGAGCTCTTCCCCGACCTCGGCTTCACCCGTGCTGACCGCGACGAGAACGTGCGCCGCCTCGGCTATCTCGCCGGCCTGCTCGCGGCCAACGGCGTCATCACGTTCGTGGCGGCCATGTCGCCCGAGCGTACCGCGCGCGACGCCGTCCGCAAGCAGCTCCCCTGCTTCCTGGAAGTCTTCGTCGATGCACCCCTGAACGTCTGCGAGCAGCGCGACCCGGTAGGCCTCTATCGCCGCTACCACGCCGGCGAGATCCACCATCTCAGCGGCCTCGACGACCCCTACGAGCCCCCGCTGCACCCCGAAGTCCACAGCCGCACAGCCGATCTCTCCGTCGAAGCTTGCGCCGGCCAGGTCGTGACGGCGGTTCTACTCAGCTTGCAGGTTTAGAGCGTTTCTCTCAGAACTACGAAGCTTGTCATCTCGACCGGAGGCCGCGCTTCTGCGGCCGAAGTGGAGAGACCCTGTATTTCAGACTAGCGAGGATGCTACAGCTGCGGGAGAACCGCTCTCGACCAGCGGTTCATCGCCCCGCCACCAACCCGGGCACCGCCGCGTGGATCGCCCGATTCATCTCCACGCTCACCTGCTCCGCCGACTCCCCATTCAAATGCGGCGGATCGACCCACCGCCCCCGCTCGCTCCGGAACGCCGCATACTCCGGCGCGTTGAAGTCGATCAGCGCTTCATCCGCGTGCCGCAGCGGAAACGTCGCATAGAAGCGGTCGAACTGCGCCTTATGCCGCTGGTACACCGGCTCGAACACCGGCGTCTCCACAAAAATGACCCGCGTGCCCCGCGCCCGCAGCTCGTCCAGCATCTGCCGGAACGCCTCCAGCGCAATCGGATCGTACGCAAACGTGTAAGTCAGGTACGGATCAACCTCACCCTTGCTCGGAGGCATCACCTGGCCGCCGTCCGGCGAGAACAGCGCCGGTCTACCGCGCAGCTTGCGGGAGAAGCCGTAGAACTCTTCCCGCAGCAGGTTCACCGAACCCAGCGCCTCGCGCCGCGGCGGAACCCCGCTCCCCTCATTGAACTCATGGGTCGCCAGCATGTAGGGCGTGATCACGCAAATCGCATAGCGAAAACGCCCGCGGCGCAGCGCCTCATCCACCAGCCGCTTCTCTTCCACCGTGTTACTGCCAAACAGCGACTCGTTGTAGAAGTGCGCAAAATCCAGCGCGCTCATCCGCCAGTTCGATGTACTCGATCCGCCCACCAGCAGTGCATCGAAATTGGCCGGCACATACCGCTCGTTCAGGAAGAACTTGGCCGTGCGCTCGTTGTGTTCCACGCGCAACTGCTTGCCCGTCGGATCGTGAAAGATGCCGAAGATGTCCAGCGCATACGACGAGCCGAGCACCAGCGCACACAGCAGCGCAAAGCAACCCAGCGTCCCGCCAATCCAAGTGCCAGCCTTCACCGCTCTCCTCTCGCAACCAGCTTAAAACTTGAAGTAGATGAACGACGCGGTGATCTGCGAGTTCATGAACACGGCCGCGACCGCCAGGGCGCCTCCGCATAGAAGAGCCGTTTGCCACCGCGGCTGAAACTCCCGCCCACGTTCCTCGGAGCTCTTGCCCAGGAACGCCGCCAGCACGCCAATCGCCACCGGCGGCCCGAAGATCGGCCAGCTGAAGTTCGCCCGCATCTCTCGCAGGTTCTCCGTCCGCAGCGGATGGTGCCACGAAAACAGATCGTGCAGCATGCTCATCGCCACGTGCATGTTCGGCGAGCGGAAGAAGATGAACGCCGCATCCACAAAGCAAAGCAGCAGCACCCAGGAGAGCGCCTTCGACAGCTTGAACGGTACCTTCTTCCGCCAGAACGAGTTCAGCGCCAGCGCCACGCCATGCAGAACGCCGAACACCACAAACGTCCACGATGGCCCATGCCACAGCCCGGCAATGGTCATCGCCAGCAGCGTCGAAAGCATGGCTTTTGCCAGCGAGGCTTTCCCAAACGCCCGCAGGATCGGTGTGTACAGATACGTCGTGATGAAGCTTGAAAGCGAGATGTGCCAGCGCTGCCAGAATTCGATGATCGAGAGCGAACGCAGCGGCGCGTCGAAGTTCGGCGGTATCTGGATCCCCAGCATCTCCGCAGTCCCGATCGCCATATCCGAGTAGCCGCTGAAGTCGAAGTAAATCTGCAGCGTGTAGGCTCCCGTGAAGGCCGCCGCTTCCAGCATCGACCGATGCTGCGCCGTGTTGTACCCGTAGTCCGCCAGCTGCGCGAACGCCTGCGCGCATACTGTTTTCTTGAACAGCCCCAGCGAAAACAGGAACAAGCCACGTGCCAGCATCGCCGTCCGCGTGCCGTCATCGCCGCCAAAGCTGCGGAACTGCTTCTTGATGCGTTTGGCCTTCGCCAGCGGCCCCGAGATCACATACGGGAAGAACGAAACAAACGTCGCATGGTCGAACAGCGTGCTGGGCGGGACCAGCTTTTCATAGCAGTCCACCAGGTACATCACCTGCGTCAACGTGAAGAAGCTGATCCCCAGCGGGAACTCGAAGTCCGGGATCAGGTGCTCATGCCCATGCGCGAGCGGCAGCGTTCCCAGCAGGAAGTTCACATACTTGAACGTGCACAGGTACGCGATGTTCGCGACCAGCCCCACTTGCAGCCAGTGCTTGCGAGTATCGCCTTCCGCCGCCGCAATCCTGCGCGCCACAAACCAGTTCGCCACAATCGAGGCGCCCAGGTGAAAGAGATTGCCCGGCCGAAACCACGCATAGAAAACCACCGACGCGGCCAGCACCACAATCTGCGCCGCCCGCGCGCCCCACACGCGCTTGACCCCAATCACCAGCACCAGCACAAGGGGCAGAAACACCAGAACAAAACCGAACGAGTTGAAAAGCACGAACCCTCTCGAACACGGCAGGTCTCATGATCCCTGCGGGTCTTGTCCCCCTTGGCGGAGCCTGTTCTAGAATACATCCTGCCCGGGCTCGAAGCCGGTCCTCCACAGGCGCCTGTAAACTCGTGAGAGCAACATCAGACACCGGAAGAGAACGTTCTTTGCCTGCAGCGCCCACACTCGCACAGACCCGCGTTACCGAGCAATCCCACCAACGCTTCGGCCGCTTCTCCGGCGATCTCAATCCCATCCACGCCGACCCCGCCGCTGCCCGCCTCATGGAGGCGGGCGCGCTCCTCGCCTACGGCATGGACATGGTGCTCTGGGCGCTTGAGTCCCTCGCAACAGCGCACCAGCTGCCAGCCGATCTGGCCCGCATCCGCGCCCGGTTTCTCAAATGGGTTTACCTGGAAGACGAGCTCACGCTTCGCTCTACAGAGCACACCCGCAATGGCCTGCACACCTTCCATCTGCTCGTGAACGAGGCGCCGGTAGCCACCCTCGAGCTCTTCGTCGGCGAGCGCCAACCCGCATCGCCCGCGCACTCGCCCACCGCTCCGTCGCCACGTCGCACGCAACCGCACGATCTCACGTTGGAACAGCTCCACGCACACGCAGGAGTCGCAGCAACCTCGTCGTCACTCGAAGCGGCGAGCCAGTATCCAGCGCTCACCCAATCCTTCGGCGCTTCTGCCATTGCGGAACTTGCTACGTGCTCCTACATCATCGGCATGGAAGCTCCCGGCCTTTACTCCATGTCCGTGCGCTACGACCTCCACCTGACTGCAACCGCCGCGAACGAGGAGTCCACCGGCCTCCACTTCCAGGTCGAATCGGTCGACCCGCGCTTCCGTAAGGCCAGGATCGTCATCGCCGGCACGC
>CAXSHQ010000178.1:253-4970 GCA_964236875.1 uncultured Acidobacteriaceae bacterium | reverse complement strand
TAGAAAACGCGCGCGCGCTACTCTTCCTTCTTCTCCACGATAAGCTCCACCAGATCGGCCACGTTCTTCATTTCATGCAGCTCGCCCAGCGCGAATTTCACCTTGAAGTGCATCTCCACCATCTCAATCAGGTCGATGTGCGCCAGCGAATCCCAGTTCGGCGTGTTGAACGCGCTCGAGCTCGGTGTCACCGTAAGCTCCGGCTGGTTGAGCGCTTCCCGAAAGATGGGTTGCAGTTGAGCGAGGATGGCATCGGGCGTGACTTCAGGCAGCTCAGGCATGGACGAGTTCCAGAACGTTGATATGTGTAGTGCGCCGCCGGTAGCCGGCGAGTGTCAGTTCCCACATCGTCGCGCCCTCAGGCATCTCCGGAGGAGCAGCGACTTGCTGAAAGCCGAAAGTGGAGTAAAGGTCGGCGACCATGGAGTTCTTCGCCGAAGGAAGATAAGAACCCACCAGCCGCCGGGCTCCGCGCGCGACCGCGCGTTCCGCCAGCGCATCCAGCATCGCGATCTCCATATCCCGGCGCAGCACGCGGCAACTCATCAGCCAAAGCTCGATCTCCACGGTGGCCCCGTCCTGCCGCCCCACCACCACCGACACCAGGCCGTTGTCGCCGAAGCGGTCCGTCAACCGGCCATACAGCGCAATGCGGTTCGAATCTCTCGCGACCGCCGCTATCTCCGGCAGCGTGTAGCGCCGCGTCGTCAGGTTGAACTGGTTGGTCTTGTTCGTGAGCTGCGCAATCCGCTCCAGGTACACCGGCTGAAACTCCGCGATCTCCGCCTGCATCTCCAGCGAGTCCAGGTACTCGCCATAATCCGCGAACTTCGCCGCCTGCCCCGAACGCTCCACATTGGCCGCATACTGCGACGCCCGCGCAAAGTCCTCGCGCACCAGGCTCACAGGCTCAAAGTACCGTGCCTGCTCCAGCACGAAGGGATATTGCGACACAACCGTCCCTACTTCCGGCACAGCCACCATGGGCAGTTGCGCGCGCACAATGGCCCGCTCCGCCGGGTTGTCATCGACGAACACGAAGCTGTCTATTCCCAGGTTCAGCTCCCGCGCAATCGCTTCGAGGTTCTCGTGCTTCGGTGACCAGTTCGCCTTGAAGCACGCGATGTCCTCCAGCTTCAACACCGCATCCGGATGCGTGAACCCGCTCCGCGCCACCGCATCGTCGTTCTTGGAGCACACCGCCAGCACCACGCCGCGGGCGCGCAACGCCAGGCAGTACTCCTGGAAAGCCGTGTACGCCTCCGCCTGCGCGGTCTCGCGCCCCAGTACGATCCCGTCCAGCCCGTCGTCGCCGATCACGCCGCCCCACAACGTGTTGTCCAGGTCCAGCACCAGCACCTTGCGGCTACGTCCGTAGATCGCCCGCACCATCGCCGCCAGCGAGCGCGCCAGCTCCAGTTGCGCCTCCGGCGTCAGCACGATCTTGTAACTGAAGAACCGCTCGATGTCATACCAGCGCTTCAGTCCCACACGCGCCGAAACACCATGCGCATCCTGCAGCAGCAACCTCGGCCGCCGCGCCGCTTCTTCCGCCAGCCGCGCGTTCAGCAGGGTCGTGAAGCGGCCGTTCCCTCCTGCCGCGCTGGCGGCAAGGTTCCCCAGCACCATCGCCGGCGGCAGCTCGAAGTTGTTCTGGATCACCGTTCCGCTGACGCTGCTTTCCAGCCCGTCCCAGATCTCGCGCCACCAGCCCAGCTCCGCGTCCACATACCCAGCCAGCTGGTCTTCGGTGCAATCCACTGGCGGCCGCCCGCGAAGGTTCCGGCTGGACGTGTGCAGGTACACCAAGTCCGGCGCAAACGCCGCCGAAGCCGCCGTGTCGTGCACCGCTTCCTCATAGAAGCGCCCGTAGCTGCCCTGAAAGAAAGTCGGCCGAAAGCCGCTATGCAGCAGCAGCAGCTCCAGCACGGCGACAAATTGCTCCGTCGTGGACCCACTCAGCACCGCCACCCGTATGTCCCGCAGGTCAGGCCTTGCCGTCAGTTCTTTGCGGAGGGTGCGCCTGCGCAAAAGAACATCCTCAGCGGCGCAGACATCCAGGTCGAGCATCCCTTAATGCTACCGCACACCGTCCCGATGCCGACGCTCCAAAAGGTTGTAGGCGCCTCCGTCCTCTCGTCCAGTACACTCGTTTCGTATGCAGCCGGTTCTGGAAGCCATGCCTGTGTCGTCGCAAGCTCCACCGCGCCTCGACCTCCAGATCCCGCCGCCCAAGATGCTCGCGGCCGGCGAAGAGCTGAAGATGGCGCAAGCCGCCTTCGAGCGCAACCGGCGTTCTCCCGTACTTCTGTTCCGCGTGGCTTCCATGCTGGTCGGCCTTGACCGATTCAACGAAGCCATTGCCCTGCTGGAAGAAAACGGCTCCGTCTACGACGAAGCAGGCCCCTTTGAAAACTACCGCCGCTTCAAGCTCCTCTACGGAGCCCACATCGGTTTTGAAACCGAAGCCGGCAACCTCGCAGCGCGCAGCGCGGCCGAGCGCGCCGTGCAGGCCGCCCCAACCCCGGAGCTTCGAGCCGCCGCCCTCGCCGATCTAGCCAAGACCTACACCCGCTTTTCCGATTTCGACACCTCCCGACGCCTGCTGGAGCAGGCACTCGAGGAGTCTCCCGCCGACAAGGATGCCTACAAGCGGCTCTCCCGCCTTTACCTCCGCCTCGCCTACCGGATGATCGATCGCGGCGTTCTCCACGCCCGCGTGCTCGGCTCCGTGCCGCTCTGCCTTGCTCGCCTGGGACGCTTTGCGGAAGCCCGCCAGGCGGGAGCCCTGGACGAGTTCCTCCTCAGCACCACGCCCGCGCCCCCCGAGGGTTGGTCTTCCCTGGAGACATTCAACGAAGCCCTCACCACGGAGATCCTGAACCACCCCGACATGCGCTATGGGCGCTACGGCACCGCGTCCGCCAAAACATGGCGCGTCGACGAGCCCCTCCTGCATCGCTCCCGCGCTTTTCCACAGCTCCAACAGCTCATTCGCCGCGAGATCCTCACCTACGTCGACGCGCTACCCTCCACGGATGGCCACCCGCTGGCGCGCGCCTGCCCCGCACAGGCCATCTTGCGCAACTGGTGCGTGGTCACGCAGGGCGAAGGCTATGAAACCTGGCACGTCCACCAGAACGGCTGGATGAGCGGGGTCTACTACATCCACGTGCAGGACCACATCTCGCAGGGCATCGGCCCCGGGGGCTGCCTGGCTTTCGGCATCTCGGAAGAAATTGCCGGCAACGAAGCCGCAGCGGGCTACGGAGAGCGTCTGGTGCGCCCGCACACCGGGCTCATGATGCTGTTCCCTTCCCACTCCTTCCACAAAACGTATCCCCACGGGGGCGAAGGTCACCGCATCTGCTTCGCCTTTGATGTAGTACCCGGTTACTAAGTATTAGTGGAAAAGTTACGCTAGATTGTTCCAAACAAATGGGTTACACTAAGCCAGCGCCCTGGAGGATGTATGACGGAACGAAATGCTGTTGAGATGAGCTGTGTCGAACGGCTTGAGTGGATTGAACCGGAGATCCGTCAACTGGATGTCCGCGAGACGGCGTTCCGTCCCCACCTCGGTGCCGACGGCGAGACCCACTACGCGGACTGCACCCGCTCGTAGACACGCTCCAACTGTCCCAAGCAGAAATCCGCCTGGCAGGATTTTAGCTGAGTTCGTGGATGTTTCCCTCTATGTGTGCTCGCCGGGAAGGTGACATTCCGATACCTTGCCGCTTCTAGCAGCGATGCGACGGTCACTCTCAGCCTCCGATTCGATCCCAAGTTGCGCATCCGGCGAAGCGTCGTGAGTTCCACGACATCTCGCCATTTTCCCTGTGCTAGCAGAGCGCCAGCTCCGCCGAGAAAGCCCGCCAGCAGATTGGTCGACTGCCAATGCGTTCTGCAGAGCGTCTGATGGGCCGCACACCGGCCTCATAATGCTGTTGTCCCCCACTTTTTCATAAACGTATCCGCCGGGTCGAAGGCCGCTGTATCTGCTTCGCATTGATATCATTTCTGTTACTGCGGCTTATGTAAAAGACACGGTGCGTTATATTGGAGACACGAGTTACGCTGTCCCCACCTTTGGAGGATCCATTGAAAGAACTGTTTTGCCTTGAGAATTCCCATGTCGAACGGCTGGAGTGGATTGAGCCGGAGATTCGTCAGCTCGATGTCCGCGAGACGGCATTCCGTCCCCACCTCGGCGCCGATGGCGAGATGCATTACGCCGATTGCACTCGCTCCTAGAGACGGTCTAACGGACCGCTATAAACCCCAAATTCTGCCGCGGCTTCGTTGAGCTCTGGACGCTCCGCGGCTCAGCTCTACGAAGAAGGTAACCTCTTCAGGGCTGTGCCTTTCTGTCCGTGAGTGGCGGTAAGCTCAAGATCCTGTTCGATCAGAACTCGCATATTCGGTGAGAGCGTCGTGGAGTCCACGACGCTTTTGTCATTCGCCGTGCTCACAGGGGCGCCTCAGCTACCATCGTTCCAACTGCATCATGCTGAAGCTGCGCAACCTCTTCGAACGCCACGGTGTGCTGTGCTTCGGCCTGCTCGCCACGGTGCTTTGCCTTGCAGCCACGGTGCTCCTGCAGGCGCGTCACCAGCCCGACCTCCTGGAAACCGCCAACAAGCTCGGGCCCACCGCCCGTAGCCTCGTCGATGGCAGAGGTCTGGCCGTCTGCTACGGCCCGGACGACAGCACCACA
>CAXSHQ010000178.1:0-243 GCA_964236875.1 uncultured Acidobacteriaceae bacterium | reverse complement strand
CGGAGCGCATGCCGCTCGCGCCCCTCACCCTCGCCGCGCTGTACCTGCTCTTCGCCGATCACGGCCTCCCGGCCGCCCTGTTCAAAACGCTGCTGTTCCTCCTCCCCGTGCTGGTCGCGTTCGCGCTGGCCTGGCGTCACGCCCTCTCGCCGCGGATGCGCCGCTTCACGTTCCTCTTCTTCCTCGCCGCCCTGGTTCTCCCACCCACGCTCGATACGGCCGTCAACCTCAACTTCGCGGAGG
>CAXSHQ010000177.1:0-9471 GCA_964236875.1 uncultured Acidobacteriaceae bacterium | reverse complement strand
GGCGTCGTCTTCGCAGAAGCGCGCAGCGGTGGATGTGGCAGCCGTAGATCGCGCGCGGGTGCTGGCTGCGGCGGACCGATACCTGGGTGAGAAGCCGGTAACGGTGACGGCGTCGCGGTCACCGCGATCGCCGGGTGGGTTGCATGACTTCTACTCCGAAGGCGACTACTGGTGGCCGGACCCGAAGAACCCGGGCGGTGCTTACATCCGGCGCGATGGGTTTACGAACCCGGAGAATTTCAACGCGCACCGCGAGGCGATGGTGCGGCTGAGCCTGCAGGCGCCTGCGCTGATGGCGGCGTGGAAGCTCACGAAGAAGCGCAAGTATGCGGCCAAGGCGGCGGAGCATCTGCGCGCGTGGTTCGTTGCGCCGGAAACTCGGATGACGCCGAATCTGCAGTATGCGCAGGCGATCTTTGGCGTGAACAAGGGGCGGGGGATTGGCATCATCGATACCGTGCATCTCGTGGAAGTGGCGCGGGCGGCGAGCTTTCTGCCGCTGTCGGGTGGGATGAGCACGGCGGATTACGTGGCGCTGCAGGGCTGGTTTGCGGATTACCTGCACTGGATGCTGAACAGCAAGAACGGGCAGGACGAGCGCGCGGAAAAGAATAATCACGGCTCCTGCTGGGTGATGCAGGCGGCGGAGTTTGGGCGCTTCACGGGCAGTGGCGAGGTGATGGCGAACTGCCGCGAGTTGTTCAAGGCGAAGCTGATCCCGGACCAGGTGGCGGCGGATGGGAGCCTGCCGCTGGAGTTGGCGCGGACCAAGCCTTACAGCTACGCGCTGTTCGACCTGGATGTGCTGGCTACGGTGGCGCAGATCCTGAGCGTGCCGGGTGACGATCTGTTCGCGTTTGCGCTGCCGGATGGGCGCGGGCTGCGCAAAGCGGTGGCGTACATGGCGCCGTTCATCGCAGACAAGAGCAAGTGGCCGCTAAGGCCGGATGTGGAGCACTTCGAGGAGTCGCCGGTGCGGCAGCCTTCGCTGCTGTTCGCCGGCTTGGCGTATGAAGAGGCTTCCTGGCTGGAGCTTTGGAAAAAGCTGCCGGCGGACCCGAGTTCGGCGGAGGGGATCAGGAACTTTCCGGTTCGGCAGCCGGTGCTTTGGGTGTGAGGGAGCGTGGAGGGTCTGGAATGCAGATCCTCCGCTTCGCTGCGGAATGATAACGAAGGAAAGGGATCTGTTGTCCACCTTCGCGACACGCTCTGTAACTGTTTTCCTGGAGGTGCAGCGGCCCTTCAGGCGAAATATGGGGATCCTTCGCTGCGCTCAGGATGACACCTCTCAAGTTGATAGCTACACCTGGAGGACAACTCCTCTCAAGCTGAGAGCTACACCTTGAGGACAACTCCTCTGGTTGTTCCGGCTTGCGACGGCTACTCGACGGTAGGTTCGTTTGGTAGCTCGGGCGTGGGTGTGGGTGGGGCGAAGGCCCCGCGGGCTCGCCAGAGCAGGATGGCGGCGGTGACGATCAGGGCAACGCCGAAGAACATGCCGAAGGCGAGGGTCATCGTGAGGAAGCTGGCGGGCAGCGCGGGCTGCGGCATGCCGAAGGTGGTCCGCTGCTGCATAGCGGCCATGTAGGCGACGTAGCGGGCGCGCGGGCCGGGCAGAAGAAACGTAAGGCAGTTGAGCGAACTGATGCCGAGCAGGACGAAGGACAGCAGCCAGGCGGGCCGCTGGAGGCGGAGCATTCCCAGACCGGCGATGGCCATGGCCGCGGACCAGACCAGGCTGTAAAGATGCAAGGGCCAGCCACCAACCATGAATCCGAAGAGAAAGGTGGGAAACGGAGAGATGAGGCCGAACAGGGAGAAGAACGCGCTGATCAGCGAAAAAACGGCGATCACGGTGACGCTGACGGGCCGGCCGGGAGCGGCGGGCGGGGCGACCGGCCAGGGCGGCGCCTGCTGCGGCCAGTAGGCGGGTGCGGCGTAGGGAGCTGTGTAGGGCTGCGGGTAGGCGGATGCGTCGGCGGGAGTGTCGGAAAGATCAGTGGGAGGGATGGGCTCGGCGGGCGGCGGCGCGAGTGGGCGGGCGACCGTGAAATCGGTGAGGGGGTTGGGAGCGGGCGGCTGCCGGGGCGGAGTCCAGGCAGGAGATGCGCCTGGGACCACGTAGGGTGGGTAGCCGGGAGCGGGTGGGTACGGCATCCCGTGGGGGAACTGCTGGGCTTGCCGATGGGCGTGGGCCTGCGTGAAGGCTTCGCGCGTGCGGCGCAGAGCGAGGTAGATGAACCAGCCGATGCTGAGCGCAGCGAGGACCAGCGACATCGCCTCCATGACCGTGAACATTTTGTGGAGCAGGTCCGGGCTGGCGTTCGGGGGCATCGGGAACGAGCCGGAAGCGAACGCGGATTGGACGCCTTTGAGACCGACGACGGAGAACAGGCCGAGGAGCGCGAGACCGCCGGCGATCACCATCGTGGAGATTCGCGCCCAGGGACGCATGCGAAGCAGGCCCACCAGGGTGGCGATGGCCCAGGCGGCGAGTCCGCCGTAGAGGAGAGCGAACACGAGCATGACGCCGGCGGCCACGGCGGGAGTGACGGGGGAGGGTGTGCCGCTCGCTGTTCCGCCGTGCGAGCCCAGGAGAGCGGTGCCGATACCGGCAAAGGCAAGGAGGACGAGTACAAGGGCGGCCAGGCCGAGCGCCATGGCGGACAGCACGATGCCAACGGGACGGCGGGGACGCGGCGGATACATGGAGGTGAGTGTATCGCGTGGACAGGGCGCGAGGCGTGGTGGGCGGCGGAGCTTTACAGGCGTTGGCGCTACGCGATAGGGTGGTCGAATTGCAGCGGCGGCGGGAGAGTTTCGCGGAGAGCTGACTGTCAGGTTCGGTGAGAGGTCTGCGCTTTCTGCGATACTTCGTGGAGTCTTGTATCCGTCAGCAGGAAAACCCGAGCGGCTAAAGCCGTGTGGATGTTCCAGATTCTTCGGCACGGCTGAAGCCGTGCCCTTAACGAAACAGAGCCCAGTCCGAGGCGTTCAAGGGCACTGCCGAGAAACGAAAGCACACTTGAGGAAAGCCGCGTTTCATGAGGAGCGGCGGCGAAGGAGAGTATTGGCGATGGCGGAAGCGAACTGCGATATCGGCCTGATCGGGCTGGCGGTGATGGGGCAGAACCTGGTGTTGAACATGAACGACCACGGGTTCAAGGTATGCGTGTTCAACCGGACGACGAGCAAGGTGGACGACTTCCTGGCGGATGAGGCGAAGGGAACGCAGGTGGAGGGGTCTCACTCGATCGAGGAGATGTGCTCGAAGCTGAAGAGCCCGAAGCGCGTGATGATCATGGTGAAGGCCGGGGCGGTGGTGGACCAGACGATCGAAACGATCGTGCCGTTCCTGAGCAAGGACGACATCATCATCGATGGCGGCAACTCGCTGTTTACGGACTCCGAGCGGCGGACCAAGGAACTGGGAGCGAAGGGCATCCACTACATCGGGACCGGCGTTTCGGGCGGCGAGGAAGGCGCGCGGTTCGGGCCTTCGATCATGCCAGGCGGCGATCCGGCGGCGTGGCCGAGCGTGAAGCCGATTTTTCAGGGCATCGCGGCCAAGGTGGAAGACGGCACGCCGTGCTGCGACTGGGTGGGCGAAGGCGGCGCGGGGCACTACGTGAAGATGGTGCACAACGGGATCGAGTACGGAGACATGCAGTTGATCTGCGAGGCGTACCAGCTGCTGCGCGATGGCATCGGGCTGAGCGCGGATGAGTTCGCCGAGACGTTTACGGAGTGGAACAAGGGCGAGCTGGACAGCTTCCTGATCGAAATTTCGGCGACGATCTTTGCGAAGAAGGATGAGGACGGCAGCCCGCTGCTGGAGAAGATCCTGGATACGGCCGGGCAGAAGGGCACGGGCAAGTGGACGGCGATCTCGGCGCTGGACCTGGGTATGCCGGTTACGCTGATCGGGGAAAGCGTGTTTGCGCGCTGCCTGTCGGCGATCAAGGACGAGCGCGTGGAGGCCAGCAAGATTCTGCAAGGACCGCAGCAAGGCAAGTTCAGCGGCGACAAAGCGGAGTTCATCGAGAACGTGCGGCGGGCGCTGTTCTGCTCCAAGCTGATCAGCTATGCGCAGGGTTATATGCTGCTGCGCGAGGCGGCCAAGGAGCAGGGCTGGAACCTGAACATGGGCGGCGTGGCGCTGATGTGGCGCGGCGGCTGCATAATCCGGTCGGCGTTCCTGGGCAAGATCAAGGACGCGTATGACAAGAACCCCAAGCTCGAAAACCTGCTGCTGGATGACTTCTTCTTTGGCGTGCTGAACAAGTATCAGGACAGCTGGCGGAAGGCGCTGGTGGCGGCGATCGAGATGGGGATACCGACGCCCGCATTCTCGACGGCGCTGGCGTTCTTCGATGGCTACCGCACGGCCAATTTGCCAGCTAACTTGCTACAAGCTCAGCGTGATTTCTTCGGCGCGCATACTTACGAGCGCGTGGATAAGCCTCGGGGTGAGTTCTTCCATACGAACTGGACTGGACGTGGTGGAAGGGTCTCGAGCTCGACGTATAACGCTTAGTTGTACGTCGGACGTAGTACGTGCAATGCGAGCAGGCCCGCTCCGGTGAGCGGGCCTACTCGCGTTCGCGGCTCCCTGGGAAGGAGATCTTCCGAGTTTTCAGTTCGGAATTTTGCGTTGCCAGTTTGAGGATGGGGACGATCTCAGAGCTTTGAGGTTTGGAGCTTAGACGGGGTGAGGTTTGTGGCTGTCCTGGGAGACTTGTGCAGACGCGGACGGAATACAGGGATCCTTCGCTGCGCTCAGGATGACGCTGTTCTAAAGAAGCCCGGTTATCTTTCAAAGAAAGCTCGTTGATCCGGGAAATTCCGATTAGTTTTCGATCCAGATGTAGCTGGGTGGGTTCTGGAGGTTGAGGACTCGCTGGACGTCGGCGTCGTCGGCCTTATTGCCTTCGGAGTAGGTGTGGTGGGGCATGGCTTTGCTGGCGAGGTCGAGGTGCTCGCGCCAGAAGCGCTGGGCTATGAAGCCGGCGGCGGGGTCGTTGGCGGTCTGCGAGGCGCGTTTGGCTTCGCGGGCAGCGCCGGTGGTGTCGCCCAGGGCCTGGAGGACGCCGCCGAGCCAGCGGTGGGCGAGCTGGTCGTCGGGGTCGATGGCGAGGACCTGCTCGTACTCGGCGCGGGAGCGGGCGTACTGGTGCTGCGTCATGTAGATGTAGCCGAGCTCCTGGTGGACTTGGCGGAAGCGTGGGAAGGCGGCGGCGACGGGCTCGAGGGCGGCGACAGCGTCGTTGTAGCGGACCTGCCAGCGGAAGTTGAGGCCCTTGTAGTACAGGGCGCGTGGGTCGCCGGGCTTCATGGCGAGAGCGCGGTCGAGCCAGGCGAGGGACTCTGTGAAGCGGCCGCGGGAGTACTCGGCGATGGCGACGTTGACGTAGCCGCGCTCGTACTTCGGATCGAGCGCGACGACGTGCTGGAAGGCGTCACAGGCTTCGGCGTACTGCTGGCGGTCGAGCATGCCGATGCCGTAGTTGTTCCAGCGCATCCATTCGGCCGTGGGGGGCTTGAGCTCGGCGGCTAGCGAGGGCTCGGGTTGCGGGGTGTTGAGGCCGACATGAAGCTGATAGCTGCCAGTTGCGAGAGTGACAGTCGGGAAGCGGTCGGAGCTGGAGGGCGTGTCGCCGAAGACCCAGTCGGTGAAGACGCGGTTGAAGCGGCGATAGTGGACAGCGGCGGAGAGATCGATGGTGGAAACGCCGGCAGGGACGCGGAAGCGGTAGCGGATGACATCGGACCGGCCGGGAAGCACGGTGGCGTCGTAGGGCTTGATGTAGAGCTTCCACATCTCGTGGTGGTCGAGGGCTTGCCCTTGCTGCGAGATGATGCGCGAGACGTAGGAGCGGGCGTCGGGATCGAGGCGGTGGTCGGGGCCGACGGCGCCAGAGCGGTAGACGGGGACGCCGGTGTCGGCGGTGGCCTGGAAGTCGACCCAGCTCTCGTAGAAATCGCGGAGCTCGGGGACAAGGGCGTGGCCGATGCCCTTGTTGCGGACGACGACGTCGACGCGGACCCAGTCGCCGGGAAGGACGTTGAAGGTGCGGGTCTGCGATCCGAGGGGGGCGATGAGTGTCGTGGGGGTCGGGGCAGTGCCGGGCACTGCTTTCGAGTGCTCGACGGTGAGGCCGAAGATGTCGACCTGGAGCTGGTCGGCTTTGAGGAAGTCGATGATCTTTTGGAGCTGCTCGGTGTAGCCGTACTGGGTGGGGATGGCGGTGTTGGCGCCGAGCCAGCGATGGGAGGCAACGTTGCCGGCGACGGCGGCGGGGTCGCGGGAGGAGACTGCCGGCATGTGGCATGTCTGGCAGGTGCTGGCGGCGGGCTTCTCGTAGAAGGGGAGCGGGGTTTCGCGGGACCAGGAGGACTGCTGCCACTCGTCGAAGGTGGTGAAGGTGCGGACCCACTTGTAGCCGTTGAGCATCTGCGGCATGGCGGCCTTGTGGCAGGCGGCGCAGAACTCGGGCTGCTTGTAGAGCGGACGCATGACGGCGGCGCTGTGCCAGTCGAGATGTTTGAGAATCTCCGCGTCGGTGGGTAATCCAGAAACTGCACGGCCGTGGTCGTCGAGCATTACTGCTGGCGTCCCCATTACGTAACTTCCGGTGCCTGCGGTGTCGGTCACTTTTTGGATGGAATGGCAAACCATGCAGGTGACGCCGTCTTCATCGTGAGGGCGTGCGACGGTGCTTGCGGTGGTGAGGGCGCCGGTAAACAGGGCTGTGGGGTTATGGCAGCTTTCGCAGTGGCGAGTGAAGGGGACGCCCTTGAGGGCGCCCAGCTCGTCGACGTTCTTGCGATACCAGGGGGTGCGGAAGGAGTTGGCGTGCGCGGACTGCCGCCACTCCTTGTGGACCTCGGAATGGCAATGGGCGCAGTACTCGGCGGAGGGGATCTCCTGCGGCTTGAGGAACTGGAGGAAGTCGCTCGAGGCCTGGCTGGGGAGGTAGGGGCCGGGGCCGAAGGGGAGGTCGTAGTGCGAGGCGTGTACGGTTGGGCCGGCTGGAGTCTGGGAATGGGCGGGCGTGGACAGGCGCAGACCGGCGAGCGGCCCGGCGAGGAAGGCGGCGAGCGCTATGCTGGCGGCCTTGCTGGCCGCTCGGGAAAGGGTGGGATGGAGCCCCATATCTGTATTCGCGAATTCCACTATAGGTTCCCCTCACCGGGGAGGTGGTGATTTCACTAGAGTGTGCCGTCACATGCCGCGTGTTGCCGTGTGTTGCCGCTTTCGGTTGCACCGCCGCGGGGCTAGGCTTCTCACGAACCCAAACATCACGCGAGATTTCTTTGCCCGAGGGTGAGGGGAGTCACGCGGCGATTGCGCGTATGGAAGTAGGCAGGGTGGCTGGGCCACATGCCTCTTCCAGAGATTTTCGAGTCCGGCAGGTTGGACTCTTCGCGCTGTAAGGGTTTGTGTTGTTGGATTTCGCTTTTTGCTTTGGGGAGCCTGAATGAGGTTTGCCGTTCCAACCGGGCTGGCTGGTGGTGTCCGAACAAGCGCTGGGCGTGTGCTGGGCGTGTGCCTGGCTGGGCTAACGGCTGCAATGCTGGCTGGGTGCGGCGTTACGGGGTCGAATGCGCCGGTGGCAAGCGCGGGCGGACCCTACGCGGCGTTCACCAGCAACGCAGTGCCGATGACCGCCGAGGCTTCGCACGATCCCCTGAACGGGAAGCTGACGTACCTGTGGAGCTTCGGGGACGGAGCGATCGGAACCGGTGTTCAGACCAGCCATAGCTATGCGGCGGCGGGGCAGTATGCGGTAACCGTGAAGGTTACCAATGAAAGCCAGTTGAGCTCCACCGCCAACACGACGGCCACGATCAAGGATGTGCCGAGCGCGGCCGGGAAGAACGGCATCGTGCATGGCGGGCAGCAGCCGGTGTCCGGGTCGACGGTGCAGATTTGGCAGGTGGGCACCACGGGCTATGGGCTGGGCGCGACGCCGCTGGGCAATAGCGTGCTGACCGATGGCGGCGGCTCCTTTGTGCTGACTGGCGCGTATAGCTGCGCGAATGCGGCCAATGGCGCGGACACGCTGGTGTATGTGACGGCGACGGGCGGAAACCCGGGGCTGTCTTCGGGGACAAGTAACTCCGCGTTGGCGATGATGGCGGCGCTGGGCCGCTGCGGGAATCTGACGCCTTCAAGCTATATCTCGATCAATGAAGTGACGACGGTCGCTTCGGTGTGGGCGCTGTCGCAGTTCATGGGCATCGACGGCAAGGTCGGGTCCTTTGCTTCGAGCACGACGGGACTGCTGAACGCATTTGCGACCGTGAACAACCTGGTGAATACGGCGACCGGCGCGGCCCGTGCGCAGACGCCGGGCGGCAACGGAGTGGCACCGCTGCAGAAGGTGAACACGCTGGCGGACATCCTGGCGCCGTGCGTCAACTCGGCGGGGCCGAGCTCGCCGCCCTGTTCAAGCTTGTTCTCGACGGTGGCGCCGATCGGCGGTGTGGTTCCAACGACGACGGTGGGCGCGGCGCTCGCGATTGCACGGAGTCCTGGCACGAATGCGACTGCGCTGCTGAACGTGGAGACGCCGGCGGCACCCTTCCAGCCGACGGTGAGCTCGGTGAACGACTGGACGCTGACGGTGGGGTATGCCGGGGGCGGTACGGTACCGGCGGGTGTGGCGCTGGATGGCTCGGGCAATGTGTGGGTGCCTAATTTCGGCAACGGCGGCGCGAGCTCCAGCGTGAGCGTGCTGAATGCCGTGGGTGTGCCGGCTTCGAACAGCCCGTATGCGGCCTCGGGCGGGGTGAACGGCGCGGTGGCGCTGGCGATCGATGCAGGTAACAACGCGTGGGTAGCGAACAAGGGCAACAACTCGGCGGTGGAGTTGAACTCGGCGATTGCCGGGGGCGCGCTGACCGTGGGGACGGCGGGTGGGCCGTACACGGGTGTGGGCTTGAACTCGCCGGCGGGCGTGGCGGTGGATGGCTCGGCGAACGTCTGGTTTGCGAATGCGGGCAACAGCTCGCTGACGGAACTGGCGAGCGGCGCCTACGGCACGGGCGTGCCAGTGACGGGGATTGGGCTGAATACGCCCAAGGGGATTGCATTCGACAACCTGGGCGACCTGTGGGTGACGAACACCGTAGGCGGGTCGGTGACGGAGCTGAACCCGGGCGTGTCGCCACAGCTCACGGCAACGTTCCCCGCGACGGGGCTGAGCAGCCCGAGCTCGGTCGCGCTCGATGTGAACGGCAATGTGTGGCTGACGGACGCGAGCAGCGCGGCGGCGGCGGAGCTGAACCATGGCGGCGCGGTGCTGTCTGGCGCGGGGTTCACGGATGGTGGCGTGGCGGCGGCGAATGCCTCGGCCATCGATGGGAACGGGAGCTTCTGGGTAGCGGATGCGCAGTCCGGCCACGTGGCGGTGCGTAATGCAGCGGGGAATGCAGTCACACCAGCGGGCGGCTAGCAGGATGCCT
>CAXSHQ010000176.1:6172-9479 GCA_964236875.1 uncultured Acidobacteriaceae bacterium | reverse complement strand
ATCGACGGCCTCACGATCGACACCAACCGCGACGGCATCGACATTGACTGCTGCCGCAACGTGCGCGTCGCCAACGTGGTCGTGAACTCGCCGTGGGACGATGCCATCTGCCCCAAGAGTTCCTTCGCTCTCGGCTATGCGCGGTCGACCGAGAACGTGATGATCTCGAACTGCTACGTCACCGGCATGTTCGAGTTCGGCACACTGCTCGATGGCACTTTCAAGAAGGCTACCTACGACCAGGTGCGCAAGTCCGTCGGCCGGATCAAGTGCGGCACAGAATCGAACGGCGGCTTCAAGAACATCACCGTGACCAACTGCATCCTTGAAGGCTGCCGCGGCTTCGCGCTCGAAACCGTCGACGGTGCCATCATCGAAGACATCACCGTTTCAAACCTCACCCTGCGCGGCGTTGTGCACTCCCCGCTTTTTCTGCGCCTCGGCAAGCGCATGCGCGGCCCGGCCGGCAGCAAGCCCGGCGTGCTTCGCCGCGTCAGCTTTTCCAACATAGTCAGCTCCAGTGCGGTTGCGCAGTATCCATCAATCATCGCCGGCGTGAGCGATGCGCTGATCGAAGACATTCGCCTCGACAACACCTACCTGCACCAAGTCGGCGGCGGCAGCACCGAGTGGGCCAACATGACGCCTGCAGAGAAGGATGCCGGCTATCCCGAGGCTGACATGTTCGGCACCCTGCCGGCGATGGGCTTCTTCCTGCGGCGTGCACGCAACGTGCAGATGAGCAACATCGAGATCGCTATCGAAGCGGCCGACGCGCGCCCTGCGATCTGGGCCTCCGAGGTAGATGGCCTGGATGTCTTCCGCCTGCGCGCCCCCACAGCAGCGCCATCCTTCCTGCTCCAGAATGTTCAGCACTTCCGAGCCTTCGGGAGCCGCAATCATTCCGACAAAACGGAAGACTCGGTACAGCGTCTTCAGTGGTGAAACCGGTGAGCGCTGCACCCCCTCCCCTCTTCCGTGGGGGATTTTCGGGCTAAGTTGCGCGTTTTGTTGAGGCTAGCGGCGGATGTATCCCGCAAAGTATTGCAGACGCGTGACTTAGCGCCGGCTGTTTTCGATCATGCCATGTAGAGGGCCGCTCGTTCGCTTCCGGAAGCTCCAGCTATAGCTGTTTTCGCGTGGGTGTACTCGCCCTCGCCTGATACATCGTTCCGCTGTGCGCAGACTACAGAGATCCTTCGCTGCGCTCAGGATGACGCCTCTCTACAGGAGAGGGCGTACCTAGGGGAGACCTGTTTACTTGAAGGTGTAAGGTGGTCCGAACTGCAGATTCCTCCGCTTCGCTGCGGAAGGACAACAGTGAAGCGATGTCCAACACACCTTCGAGAGACACGCTCCAGCATTACGCTGGAGGCGGAGTACAGAAATCCTATTAACTTCGTCAGGGCAGGCTCTTCGCTATGCCGAGATGACGCCCCTTCGGTGGGCTTCCCGAGCGATAGGAGCTCTACTTCTATTGTAGAAAACGGAGCGGAATAGACGTGCAAATATTTCGAGCGGACGATCCCATTTGCTTTGTTGAGGTTAGGGAGATTTGCGAGAGCGTGGGGACTTGACAGCTTATCGCGGTGCACTTGATCCGTGGAGCAGCCAGCCTCATCTCGCCTCGAAGGCGGCTACTTGTTGAACAGGCTCAGCGGAATCGCCTCGCCCATGCGCTTGTACCCTTCGGGTCCGGGGTGGAGATGGTCGCCTGAGTCATTTGAGGGCAGAAGATGGTCCGGCTGCGCTGGATCGCGCAACGCTGCGTCGAAGTCGATTGCCGCATCGAACACGCCGGACGTGCGGATCCACTGGTTCAACGCCGTGCGGTCTGCTTCCGAGAGCGCCTTGGGGTGGTAGTAGCCACTGCCCGCATCCGGCGTCAGCGTCGCGCCGTACACCTTGATGCCGTGCGCATGCGCCCTCGCAACCATCTGTGTCATCGCACCCTTGATATCGGCCAACAGGGCATCATGCGCGCTCTGCGGATGATCTTCGGTGCGGTCCAGCCGTCCCAGGTCGTTGATGCCCTCCAGGACGATGAGGTAGCGCACGCCCGGCTGCGCGAGAACGTCGCGGTCGAAACGCGCCAGCGCGTTGGGGCCAAGCCCATCCTGCAGGATGCGGTTGCCGCCGATGCCCTGGTTCACCACACCGATGGACCGGGTCCTGGAATCAGCCGCCAGCCGCCGCGCCAACACATCCGGCCAGCGGTCGTTCGCATCTGTTGTGGCGCCATGCCCATCGGTGATGGAATCACCCAGCGTAACCACGGAGCCCGCCGCTTGCTTGCTGCTCGCGACTTCCACGCCGGCCAGGAAATACCAGCGGGTAAACTTCTGCGACACAGTAAGCTGCGCGTCGGCAGTGTGATCGCCCACCGCTAGGAATGCGGTAGCCCGCGCGCCTGCGTGTAGCGTGAGCGTCTGCGGCGTGTGCGCGCCGGCAAGCGTGATCACCACGGCGGACAGTGGCGCGACGAGCAGGTCCACGGGGTCGGAAAGGTATTCGGCTCCCATCGGTATCGAAAGGGCCGTGCTCCCGTTGAAGTGCAGCACGCGATCGCTGACCGGATCGATGCTGCCGGGCGTTGTTCCACGCAACGCCACATGCACGGAGGTGAACACAAGCGGCTGCCCCCCGAAGGCATTGGACAGATGCAACCGCAGGCGCGCGCCACCGACAGAAACATGAACCGTTTCGCGCAGCGTGTTGCCGTCGAACGCTCCGGCAGGAACATTCTCGCCCTGGTAAGGAGCCTCTTGCGAGGAGCCCCACGTAGTCACCCATGGTGCTGCCTCCGCGGGTGTGGCGGCAAGCGGGCGCAGTGGCGCTGCAAGGAACATGACCGCGACTGCTGAGCAGAGGAAAGCACGCGCGGCTCGAAACGACGAATACCTGGACGGCATGAGGACTCCTGCTCTCTTGCGCTGTTGAGGGTGCAGCGTTGAGAGCCAAGCAAAGGTGTAGCAGAGTTTCGCGGCGAACAGAAGAAGGGTCTGCCATGCGCCCAGCCGTTCACCGCTGAGGCGCACAGAGGGGCAGAAGTGTTGCGCCGGCGCTTACGGCGCGCCGAACCCAGCCGGCATCGGCCGCCGATGCCCAGTAAATGAGTCCGCCCATTGGATGAAGTACCGCACGTTGGGGCCATCCGTGTGCCCGCCGTCATGCTGCCGCCACGCAAGCTCGCCCTTGAGCAGACCGCTGTTCACCGGCGGCATCACCGCGTGCCTGTAGTCGTCCGGCACGCCTAGGTCCTTGGCCCCGAGCAGCCGCCACACACGCTGCGCATCCACTGTGGCCA
>CAXSHQ010000176.1:0-6162 GCA_964236875.1 uncultured Acidobacteriaceae bacterium | reverse complement strand
TGATCGAGCCACTTGGCGTCGCCCTTCTCCGGAACGCCATAGCTCACAAACGTCAGCCGCGGCGCGCACAGTGCCAGCAGCTCCTCCGAATCTACCGGCAGGTCGCCGGCGTTCTTGCTGCCGAAGGACGCGTCCGAAGCACCGTACTTGATGAAGTTTCCCGCCATCCAGTGGTACTCGCCGCTTCCGGTAAGGCTTTCAACAGCCTCGCCGAAGTTTCGCCGATGCGGCTTGGCACCACCTTCCCCAGACGAACCGATCAACACCATGGCAAAGCGCGGCTCGAACGCCATGGTCACCAGCGCACCCTTGCCATAGCGCGACACGCCTTCAATGCCGACATGCTTGCTGTCCACCGCTGGATCGGTTTCCAGGTAGTCCAGCGTGCGGGCCGGGCCCACGCGCGCAGCGCACCCCAGTCATCCGGCTTACGCGGCTGGCCCTTGTTGGTCAGACCAATGATGCCGCGCGTGAGCCCCGCGCCGTTGTCTGCCTGCACGCTGGCTGGGTTGAGCAGCACATACCCCCAACCGTCTGCGATGAGCTGTGTCGTGGACGGCGGGTCCGGCGCTCCGGGTATCGGGAACGACGGCACAGGCCGCGTGCCCGGAACGATGTCATAGCCCGGATACTTGTCGAGGATCGTCTTCGCCTGAGGATCGTTCGACAGCAACCGGCGCAGCGCCGCACTGAGCTGCGCCGCTTCATCCGCCGTGGGCGGCAAAGGCGTAGGCAGCGCGGGCCGCCCGAACATGATCAGCACGGGCACAGGCCCGCGCGCGTTCGCGGGCACCACTTCCACCGCGGCGATGTCTACGCTGATGGCCGGATAGCTTGCGTTGTCGACGTGCCCTACAAGCTGCTTCGCCACAACCGGCACCGAGCCCACCAGACCGTTCATCTGCCTGGCCACGCTCCACGTCACGCCCGGCACATTCTTCGGAACGCGGCCCAGCACCTCGCGCTCAAAGCCTTCCACTATCTCCGGACGGCGCTGCTTCGACCACACGTCGGCGGAAGTCACCTTCTGCCCGTTATTGAGTACGAGTGGATCGGGGTAATCGGGAAAGGGATTGGCCTTTGACTCGTCATAGTTCGCGTGGTTGGGCGCGCTCTCATCGCCGCTCGGGCCCGGGCGCACGGCGCGGATGCCAAGCTGGTCCATCATGTTCTGGTGGTCCTGCTCCGCCGTAAACGTCACCGGCGGCTTGCTTCCAGCGGCCTGGCCGGAAAACGGAGCTGCAAGCATCGCGGGAAGCAGTGCTGCAACAAAACGAAAGTCGCCGATCTTCATAGGGGGAGCCTTTCTGCGGGGTCCTCAAACGAGAAGGTTAATCACAACTGCGAGGGGTGTCAGAGAGAAACCGGCAGCCCCGAAGAGCTGCCGGTTCGCTTGGAACGGAGGGTTAGAAGTTGTACTTGATGTTGAGCTCCATGATGCGCTGGCCCGGTGCGGCACTCTTGTAGTCCAGGATGCCGAAGTTCGCCGGGACCGAAGTACTGTTCGCTCCCTGAACTGTGTTCGGACTGATCGCACGTGTCTGGTAGTTCACGTAGTAATACTGCGTGGTCCTCCCATTGGCGCTGAAGGTCGGTAGCGGATGGTTGAGCCAGTTGAACGCCGAAATCCGCACCTGCAGCTTGTTCTCGTGGTGAAGCGTGAACGACTTGTACAGGGCAAGGTCATTTTCCAAGTAGGCCGGACCGGGAACATAGGGCAGCGCGATTCCGCCCGGCGTGCCTACCGGCGGCGCGGTATAGCAGGGTTGGTATACCTGGTGGTACGCCAATCCCGCAGTAGGGTTGCAAGTAACATTAGGCTGGATGGTTATACCGGCATCGGTGCCGAAGTAAGTTGCTCCACCGATAGATTGCGTTGTACCCGCCGGCACACCGGCGGAGCCAGCCGTGACTGTAGCCGGATCATATTGGATGTTGATGCCGGGCGCGGCGTAAGCACCTTTCTGGTAGAGGGAGATGCCGGAGATCGTCCAGCCGTTGATCGCGCCTTGGAGAATGCGGTTGCCGTGGTAGTAGTTGCCTGATCGGTAGGTGTAGCTGGAGTTGAAGATAAACGGACGGTTACCTGTGTCGAAACCGTAGTTCGCCCGCAGATAAAAGGGATTGTAGTTGTTGATCGTGGCCAAAGCTTTCGAGTAGGTCGCGTTGAAGTTGAGAGTTACAGGACCGGCTCGCTTCACCAGGGCAGCCTGCACGGCGTTGTAGTTTGCATAGGCTACGTGCTCCGTCTGGTAAACGCCGGCCGTTCCATAGATCAGCTTCGCATCTGGAGCTTTGCCGTAGGGACGGTAGTCAGCCGCCGTGTTTTTAGACGAGCAAGTCGCAGCATTGAGGATTTCCGGATTGCAGGACGTAACTCCGGTGAACGGGTCGGGCTTGAAGAACGCGCCGATGGGTGTCTTGTTCTGGTTGGCGTAGCTGAAGGTCAACTGCCCACCGGTTGTGAGCGAGGCGCCCGTGTCGGACAGATTCTTCGTGTTGTTCCCTACATATGCGATGTCGAGCAGCATGTTCCAGGGAAGCTTCTGATCGATTGTCAGGTTGTAGGAATAGGTGAGGGGAACGCCATAGTCGCTGATGTCAAACCCGTACTGCGACGAGTAGGTCTGTGCTTCAGGAACGCCAGTGACCGGCGCGAGTTGGCCGATCTGCGAAACCAGGAAGTTGTATCCGGTCGTGAGCGCCGTCGACGCGGAGAAATTGGTAACTGCCTGAGCCGTAGCCAGCGCGTTCGAGACGTCGTTATATTGCTCGGCAAAGCGATACGCACCGAAGCCGCCGCGCACCAGGGTTTTGCCATTGCCGAATACGTCATAGGACATGCCGAAGCGGGGTGAGACAAAGGCAATGCGATCCGGCTGGCCGCTGAGCGGGACGCCGGCGTCGATGCCGTGCCAGTAATAGCCGGGGTTCACCTTGCCGGAGTAGAAGTCCGGCAGGACGCGGGACGGAAAGAAGACGGCCAGCCCGTTGCCCTGCCGATCGTACCAGTGACCGATGTGCTCGAAGCGAAGGCCAAGCTCGAAGTTCAGCTTGCTGCTCGCCTTCCAGGTGTCGTTGACATAGAATGCGACGGTTTGATAGGCAAGGTCCTGATTAGGAGACTTGTTGCTTTCCGTATAGTTGCTGAGGTTACCGAGCAGAAAGGCGGCAGACTGGTTATAAGTACCGTACTGGCCGGTGAAGGTCCCGCACGTTGTGCCGCACGTACCTTTGTTGGCGAAATAGTTGTAACCGTAACCGGTGCCGATGCCCAGGGATCCCTGTGTGTTGGTGGACATATTGCCCTGATAGTTGTCAGTGTTGGAGGCATAGGCACCGAATTTGAGGGTATGGTTTCCAAATACCTTTGTGACATTATCGGCGAAGGCAGGAATCTCCTTCCGAACCACATAGGCGCCCGCCGTCCCAAACTGATCAGGCGCGACGATACCGGGGTAACCGAAAGTTCCCGCCGCGTAGGTTGGATTGTTCGGCGAGACACCATAGATCTGAGCGATGTTGACGCCGTTGGTGGTGCGGTAATCCGCGGAGGGATTCGGCGGCCCGGTGGGAATGGAGCCGTACACCCAGCTGGCTACAAACTCATTGGTAGTGGTGGCGTTGAAAATGTAGAGCAGGTGACCGCTGACCACCTTGGAGTAGGTCGTCATGACAAGTCCGCCGCCAGGGAAGGGAAGGCAACCGTTCGGCGAGAAGTACACGTTGCAGGCCCTGCCGTTGGCGAGCTGCGAGCTGTGGCCCTGCTGATAGGTCGCGTAGAATTTCATCTTGTCGCTGAAGTTGTAGTCGGCGCGCAGGCGGTAGATCCAGCCGTTGTTCTCCACCTTGGGGATTACCTTGTAGTTGTATCCTCCGGCTGCGGCAATGGAAGCAGCATCCGTGTAGGTCGCCCTCGGCCAAAGCTTGGAGAGAGCGATCATATTAGGATTAATCAATTGGGGCGGAAGATAACCGCCGGCCGAATCGCCCTGGCCCTGCAGCAGTGTGCTCCCTCCTTTGAGGGGAACCCCGGAGGTAGCAGCGGTTGCCGTGCTACCGTCCGGAAAGATGGTGCGGTAGGGATTCGCCGCGCCAGTTCCCGTGGTCGGAGCAATGTTCTGGCACCAGCCCGGCTGCGTGCTGTTGTTCTGGCTATTGCTGTAGAAGCCGAAGGGGCAAAGCGCAAGGTTGTTCGCATTGTCCGTGCTGAAGTTTCCGCCGAGCATCTCCGGAGTGGGAACATAGGCAACGATGTTGGTGGAGTTACCCAGGTTCTGGCGCAGGAACTCGGTACCGCCGAAGAACAGCAGGCGCTTGTTGGTGTGGGGAACGAAGCCGCTGATATTGCCGCCCGGATAGTAGTACGCCGCGCCGCCCTTGGGAGTGTTGGTGTGGTTGTCTGCCCAGTCGTTGGCATTGAGCACATCGTTGCGTACATCGAAGTAGCCTTCGCCGTGATACACAGCGCTGCCGCCTTTGCTGACCGCGCTGATGACGATTGGACCGAACGGGGTGTCGGCGCCGAAGTTCGTGCTGAGCACGTTGACTTCCTGCGTCATCTCCGGATTCACCGTAACCAGCGAGCTGAAGTCGGCGCCGGGGTCGATGATGTTCACGCCGTCCAGCAGAAGGGTAGTGCCGCCGCGGTTCGGAGCGCCGTTCGTGTTGAGTCCCTGCCCGATGGCACTCTGGCCGGCGGTGACGTTGAGCGGGTTGAAGGTGGCCACGTTGCCCGAAGTGATCGTGGAAACACCGGGCAGAACTTTCAACAACTCGCTGGTGTCGCGGCCTTCAAGCGGGATGTCCTGAATATCCTGGTAGGAGAGCAGCTCGGAGCGCTGACCGTTGACGGTTTCAAGCATCTGGTTCGATGCCGACTCGACCGTTACGGACGCGGTAACAGCTCCTACAGCCAGCTTGAACTCCGGCAGTTTGACGGTATCGCCGGCATGAAGATCGATGTGGGTGAGCTCTCGCGGAGCAAAGCCTGCTGATGAGACCGTGACCGAATAGGTGGCGGGCAACAGGTTGGGCACTGCGAAGAGACCGTCTTTGTCGGTCTTCACACCACGCACGTCTCTGGTCGCGGCGTTTGTCACCGTGATGGTTGCTCCGGGAATCACGGCCCCTTTTATGTCGCTGACCGTTCCCGTGAGCGTGGCTGTCGACTGCGCCCGCGCGGGTGCCCAGGTTAACAAAGCCGTGAGGAACAGGGCCAGCAGGGTCAGCAGCTTGCCTTTGCGGCCTGCTGCGGCAGGGAGGATAGATATTTCTCGCATTGGAATGAACCTCACGTGATGGTTGGTAAAGCGGGCCTCTCGTTTCGTAAACGCAAGGGCGGTCCGGGTCCCTGATGGACAAAGGGGGCCTGCAACCTTTGCTGCGGCTAACGAAACAAAATTGAGAACGCAGACTTGTAACTTAAGGCTCGAACGCCTGTCAAGCGGACGCAATCACGTCAATTCCCGATTGCATTCGGTTTATTTCGCGCTCTCCGGACGGTAATGGCGCTGGAGAGCGAGATATTTGCGGGAGACAAATGAAAAGCACATACAGGGCGTTTTAATCCCGGTCCGTGTCCGGTGTGCCAGAAACAGAAATGGGGGCCGTCCGTGACGAAAAGGGGTTGCGCCTTTCTCAGCGGATATAAAAGAAGCTCGGTCCTGCTCGCTCTCTGCCTGCTCGGCCGCTAGCTTTGGAGGCACTGTGCGCATCCTCGCTCCCGCTCTGCTCGTTGCTGTCGCCGGTCTGCTTTGTCCAGCCGCGAGCGCACCCGCCCAGGACCTTCCCCGGGTGTCCCACAACGCCCATGGCAGCCAGCTGACCGTTGGCGGAAGGCCTTTCCTCGTGCTTGGCGGCGAGATCGGGAACTCGTCGGCGGGTACCGCGCAGCAGGCCGACACCGTGCTGCCCAGGCTCGCCGCCCTCCGCATCAATACCGCTCTTATCCCCGTTGCCTGGGAGCAGGCCGAGCCGGAGGAGGGCGCCTTCGATTTCTCCATCCTCGACCACTGGATCGCCGCTGCCCGCCAACAGCACATGCACCTTGTCCTGCTGTGGTTCGGAAGCTGGAAGAATTCGGTTTCCACCTACGCGCCCGCATGGGTCAAGCGCGACACGGCACGCTTCCCGCGCGCCATCTCCGCTGAAGGCAGGGAG
>CAXSHQ010000175.1:0-9480 GCA_964236875.1 uncultured Acidobacteriaceae bacterium | reverse complement strand
ACCTTCTTGGCACCGCGCGCTTCCGCGACTCGCAGGTGCAGGAGAAATCGGAAGTCGGCCTCGTCACCGGCCTTGCCTGGACAGAGATGGGCGGCAGCATCCTCCAGACTGAAGTCCAGGTGCTCGATGGTAAAGGCAAGATGACCGCCACCGGCCAGCTCGGCGATGTCATGCAGGAGTCCGCGCAGGCCGCGCTCACCTACATTCGCTCGCGCTCACACCACCTCGGGCTCGGCAAGGACTTCTACCGCAACATTGACATTCACATCCACGTGCCCGAAGGTGCCATCCCCAAGGACGGACCTTCAGCCGGCATCACGCTCGCCACGGCGCTTGCCTCCGCCCTCACCAAGATCGAAGTCCGCCGTGATGTCGCCATGACCGGCGAAATCACCCTTCGCGGCAAGGTTCTGCCCATCGGTGGGCTCAAGGAAAAGCTGTTGGCAGCTCACCGCGCCGGCATCTTCGAAGCCGTCCTTCCCTCCGACAACAAGAAGGACCTGCCCGACTTGCCCGACCTTATCAAGAACTCGATGAAGCTCCACTTCGTCGAAACGATGGATGAGGTGCTGGAGCTCGCACTCACCAGACGCCTTCCGCACCTTGAAGAAGAGACGCCGGAGGCACTTGCCAACATGCCACCGCCCACTGACCTGCCGCCGCAAGTGGTGGCTCGCCAGTAGTCCCGCGCCGCGATAGCGAACCTCACTTCATCACCAGACACACGAAGGGCCGGGCGCAAGCCCGGCCCTTCTCTTTGTTTCGAAACCTTAGGCCCGGCGTCCCGTCAGCAGGTGAAGAACAATTGAAATCACCGCAAACACCACCAGAAGGTGGATGAGTCCGCCTGTGACATGCACGCCCAGCCAGAGAACCAGCCAGACGATAACCAGAAGACCTGCCAAACCTAGAAACATGACATACCTGCCTTACAGAAGGATGGGCGGCGGGCTTTCAGCCCAGCGCAATGCTACGTGCCATGAGAGCGCATCGCCAACCCGCAGCGTTGCTCTTATTACGAAAGATTTTGGCCGCTTCTTCCGACCGGATAACATCCCGCAGTCCTCACGCATCTATCGCGTTGGTAGAAGCTTCACTGCCTTGGAGGGCAAGCCGTGGGTCTCATCATCGTCATCGTCATTCTTGTTCTGCTCTTCGGCGGTTCTTTTCCCACCTATGGCTACTCACGAAACTGGGGATACGCTCCCAGCGGCATTCTGGGCACGATTCTCGCCATCGTCGTGATCCTCTGGCTGCTGAACCACGTATAGCGCCTCTGCACACGCTACGAGCGGCTGCACGCCGAACGGCAGCAGCCTTCCGCTAAGATGGAAGCACGCCTTCCGGCCTTCATCTATGCCCGTCGCCACGCTCACTTCCCCCAGGCTCTTCCTCAGCGACCTCGCCCCCAACACAACGCAGTCGGAAATCCGCGCCATGACGGTCGCCTGCTCTGCCGCCGGCGGCATCAACCTCGCGCAAGGCGTGTGCGACACGGATCCGCCACACCCCGTTGTGGAGGCCGCCATCGCGGCCATCCGCTCCGGCTTGAACATCTACACCCGCCTCGATGGCATCGCCTCACTGCGCGAAGGCATCGCCCGCAAGTTCACCGAGTTCAACAAGCTCGATGTCGATCCCAACTCGGAGGTCCTCGTCACAAGCGGTGCCACCGGCGCGCTCCACGCTGCGCTGCTCGCGTTGCTCAATCCAGGCGATGAGTGTCTCGTGCTGGAGCCCTTCTACGGCTACCATGTCAGCACCCTGCGCTCGCAGCGTGTTACCCCTGTCGTTGTGGCCCTGGATGCCCCCCACTGGGAGCTCGACTTCGATCGCCTTCGCGCCGCCGTGACTGCGCGCACCCGCGCCATCATTCTCAACACGCCGTCGAACCCATCCGGCAAAGTTTTCTCCCCGCGCGAGCTCGAACATCTAGCCGATTTCGCCATCGAGCATGACCTCTTCGTCTTCACCGACGAAATGTACGAGTACTTCATCTATGACGGGCAGCGCCACATCAGCATCGCCACACTCCCTGGCATGCGTGAGCGTACCGTCACCATCTCCGGCTTCTCCAAAACGTTCTCCGTCACCGGCTGGCGTCTTGGCTATCTCGCCGCCGACGCGCGCTGGCTGCCCGCTATCGGCTACTTCCACGACCTCACCTATGTGTGCGCGCCCTCGCCGCTGCAGCACGGCGCGGCCGCGGGCCTGCTCGAGCTCCCAGCCAGCTTCTACACCGACCTGGCCGCCGAGTACGAGGCCAAGCGCGACCTTCTCTGCAACGCCCTCCAACACGCCGGCCTCACACCCTCCATCCCGACAGGCGCCTACTACGTCCTCGCGGACGCCACGCAACTCCCTGGCGCTGACGCCAAAGCCAAAGCTCGCAACCTGCTCGCAAAAACCGGCATCGCCGCCGTCGCCGGTACAGCCTTCTTCGCCGAAGGCCGAGGCGAAAACCTCCTCCGCTTCTGCTTCGCCAAGAAACAAGCCGAGTTGGAAGCTGCTGCACAGCGCCTTACCAATCTGTGAGTGGAAGCGTTCTCCTTATGAGTGGAAGCGCTCTCCGTCAGGCGCAGCTCTGTTTTCGGAAGGCGTCATCCTGAGCACAGCGAAGGATCTCAGTAGTCTGCTCGGAGCAGAACTACAGCTGCTGGAGAACAGCCCTCGCCCCGTTCGAGGTCGGTTACGCGCGAACCTCTTCGTTGCCTCGCAGCCATTGACGTCATTCCGTAGCGACGCGGAGAATCTGCGTTCGCAGCACCGCGCCATCGCGAAAGCCGCCACAGCCCGCGAGAGCTGCCACAGCATAGGCCACCTGCTTACTTACAGCTCAGCTGCACACTCACCGTCTTCGGCTTGGTATCGTCCGTGCTCGTAGCCGTCAGAGTCACAGGACCTGACGTCGTTCCTGTGCACGTAGCCGTTCCGTTCGTCAGGTCCTTCGCACTGCTGATCGACACGTTCAGCGGATCGGAGCTGGTCCAGTTCGGCTGAGCCACTTTGATGTACGTGGGCAGAATGCAGCCGGTACCTGTGCCCGCCGGAGCTTCCGTTGCGGTGAACTTCTGCTGGTTGTCGGGCGCCGCGGCCGCATGGTCCGCAGTCGCCGAAGCGGGGCCGGCGTTGAACGCTGTGTAGGTCGTGCAACCACCCGAGCTTGCGCTCACATCGGCCGCACACCCGGCCAGCCCACCGCACAACAGAATCGTCCCGGCCAGCGCGGCGGCGTGTCTCATGCGACCGATGCTAGGCCGTCCGGACATCGCCGTCAATGCAGAGCACCCTCTCAGCAGCCGCCCGCGATCGACGGGATCAGCATGATCTCGTCGCCATCCTCGAACTGGTGCGCATCGCCGCCCAGAAAGCGGATGTCCTCATCGTTTACATACACGTTGATGAACTTGCGCAGCTTGCCCGCATCGTCCTTGATGTTGCCCGACAACGCCGGATAGCGCGTGTCCACATCGAGGAGCAGCCCTGGCAGGTTCTGCGCCTCCGAGCTGAACGTCTTCTGCCCTTCCGTGTGCCGAGCCAATGCGGTAGGAAGCGTCACCTTGATGATCAATCTCAATCTCCTGCTGAAGTTCCAAGTGTCATCTCGACCGGAGCCAAGCGCAGTGGAGAGACCCCTGCCTCTCGATCCTGCCAATCTCCACGCAGCCGGCTAATCCGCCGCGACCAGCTCATCCTCAGCCGGTGCTCCCACCAGCGAGCCATCGATCTCCCGGATGTACTCATCGAAGGCCGCGAGCTTCGGCTTCACCGCGCGCTCTGCGGCATAGCAGCCCACCAGCGCATCGGTGGTCTTCAGGCCGTTGCCGGTGATGCACACGACTGTCGTCTCGTCGCGCCCGATCCTGCCATGCGCATAGAGTTTTGCGGTGACCGCCGTGGTCACGCCGCCGGCTGTCTCGGTAAAGATGCCCTCGGTCTCCGCCAGCTCCTGAATGCCTGAAACGATCTCCACATCGCTCACGTCTTCGGAGTAGCCGCCGCACTCTTGGATCATCTTCGCCGCTGCCGGTCCATCCGCCGGGTTGCCGATAGCCAGCGACCGCGCAATTGTGTTCGGCCGCTGCGGCTCGATGTAGTCCCAGCCCTGCTTTACCGCCTGCGCAATCGGCGAACAGCCTGTAGCCTGCGCCCCAAAGAACTTCACATCCTTGTGCTCCACCAGCCCAAGCGCCACGAGTTCCTTGAACGCTTTGCGGATCTTGCGGATCAGCGATCCGCCCGCCATTGGAACGACCACGTTATCCGGCAGCTCCCATCCAAGCTGCTCGGCGATCTCGTACCCCACCGTCTTCGATCCCTCGGCATAATACGGCCGCAGGTTCACGTTCACAAAGCCCCAGTTGTACTCATCCGCAATCAACGTGCACAGCCGGTTCACGTGGTCGTAGTTGCCGTCGATCCGCACCAGCCGCGCGCCGTACACCTGCGTGTTCAGGATCTTCGCTGGCTCCAGGTCCGCCGGCACCAGGATGCACGCCTTCAGCCCCAGTCGCGCCGCCTGCGCCGCCACGCTGTTGGCCAGGTTGCCCGTCGACGAGCACCCCACCACATCGAACCCAAATGCGCGCGCATTCGCCAGCGCCACCGCCACCACGCGGTCCTTGAAGCTCAGCGTCGGAAAACACACCGCATCGTTCTTCACATACAGCTTCTTCGCGCCGATCCGTTTGGCCAGGCGCTCCGCCCTCACCAGCGGGGTAAAGCCCACCGGCAGATCCGAATGGAAGCCCGCGGGAATGGGCAGCAGCTCTTTATAGCGCCAGATGTTCGCGGGGCCCGCGGCTACGGATTCACGCGTAAACCGCCCGCGCACAGTGTCCAGGTCGTACTGAACCTCCAGGGGAGCCAGGCAATCCTGGCAACCTGAAAGCGGCCGGTTCCCATAGCTTTTGCCGCACTCATTGCAACGCAGCTCGTAAGCCGTACAGGAAGACTCCGTACACAAAGACGCCATCGGGAAACTCCAACGGGCCAAGGGGTACGTCTTGTCTAACGAAACCACTCTCTGCAGGAAGGGGTACAGAGAGTACGAGGACACAGAACTGCGTTCGGCTCTGCATCACCGAATCTCATGTTCCCCAGGGCTTGCGCCTCCAGGAGAGAGTTGACACCGGTACCAACTAGCTGTCCGGTTGTCGTGGCGTCGTAGGGCTCGTCCCTCAACCACTCTGCATGAAATTCAAACCCGCTTGCGCGGATGGAATGAGTTGTTTGTATCACGCATGACATCGCGTCGCAAGCACCTGTGCAAATCTGCCGCCCCGCACATGGTGACTCGCAACGTCGCTGTCCCGTTATCATCGCCCTGATGCCGCCCTACGCCCGCACGGTCCTCCTCCACCTCCGCAAGGACCTCCAACTGGAGTGGCGCGAGCGCGTAGCGATCAACGGCATGCTCTTCTTCGCGCTCCTGATCGTGGTCGTCTTCTCGCTCGCCTTCGACCCCGGCTCCTATCCCGCCATCGCCCGCCAGATCTCCGGCGGCCTGCTCTGGGTCGGGCTGCTCTTCGCCGCGTTCACCGCACTCAACGGCTCCTGGGCCCGCGAGCTCCGCAACAACGTCCTGGAAGCCCAGCGTCTCGCCGCCGCTCCCGCGTCCGCTCTCTTCCTCGGCAAAGCGTTCGCCAACTTCCTTGTCACCCTGCTCGTCGAGCTCGTTCTCGCGCCCGTCTTTGCGATCTTCTACAACCTCCACCCGCTCGGCAACATATGGCTCCTGCTGCTCATCCTTCCGCTCGGCACCTGGACGCTGGTCGCCAACGGCACCTTCTTCGGCGCACTCGGCCTGCGCAGCCGCCACCGCGAGCTCCTGCTTCCGCTGGTCCTCTGCCCTATCGCGATGCCCGCGCTGCTCGCCATGGTCAACGCCACCACCGCCGTCCTCACCGGCGACTCCTCCCCCAACCTCTGGATCAAGGTGCTCGCCGCCTACGCTTTGATCTTCACCACCGCCTGCATCCTCCTCTTCGACACAGTCCTTCGGGCAGACTGATCTCCCTCTCTCAAAGCTGGACAGCGCAAAGCTGTAACCCCGTTCCGTTGCGCATAGCAAAACAGCGGAGTCCGTCGGCACGCCACGCGATAAAATGGAGTCTGTGCAGCCCCCACCAAATCCCGCACCCTGGGCGCGGGTCGCCCTGCCCCTGACCCTCGCCGTCATGGCCTACGCCTTCTGCCTGGCCATGATCGCGCCGGTCGAAGCCACCATGGGCAATCTCTACCGCGTGTTCTTCTACCATGTCCCGCACGCGATGCTCAGCTTCATTTTCCCGTACATCAACACCATCGGTTCGCTTCTGTTCCTGTACTGGCGAACCCGCGCGCCCGAGCGGGCGCGCAAGGCCGACGCCCTCGCCCTCGCTGCCGCTGAAATCACCGTCCTCTACGCCACAGTCGGCCTGGCCACCGGCATGATCTGGGGCCGCGCCGCCTGGGGCATCTGGTGGGCCTGGGACGCTCGCCTCACCACCTATCTGCTTCTCTGGCTGCTCTATGTCAGCTACCTGCTCGTGCGCCGCATGTCTGCCGATTCGTTTGGCAGCGCCACGACAGGCGTCATCCCCGCCGTCCTCGGTCTCTTCGCCGCCATCGACATCCCCATCTGCTACATGTCCATCCGCTGGTGGCGCACCCAGCATCCGTCCGCCGTCTTCGGCGGCGATCCCGACTCCGGCATCGACAGGAGCATGGTCCCGGCCTTTGTCTGGAACATCATCGGGTGGCTGCTCTGGGGAGCCTGCCTCCTCGCCCTGCGCTATGCTCTCGAGCGCCGCCGTCAACTCGCTGCCGAGCGCGCTGCCCTCACGCTTCTCGGCCATGATGGTCTTGACACGGCTCCCGGCTTCCACACACCCTCCGGCCTCGCCAACGAAGGTGGCCTGGCATGAAGCTCTTCGGTCACATTCCCTTCGAGACTCTCGCGCAGCGCCACCTCGTCTACGCTTACTGCACCGTCTGGCTCCTCCAGTTCGGCTACGCCGGCTGGCTCTGGCAACGCTTCCGCAAAGCCGCGACCCCGAACGGCCAAGCCTAGCCAAAACAAGAGCGAGACCCGGGCACCGGAGAGTCCGCACGTGACACACTTCGATACACTATCGGCGATGCTCCTCGCGCCCGGCCTACGTCGTCTTCGCCCGCTCCGCTGCTTCGCCTGGCTGGCCGCAGCCGCCCTAGCCAGCAACGCGTTGGCTGCGCAGCAGCCGGCCCAAACCGTATCCCAGACCGCCGCGCCGACCGGCCGCGTTATCCTCGTTCTCCCCTTCGACAACCGCTCCGGCAACCCGTCGCTCAACTGGGTCGGCGACTCCTTCCCCGACACGCTCAACAAGCGTCTCAGCTCCGCCGGCTTCCTCACCATCTCCCACGACGACCGCCTCTTCGCCCTCGACCATCTGGGCCTCCCCGCCGACTTCCGCCCCTCCCGCGCCACCACCATCCGCATCGCCCAGCAGCTCGACGCCAACTACGTCATCGTCGGCAGCTACGTGGTCTCCAGCGATCACATCAGCATTCAGGCGCAGGTCCTCTCGGTCGATGGTCTCCGCCTCTCTCCACCTGTGCAGTCCAGCGCCGAGCTCAAGCAGCTCTTCGACGCTGAAAATACGCTCTCCTGGCAGGTAGCGCATTACATCGACCCTCACTTCAACATCGCTCCGCAGACCTTCATCGCTGCCGGTGGTGCTCTTCCGCTCCCCGCGTTCGAGAGCTACATACGCGGAACCACTGCACCCTCACCAGCCGAGCGCCTCAAACGCCTCCAGTCCGCTGTGAAGGACGCCCCCAGCTACCCCCCGGCCCTCCTTGCTCTCGGGAAAGAGCAGTACGCCACCCGCGACTACACCTCCGCCGCCGCCACACTTGCCAAGATTCCCACCGACAGCCCGCTGGCTCTTGAGGCGAACTTCTATCTCGGCCTGGCCCGCTTCAACTCCACGCAGTACGCCGCCGCAGCCGACGCCTTCGCCTTTGTCGCCGCGCGCCTCCCCCTGTCGGAGGTCATCAACGATCAGGCCGTTGCGCTCAGCCGTCAGGACAAGGACGCCACCGCCTACTTCCAGCGCGCCTCCGCCGCCGATCCCAACGACGAGGACTACCACTACAATCTCGCCGTCTCGCTTGCCCGTCGAGGCGATGTCCCCGGAGCGATGCGTGAGCTCTCCGCGGCCCTTGCCATGAAGGCGGGCGACGCCGAAGCCGCCCAGCTCCGCTCCGCGCTCGCCGCGCTGCCTCCCGGCGGACGCCTTTCCAGCGATCCCAATGCCGGCTTCACCGCCGCTCCGCGCATCCGCCGCAATTACTCCGAAGCCAGCTACCGCCAGGCCGCCTTCCAGATCGACCAGCTTCGCGCCACCCGCCTCGCTGCCCTGCCCCCCACCCAGGCGACCGCCGAATACGCTGCCTCCGGTTATGACTACCTGGCCCAGGGCCTCCTCCCGGAAGCCGAACAGCAGTTCGCGTCCGCGCTCGCTACCAATCCCAACAGCGCCACTGCCCACGCGGGTCTCGCGCAAATCCGGGAGCGCAGCGCGGATCCCAAGGGTGCCCGCTCGGAGGCCACCGCTTCCCTGCAGATTCAGCCGAACGTCGCCGCCCTGCTGGTTCTCGCCCGTCTCGATCTCGCCGACAACCAGCTCGCCGCCTCCGCCGATGACGTCAGCCGCGCCCTCCAGCTGGAGCCGAAGAACAGCGCCGCCGTTGCCATGCGCGAAAACCTCCTCACTCGCGGCCAGACCGTCGCGCCGTAAACAGCATTACCATCCTCTTCAACCGTCTCCTCCCAGAAGTGTCGTTCTGAGCGAAGCGCGAAGAATCCCCGCATTTGCTCGTAGCAGCACAGTACTCGGGGAACGGACCCGCATGCTCCACATCTCCCCCAGCGCCGCCCTGCTGCTCCTCACCGCCGGCATGCTCCTTATCTACGCCGAGCTGAACCGCCCCGGCCTCATCCTGCCCGGCGCACTCGGCCTCACCGCCTCCCTGCTCGCCGCTGCCCGTTTCCTACAGATCGGCCTTTCGCCTGGGGCGGCAGCCGCGTTCCTGCTCGCACTGTCCCTGCTGGCGCTCTCCACCCGCACACGCTCCCGTCTTCCGCTCGCCGCTCTCGCTACGGCCTCCCTGCTTTTCGCCTTCCTGCGGCCTTCCGCCCAGGCTCGTCCACACACCGCGGTCGCTATCGCCTGTGCCGTGCTTCTCGGCCCAGGAACCTCTTTGCTCACCACCATTGCTGCCCGCGCGCGTCAAAACAAAGGTTTAGACTTGAAATGAGCGCGCACTCCAGCGCCCGGAGCCTCACCGTCTTGATTCGTAACGCCTCGCTTCTGTTCCTCGCTCTGGCCTGCACCTTCACGTTCCGGGTTTCGGCCCAGGTCACCGCTCCCAGCGCCGCGTTGGACAAGCAGCTCGAACGCATCGACCTCGGCATCAGCGGCGCCGGTGAGTTCACAAAATCTGTGAGCGGAC
>CAXSHQ010000174.1:9109-9483 GCA_964236875.1 uncultured Acidobacteriaceae bacterium | reverse complement strand
TAAGGATGACTTTGCGCGCGGGCTGCTGACGACGATGGCGAAGGGCGAGACGGTGGGCATCCTGATGGATACGAATATGACGCCGCCACAGGGTGTGTTCGTGCCGTTTTTCGGGGTGGACGCGTGCACGGCGTCCGGACTGGCGCGGGTGGCGCTGCGGACCGGGGCGGCGGTGCTGCCGGGGTTTCTGCTGTGGCATGCGGAGGAGCAGCGGTACGTGCTGACGTTCGGTGAGGAACTGCAGTTGGTACGTATGGGTGACGCGGCAGCGGATGTGGTGGCGAATACGGCGCTGTTTGCGCGCACGACGGAGGAGTACATTCGGCAGTATCCGGAGCAGTGGCTTTGGGTGCATCGGCGATGGAAGACGCGGC
>CAXSHQ010000174.1:4353-9099 GCA_964236875.1 uncultured Acidobacteriaceae bacterium | reverse complement strand
TTACGGAGCATGACGTCGGAAGGGTTGGCACGGATCGCGGGCGTTGTGACGGCGCTGCAGGCGGAGATCGCACAGGTGGGGCATGCGGAGAACGCCGGGCCGGAGGCGCTGGTGTTTGCGCAGGATGCGGTGAGCCTGCGGGCGGCGCTCGCTTCTCGGGCGGGGATGATCTTTGCAAGTGAGGGGATTAGCGCGGCTGAGCAGAGGCCGGTGGACGGCCGGCTGGTGTGGCTGCGCGATGCGAAACTTGGATTTGCGCTGGCGGCGCGGGCTTTGCAGGAGCCGGAAGCGGGGCCGGCGGTGCATCCCTCGGCCGTGGTGCACGAAACGGTGGTCTGCGGCGAGGGGACGCGCATCGGCGCTGGCGCGGTGATTGAGGCGGGTGTGCTGTTGGGGAGGGAGTGCCGCATCGGGCCTCGCGCTGTGGTGCATGCGGGCGTGTTTGTTGGGGATCGCTGCGTGGTGCAGGCGGGCGCGGTGCTGGGGGCGACCGGCTTTGGCTATGTGCGCGACCCGGTGAGCGGGGCGTACGTGATGTTCCCGCAGCAGGGCTCGCTGGTGGTGGAGGAGGATGTCGAAATCGGCGCGAACACGACGATCGATCGCGGCGCACTGGGAGAGACGCGGATCGGGCGCGGCACGAAGATCGACAACCTTGTGCACATCGCGCATAACTGCAGGATCGGGCAGGATGTGGTGATCGCCGCGCAGGTGGGGCTTTCGGGGTCGTGCGTGGTGGAGGATGGCGCGGTGATCGCGGGACAGGCGGGGCTGGGAGATCACTGCACGGTTGGGCGCGGGGTCATCCTGGGCGGGCAGTCAGGGGTGTATCCGGGCAAGACGGTGAAGGGGCCGGGAGAGCTCTATGCGGGCACGCCGGCAGAGCCGGTGCGCGAACATATGAAGTCGCTAGCGCGGCTGCGGCGTTTGAAGTAGCGGGACTGCACATGGCGATTGTGGTGGTGGGCGGACACACGCGGAATATCGGGAAGACCAGCGTGGTGGCGGGGCTGATCGCCGCGATGCCGGAGCGCGCGTGGACGGCGGTGAAGATCACTCAGTTTGGGCATGGCGTGTGCTCGGCGAATGGCGAGCCGTGCGACTGCGAGACGGCGGACCACACGATAGCGATCTCCGAGGAGCGGCACGACAACACGGGGACGGATACGGCGCGCTATCTGGCCGCGGGGGCGGCGCGGGCGTTTTGGGTGAGGACTCGGCAGGGGCAACTGCATGAGGCGATGCCGCGGGTTCGGAAGCTGCTCGAAGCGGCGGGGCATGCGATTGTGGAGTCGAACAGCGTACTGCGTTTCCTGCGGCCGGATGTGTATGTGAGTGTGCTGAATCCGTCGGTGGCGGACTTCAAGGCTTCCGCACTGCGGTACCTGGATCGGGCTGATGCGGTAGTAATGCCGGCGGGCGCTGAAGCGGCGGCGTGGAACGGTGTTGCGGCTGGACTGGTGGTGCGGCCACGGCGATTCGCGATGCTGCAAGACGCTTACTGCAGCGCGGAGTTGGTGGAGTTTGTTCGGGAGAAGTTGGAGCGGCTGCCCTACAGCTGTTCTCTATAAGGTGTAGCTCCGCTTTAGGCAAACTACAGAGATCCTTCGCCCCGCTCATGATGTCGCCTGACAAGAAAGGGACTACAGCAAACGAGAACTCCTCTAAGCTGGGAGTAGCGCGCGAAGTAATAGCCTCTTCAGTTCAGTTGCGAATTATCAGTCCATGAAGAAAGCCCCACCCGCGTAAACGAGTGGGGCTTTCGGTTACGAGCTGTTGTGGTGGTCTACACAAAGGTGCCGTTCATACCGCTGGGGAAGAAGACGCCGGTGGCCTTGACACCGGCGTTGGCTCCGCCGCCGCCGGTGACGATGTTCAGCACCTGGGTGGTGGTACGGCTGAAGGCGATCAGTGTGGATGGGTCTGCAACCGCGATGTTGCTGGAGGTCGCCGCAGTGCCCGCGAGGGACACGGTGCCTGTAGCCGGAGGATTGGCCGTGCCCGACTGCGGATAGGTGCCGGCGTAGACGCCGAAATCATCCGGAGTGGGAGCCGTGGAAAGCGCAGCCTTGGCCGCGGTGGCGCGAAGGATGGAAACCTTTTGGGTGGCCGCAAGGTAGCCGTTCGAGCCGGTGGGATCGGCGAAGTAGATGTTGGAGCGGATGAGGCCGGAGTGGTAGGCCTCGACCGCCAGGATGCTGGCCGCAGCCTGCAGGATGGTTTTGCCGGTGGTGCCGGTTGTGATCAGCGGAGCCGCGCCCTTGTAGGCGGTGACGCCGACATCCTCGAAAACGTATGCGCCAGCGAGGAACGCAACATCGTTCGCGTACGGGTTGAAGACACCCGCGGTGACAAAGGGAGCGCCCGTCAAACCGGCTGCGTTGGCAAGGGTAGTAAAGGCACCAGCAGGGCTGATGTCGATCACGGGCTGCGCAACGTTAGTGCCGCCGAAGCTCTGGATCGCCGAACGGAGATACAGAACGTGCTTGCCTTCTTCGATGGCGGTTTCAATCGCGTACGACTTGACCGTCGGCATGGTGAAGGGAACGATGGTTGCGGTGCCGATCGTCGCAGTGGTACCGGCGGCGGTAGTGCCCGAGCCGATGCCGATGCCGGCCGAAGGCGCGCCCGCAGCGATCGCGGCGGCGTTGGGCTTGTCGATGGTGCAGCCGAAAGCAGCCATGTAGTAGAAGTTCGCCTCAAGATACTCGAGGTTGAGGGCGAAGTTGAGGATGTCGAAGTCGGTGTAGCTGGTGACCGTGGCAGCGGCATTGACCGGACGGGTCATAGCCATTGCAGCCAGAGCCGCAGCGCCACCGCCGAGCAACATCGCACGGCGACTAGCGATTACGGAATCGAGATTCTGTGTTTCCTGATTTGCCATGAGATTTTCCTTAGCTCTGGGTGGTCTTGATGTTGCCGTTCACGCCGTTGGGGAAGAAGCCGCCGCTGGCCACGCCTGCCGCAACCGTGGTGGAGCCAGCGGTCGGGGAGAACGTGCCGTAGACGATATGCAGCACCTGATCGGTGTTGCGATGGACGGCCAACGCGTTGGTATCTGCAGGCACGACCGTGGACGTGGTGACGGTAGCGACAGTGGCAGGCGCCGTAGTGAATCCGGCGAGGGTGGTTTCCGTAGTGGAACCGCCACCGAGGGCCGCGCGAACCAACTCAAGGCGATTGGCAAACAGGGCGAACTGGTACGCAGTGGAACCCTGAGTGATGGTCTGGCCGATCAGGTAGGAACGAAGGAGACCGCCGTGGTACGCTTCGACCGCCATGATGCCGGCTGCCGCTGCGAGGAAACCAGCAGCGATACCGGCTGTGCTGATCAGCGGGGCCGCGCCGTTGTACGCCGTAACACCGACGTCCTCGAAGAGGAAGCCGCCGACGGCGAAAGCGTCGAAGCTGGAAAACGGGTTGAAGGTTGTGGGAATGGCAGGAAGCGAGGAGCTTTGAGCGTTGGCTGCGGTGACGCCGCCAGCAAAACCAGCCGTGAGATCGATGTTGGGACGAGCGACTGCCGCGGTATCCAGGGCTTTGCGGAGGTAGCGGACATGCTGCTGCTCGGTGTAGGCGAGCTCGTTGACGATGTTCTGCTGGGCCGTGGTCAGGCCGGCGATCTTGGTGGTGGCAGCCGCGGTAACCGTGCCTGCTCCCGTTCCGGTGGTGCTGGTGCCAGAGCCGATATCCGCTGTGGCAAGCCCCGATCCCGTGGCGGCGCGCAGGTAGAACTCAGCCTCGAGGTATTCGAGGTTTAGGGCAAAGTTGAGAATGTCGGTGTCCGTCTATGAAACGGAAGTCACCGGCAGTGTGACGGTGCCATCGTCACTGCACCCGGCCAAAGCCGTGGCGGCGGCGACACTGCCCGCACCGGCCATGAAGCCTAGGCGGGAAAGTGCCTTGTTGACGAGAAAGTCGAGTTTGTCCACTGTACGTCTCCTGAAGAATTACGGGGTCGGCGTCAAAGCATTCGGCAATGCTCTGAGCGAGCAGCGCCGGTGCGGAGGCAGAGTTGAGTAGCATTCCGCTCAAGCTACTGGCGGCATTTGCACTCCGGTGAGAAATGCACGCAGATGGCGTGCGCATGGCAAGCGCGTACAAGTGCTTGAGCCGGTGGTTATGCGTGACGTGCTCCGCCCCTTGAGGCGACTCTACTGTAGGAGGTACGGTGCCCGCGTAAGGTTGGATTGGACGGGAAGGAAGATACTACAAGCTCGCAACGGGGAGTCGCATGAGGTCCTGAACATTGCCCACCTCGCGCTGAACAAAGGGCTCGGCGTAGCGCACACCGGCGAGCAGGCCGTAATGCCGGGCGGTTGAGAACATGCGCTCGCGAATGTCGGATTCGGGAACGAAGAGGCCGGCGCCGGCGGGCTGCGGGCCGTATTGGGACCGGTAGGCCAGAAGGGACTCCAGGCGGGTCTCTATGTGCGCGGTGATGTCGATGATGAAGGTCGGACGGACATCGGCGTAGAGCGATGCGTAGAGGATCTTGAAGGGACGGTGCGGGGGACCGGCCTCGGCGGGGAGATCGAGGCGGGAGAGGCCGGCGGCGAAGCAGGCTTCGTAGCCCAGCGTCGCGGAGGTGTAATGGTCGGGGTGACGGCCCTGCCAGTAGGGAAGAATGACTACGCGAGGGCGCAACCGGCGGAGAACGGCGGCGATCTTCAGGCGATTGGGCAGCGTGTTTTCTACGTTGCCGTCAGGGAGGTCGAGCGCTTCGCGATGCGCGACCTTGAGGAT
>CAXSHQ010000174.1:0-4343 GCA_964236875.1 uncultured Acidobacteriaceae bacterium | reverse complement strand
GGCGGCGCGCTCGGCGGCGGAACCGCGGGTGCCGGCTTCGCCTCGTGTGAGATCGAGGATGCCGGTACGGTAGCCCAGAGCCTGCTGGACGAGCAGCGTGCCGCCACATGTCTGTTCTACATCATCGCGATGGGCCGCGATGGCGAGGATGTCGACTGTGGTCGCTGGAGAAGTGACGGGGCTGGTGGATTGCACGGACTCCGCTGCCATGGCGCGGCCTAGTTGGCCTCGTTGGTCAGCGCGTCCATGTAGGCGACGTCGAGAACGGTGCCTTGAATGGTGATGTTGGTGTTGTTGATCTCGGAGCCGTCCACGGTGTTGAAGGCGTGGACCTGGCCGCCGTAGGCGGTGTAGACCTTGTGGAAGTTCTGTACCCAGCACAGGCCGGTGAGGCTGCCGTAGTAATAGGCGTTGAGGTCCGTGTTCTGGTAGGGAACTCCCACTGGCGCCGTGGTGGACACGCGGGACTGGACGACGTTGGGCACAATGGTGGCGGTGGGTGCGGAGCCGCTGAGAGACACGCGGGTGAGGCAGTTATAGTTGCCCGCCGGCGTGGTGAAGCCGTTGGCGGCAAGCTGCGCGGAGGCGATGCTGGCACGCTCGCCGTTGGCGCATTGTTGGGCTCCGATCCACAGGGTGTTGTCGTCCGCGAAGAGCATGCGGGAGTGCGTGCCGTCGGAGATAGAGACCGGGTTGGAAGCGACGTAGGTGGTGAGGTTCAACGCCGTCATGTAGCCGGTGAGGAGACCGTCGGCACGGGGCGTGGTGCCGAGTGTGCCGTTCGTGTTCTGGTTGAACAGGGACTGCCCGGAAAGGTAGAGGGTGGTGCCGCTGGTAAGGGCCGCGGTGGCTCCGCCGGGGATGGGAATGGGATTGGCTACCGGCAGGGTTTGCAGCGGCGTGGGCGCGCTGGCGCTGAGCGGATTGATCGTGGGAATGGAGTCGACAGTGAGCGCGCCTTCCTGCAGCACGGTAATACCGGAGCTGGTACCGCCGCACTCGGGCCCGCAGTTGAGCACATAGACGCTGGCTCCATCGGCGGAAAACACGGCGTCGTAGGGGCGGTCAAAAGTGCCGGCCACGGGAACGACGCAGTACACGGGAAGCACCAGCGGCTCGCAGTCTACGGAACCCGGAGGAATGACGGGAGTCATGGTGAGATTGAGCTTGATCACGCGGTAGAGGACGTTGGAGTTCCGCACCATGGCCAGGATGACCGTGTTGCCGCGGTTCATCGCAACCTTGTAGACGTTGGGCAGGTTCAGCGGCAGGTTCACGCCGCCGCCGGAGACAACGAGCAGGCCGCTGCCTTCGGCAGCCCCGGCAGCGCGTGCGCCGTCCGGAGAGGATGCGGCCGAGCGGGCAAAGGAGCCGAAGCTGGCTGCCGCGCCCGTGGACGATTCCGTGCTGTAGTTCACGGCAACCAGGTTGCCGTCGGTGTAGGACAGCACGTATGCGCTGGTCTGCTCAGGGAAGCTGAGAATCTGAACGGGCTGGGCCGCGTTGAATCCCCTGACGCTGAAAGAAGGGACGGTGTTCTGGACGTTGCTGCGGATATCGCGGAGGCCGTCGAGAATGGACAAGCCGCCGCTGCTCCCGTTGTATGTATAGGCAGCCAGAACGCGCTGCAGAAGGCCGCTGGGAGGGACGGGCCGGCCAGCGTAATTGAACTCAGGGTCCTTATAGATAACCTGTCCGCAAGCGCAGAGCCAGAGAGCGGCCACGGAAAGCAGCAAACCCGAAACCAGCTGGGCGCCGAAACGTCTGTTCTTCAACGAGCCACTCCAAACGCCGACATGCCGGGAGAAAACGCGGCTTTTACGGCAGGTGTAAGTATAACAAAGCGCCGTGTGCACACCCGCGGAAGGACTGCAACGGCTCCCCTACGGTGGGCATGTGCCCGGCACCCTGCGGTATACATGGATAGACGAAGCAGCGAAAGGAATGGAATGGCAGGTGCTGGAGAAGGGGTCGCCGCACTATTTGGGGGCGGTCCCGTTCTGTGCGACGGCGCAATGGGCACCATGCTGTATGGCTGTGGGGTCTTCATCAACCGCTGCTATGACGAGCTGAACGTTTCCCAGGCGGAGACGGTGCGCTCCGTGCACATGCAGTACCTGCAGGCGGGCGCGCGGATCATCGAGACGAATACGTTTGGCGCGAATGCCTTCCGGCTGGCGCGATTCGAGCTCGGCGCCAAAGTACGCGAATTGAACCTGGCGGGCGCGGCGCTGGCCCGGCAGTGCGTGGAGTCCGTGCGCGAGAAGCAGGACACGGCGGCGTTCGTTGCAGGGGCGGTGGGCTCGCTGGGCGTGAAGCTGGAGCCGGAGGGCGAGATTTCGGCCGACGCGGCTCGCGAGGCGTTCGCCGAGCAGATCGCGGCGCTGGCGGAGGGCGGCGTCGACCTTTTGATCGTGGAGACGATGATGTCGCTTGCGGAGGCCGAGCAGGCGCTGCGGGCGGCGCGGGAGGTCGCGCCGGGGCTGAAGACCGTGGTGATGGTGACGGTGGATGAAGCGGGGCAGTGCCTGGACGGCAGAAGCGCGGAAGAAGCCGCGCAACGGCTGACGGCGGCCGGCGCGGATGCGGTCGGTTGCAACTGCAGTGAAGGCCCCGCCGTGGTGTTGAGCGTGATCGAGCGCATGCGCGCGGTGACAAAGCTGCCGCTGGCTGCGATGCCCAACGCAGGCATGCCGCGTGAAGTGGAAGGCCGGAACATCTACCTGACTTCGCCGGAGTACATGGCGAGCTTCGCGAAGAAGGCGGTACGCGCGGGGGTCACGTTCGTCGGCGGATGCTGCGGGACGACGCCGGGGCACATTCGCGCGATGCGGGGCGCGTTGCGGGCGATGGAGGCCCAGGGCTTTGGGGAATCCGGCGAGGACAAGCGGGCGCCGGTGGCGGCTGCGGTGGAAGGCGAGCATGCCGTGGAGCCGAAGCCGCTGGCGGAGCGGTCGACCATTGGAAGGATGATCGCCTCCGGCGAGTTTGTGACGCTGGTGGAGATCGTGTCGCCCAAGGGGTTCGACTGCACGAAGGAGCTGGCGGGCGCGGAGCTGCTGAAGAAGCGTGGAGTGCATGCGATCAACGTGCCGGATTCACCGCGCGCGACAGCGCGCATGAGCGCGCAAAGCCTGTGCGTGCAGATCCAGCAGCAGGCGGGGATCGAGACGGTGCTGCACTACACCTGCCGCGATCGCAACCTGCTGGGGATGCAGGGCGATCTGCTGGGCGTGGCGTCGCTGGGGCTGAAGAACATCCTGTGCCTGACGGGCGATCCGCCGAAGATGGGAAACTACCCGGACGCAACGGCTGTGTTCGACCTGGATGCGATTGGGCTGGTGAACATGGTGAAGGGGATGAATCATGGTCTCGATGTGGGGCGCGCGCCCATTGGAGGCGGATCGACGGGGTTCACGATCTCCGTGGCCGCGAACCCGGGTGTACCGGACATCGAGCATGAGATCCGGCGCTTCGAGTACAAGGTGCAGGCAGGCGCGGAGTTCGCGATCACGCAACCGGTGTTCGACCTTTCGCTGCTGGAAAAGTTCCTGCGGCGGGTGGAAGGCTTCCGCATCCCGGTCATTGCGGGGATCTGGCCGCTTTCCAGTCTGCGCAATGCGGAGTTCATGAAGAATGAGCTGAAGGTGAGCATTCCGGAAGACCTGCTGAAGCGGATGGAGAATGCGTCGTCTTCCAAGGAAGCCGGGATCGCCGAGGGCGTGAAGATTGCGCAGGAGATGCTGGCGGCTGTGCGCGGCGAGGTGCAGGGCGTGCAGGTGAGCGCCCCGTTCGGCCGCTATGCAACAGCGGCGGAAGTCGGCGGCCTGTAGACGGCCGCGGCGAAGGAGCAACGATGAAGAGCTTTGAAGAGCAACTTACCGAATTGGAGCAGGTCGTGGAGCAGTTGGAGCACGGCGAGCTTTCCCTGGAAGACAGCGTCACGCTGTTCGAACGCGGTGTAAAGCTTTCTGATGCGTGCAAGGCGCAGCTGGCGAATGCGGAAAGCCGGATCCAGGTGCTGGTGAACCCTCGGGAGCGCGGCCCGGTGCGGGTGGAGGAACTGGCGGTGGAGGAAGAGGAGCCGGGGCTGGATGATGACGAGGCAGTGGACGAGGAGTAGCTTGATTGCGCCGAACGCGGCTTTCGGAAACGGACAAGCGTCGAAGGCCGACTTACAAAGCTATGGCTAGTCTCGGTGAAGGTGTAGTCGCCCTCTCCTGAGGCGTCCGTTCCGCTACAGGCAGACTACAGAGATCCTTCGCTACGCTCAGGATGACGCCTCTTTCCCCTAGGCAGTATCGACATATAGCTGGAGTCTGAGCCAAGCGCAGGCGAGTGCG
>CAXSHQ010000173.1:3349-9488 GCA_964236875.1 uncultured Acidobacteriaceae bacterium | reverse complement strand
AAAATCGGCAGTGCTGCAAGGTTGGACGCAGGAAGCAGCCTGCCGTTTCGCTTGAGCCGACGTGCCACTTTCGTGGCTGTTGAGAGGAACGCGTCTAGCCACTAAGGATTTCCCTCCGGCGGATCGCGCCCACGAGCGGATATCCTGACACAGACCGCCATGACCGTCTCACCAACCAAGGTGCGCCTTGCCCCGGCGCTGGTGCTGCTCGCAGTGCTCGCGGCCTACGCCAACTCCTTCACAAACGGCTTTCACTTCGACGACTTCCACACCGTCACCGACAACCCTGCCGTCCGCAGCCTCCGCAACGTGCCCCGCTTCTTCACCGACGCCACCACCTTCAGCGTCCTCCCTGCCAACCGCACCTACCGCCCGGTCGTCTCCACCTCCCTCGCAGTCGACTATGCCTTCGGTCACGGCTACGAACCTTTCTGGTTCCACCTCAGCACGTTCTGCTGGTTCGCCGTTCTGCTTTATGTCCTGTGGCGTCTCTACACCCTCCTCTTCGAGAGCATGGGTGCCGGGAACCGCGCCACCTGGCTCGCGCTGACAGGAGCCGCCTGGTTCGGCCTGCACCCCGCCATGGCCGAAACCGTGAACTACGTCATCCAGCGCGGCGACCTCTACTGCACGCTGGGTTGCGTGGCCGCGCTCCATCTCTACGCGCGCTACCCCGCGCGGCGCAAACTCGGCCTCTACCTCCTGCCCCTCATCCTCGCGCTGCTTTCCAAGCCGCCCGCCGCCGTCTTCCCTGCCCTGCTGTTCCTTTGGGTCTTCTTTTTTGAGGCAGACACTGCCAACCGATGGAAGAAGAGTGCCCTGGCTGCGCTGCCCTCGCTGCTCCTGGTGGTCGCGCTGCTCGCGCTGCAAAGCACGATGACACCCAGGAGCTTCACCCCTTTCCTGCTCTCCCCTGCGGACTACCGCTTGACCGAACCCTACGTCTGGGCGCGTTACTGCGCGGAGCTCTTCCTTCCTATCCACCTCAACGCCGACACCGATCTCGCCCCCTTCACCGGCCTGAGCTCTCGCGCGGTTTTTGGCCTCCTCTTCCTGCTTGCCCTCGCCGCGGCTATCTGGAAGACAGCGCGCAAGCGTGAGCTCTACCCCATCGCCTTCGGCCTGCTCTGGTTCGTCATCACCCAGCTTCCCACCTCGCTTTACCCGCTCTCCGAGGTCGAAAACGACCACCGCATGTTCTTCTCCTTCGCCGGGCTCATCCCCGGCGCAGTGTGGGGTGGATGGCTCCTGTTGCATCGCCTCACCCAGTTACCCCATCAAGCCGCCCTGCCCCCGCGACTTCGGCCACTTTTGTTCGGAGCCCTTGCCATTGCACTCGGCGCCTACGCCTGGGGCGTGCACGCGCGCAACGCCGCCTGGCGCGACGAAGAAACACTTTGGCGCGACGACGTCGAGAAGTGCCCCCACAATGGCCGCGGCCTCATGATGTACGGCCTCACGCAGATGAACAAAGGCGCCTACCCGCAGGCGCTCGACCTCTTCACCCGCGCCCTCGAGTACACCCCCAATTACGCCACGCTCGAAATTAACATCGGCATCGTCAACGGCTTGCTGAACAACATCACCGCTGCCGAGCAGCACTTCCAGCGCGCTCTCTTTCTCGGCCCCAATGATGACACCACCCACACCTTCTACGGCCGCTGGCTTCTAAGCCAGGGACGCACCGCCGAAGCGGTCACTCAGTTCCAGACCGCCATCACCCTGAACCCCGACCGTGAAATGTCGCGCCAGTTGCTCGCTCAGGCCGCGGGCGTTGCGGGCAGCATAGCCGCGCCAACCAGCGCCGCGGACTGGATCAACCGCTCCCTCGCGCAGTACCGCGCCGGCGCTTACCAGGAGTCCATCGCCTCCGCCCGGCACGCGCTCGAGCTCGACCCTAGGTCCGCCGCCGCATTCAACAACATCGGCGCGGGCTATGGCGCGCTCGGCCAGTTCGACCAAGCTGTGGAGAACGAAACCAAAGCCATCGCCCTCGACCCCACCCTACAGATTGCGCAGAATAACCTGGCCGCCTACAAGAGCAAGCTCGCCGCCGGCGCAGGCCGTCTGAGCCCGGGCACCGAACCGCAAACCACCACTGACTGGATCAATCAATCCCTCACCCTTTACCAGCAGGGTAAGTACCCGGAAAGCATCGCCGCCGCCGAATCCGCACTGCGCCTCGATCCCAGCTCCGCCGAAGCATGGAACAACATCGCCGCCGGCTATGAGGCGCTGCACGACTGGACCAAAGCCATTGACGCCGCTCAGAAAGCGATCGCCCTCCGCCCCGACTTCCAGCTGGCAAAGAACAACCTCGCCTGGAGCCAGCAGCAGCAGAAAGCTGGCATCCGCTAACTATTCAGATTTAAAAGGTTCCTTTCGTCAGGGGTGAACTTCTACCCACCGTAAATGCCGCAAGGAAGCACGCGGCTCTGGTCGACTTATCTACAGCCTTGAAGCAGAACATCGATTCCACCAGACGGCAGGTACTCACCGCCAGTTACTTCCAGGCGTGCCTTTAGGTACAACATAAGGCAGCTCGAAAACCGTGCTTTAAGCGAGCAGCGGGAATATATTCCGAAGAGGTTTGGCCGAGCGATCCTGAGCAGACTATGGCGTAGCCCGCGTGCTAAACTCCCAGCAACTTATCAAGACTCAGCTATCGTTTTAGCGATGTTTTATGCGCGTTATGCTTTCTTCGCGCTCCCTGCGTCGCAACGCCTGCTCTGGCTTGCTTCGGATGGGGTTCTACGCCATGCTGTCTTGTCGTTGCGTTCTTGCTGTTGTGTCTTCCTTTCTCCGCTTCTCTTCCCGTATTGATCAAGCTGTCGGGCGCCGGCCTTTCGCTCTGCCACTCAGCCTGGTGCTGCTGACGACCCTCGCAGCCACAACTCCCTCTCCAGCACAAACTCCAACACCGCAACGCATGCAGCACCAGCAAGTGCGCGCCGAGGTGCTGGATAAGCGAGCGGCATTTGTTAGCTACGTAAGTGCCGACGAGTCACTCCCGTTCGCCATTGTTCTTCCGCTTCGCAATCAAAGCGAACTGGAAAGCCTGATCACCCGGCTTTACGACCCGGCCAGTCCCGACTACCGCAAGTTCCTGAGTGTCGCTGAGTTTACCCGGCATTTCGGTCCTACGGTCGAGGACTACCAATCCGTTGTGCAGTTCGCGAAGGATAATGGCTTCGAAGTTACCGCTGACCCTGCCAATCGCCTGGTCGTCTCTGTGCGAAGTACGGCCGATCAAATCAACCAGGCGCTGCATGTAAAGCTGAGCGTCTACCAGCATCCCACCGAGCAGCGGACATTCTTTTCGCCGGATCGCGAGCCCACGCTCGCCCTGGGCACGGCGGTCTCCTACATCGACGGGCTGGACAGTTTCTCGCTTCCCCGGCCCATGTATCGCCGCGGCTCAGTCAACGCGAATGATGTTTCAAGTAACGTGACTGGTTCCGGGCCGGGAGGATCCTATCTCGGCAGCGACATGCGCGCTGCCTACTACGGAGGAACCACTCTCACCGGCAACGGGCAGGCCATCGGCATGCTGGAGTTCGGCGGCTATTCCATCACGGACGTCAACAACACCTTCACCAACGCCGGCCAGAGCTATACCGTGCCTGTGAACAACGTGCTGCTGGACGGCGTCACCGGAAAAGCGGGCAGCGACGATGGCGAGGAAGTGCTCGACATCGTCCAGGCGATCGGCATGGCGCCCGGCGCGAGCCAGATTCGCGTGTACATCGGCAGCAGCCCGGTCAGCCTCCTGAACTCGATGGCTTCGGAGAACATTGCGAAGCAGTTGAGCTGTTCCTGGTCATGGCGTCCAGCCAATCCGTCGGTGTCCGACCCCTTCTTCCAGGAGATGGCCGCGCAGGGGCAGAGCTTCTTCACGGCGTCCGGCGACGATGGCGCGTTCTACGCCTCGGTGAGTCCCTTCTTCTACCCGCAGGAGGACCAATACGTTACGGCAGTGGGTGGAACACACCTGACGACCAACGGTGCCGCGGGCGCGTGGACGGCAGAGACGGCGTGGAACTCCAAGGGCTACGGCACCGGCGGCGGCATCAGCCCGGACAGCATCCCGATTCCGAGCTGGCAAGTGGGGCTGGCCAACACAGCGAACGGCGGTTCTTCGACCCTGCGCAATGTGCCGGATGTCGCCATGGAAGGCGACTTCGACAACTACAACTGCGCCAACGGCTCCTGCACGGGCGGATGGGCCGGCACCAGCTTTGCCGCGCCGCGTTGGGCAGGCTACATGGCGCTGGTGAATCAGCAGGCCGTGGAAGCGGGCAACGCGCCCATGGGAGGTCTCGGATTCGTAAACCCAACGCTCTATCAGCTTGCACAGGGCGCCAAGGCGAGTGATCTGCACGATGTCGTGGGTGGCAACAACCTCACTGCGAACCAGCCGCTGTACTTCACCGCGGTACCCGGCTACGATCTCACCACCGGCTTCGGCAGTCCCAACGGCCAGAGCCTCATTGACGATCTGGCCGGTCCGCAAGTGCCGGGCTTCTGGATTTCCAGCTCGCAGAGCACCGTCGGGGTGAACCCGGGCAGCAGCGGAACCACGACACTGACTGTGTCCGATGCCGGCGGCTTTACCGGCAGCGTGACGTTTGCCGTCACCTCCACGCTCCCCAGCGGCGTCACGGCCTCCTTCTCACAGAACCCGACCACCGGCAGCACCGTCGTGACGCTCACGGCGACCAGCGCCGCGGCCGTGTCTTCCACGCTCGTGACCGTGACCGGGACTTCGGGCACGCTGACGGCGTCTTCGAATTTCACTCTTGCGATTCGCACGCCGACGTTTCTCCTGTCTGCGTCTCCCTCCACGATCGGAATGAATCAGGGAGCGACGGCAACGTCCACGATCCTGGTGACGCCGCAGTATGGCTTTACGGGTAGCGTGGCGCTCACGGTTTCCGGCTTGCCCACCGGTGTGACCGCATCGTTTTCACCCACCAGCACTACCGGCACTAGCACCCTCACGTTCAACGCAAGCAGCTCCGCCACGCCCGGAACCAGCACGGTGACTGTCACCGGGACCTCCGGCACCCTGAGCATCACCACCACGATCTCCCTTTCGATCCACGGTCCCAGCTTCACGCTCTCGGGCAGCAGCAGCGTGAGCATCGGCCAGGGAAGCACGGCAACCTCGTACGTGTATGTGAACGCTCTGTATGGGTTCACTGGAAGCGTCAACCTGGCTGTTTCCGGTCTGCCGAGTGGCGTGACCGCTTCGTTCTCTCCGAACCCGGCCACCGGCTACAGCACGCTGACTCTAACCGCAAGCAGCAGTACGCCGGTCGGGCAGAGCACGATCACTGTCACGGGAACATCCGACGCACTCACCGCGAGCACTACGTTTTCTCTCAGCGTATTCGCGCCGACATTCACCCTCTCAGGTTCCACTTCCGTCAGCATCGGCCAGGGAAGCACGGCAACCTCGTACGTCTACATCTCGCCGCAGTATGGGTTCACTGGCAGCGTGACGCTTTCGGTTTCGGGGCTCCCCGCCGGCGTCACCGCTCTCTGGAATCCGAATCCCACCACAGGCAGCAGCACATTGACGCTGGCAGCAGCCAGCACCACCAAGCCAGGCCAATACCTGCTCACGATCACCGGCGTCTCCGGCTCGCAGACAGCGACCACATCTTTGACTCTCGGCGTATACGCGCCGACATTCACTCTGTCGTCCTACTCGACCATTAACCTTGGGCAGGGAACGTCGGGCACGGCATACGTCTACGTCACCCCGCAGTATGGCTTCACCGGCAGCGTCAACCTGGCAGTCACGGGTCTTCCCACTGGCGTTACAGGCAGCTTCTCTCCGAACCCGGCCACCGGCTCTTCCACTCTCACGCTTGTCGCCAGCAGCACCGCGACCCTGGGCCAGTACACTGCCACGATCACAGGCACATCGGGCACGCAGACCGCGACGACCACTCTGTCTATCGGCGTGTACACGCCGACCTTCACGCTGGCGACCTACGGTGGCGCCACCATCGGCAGAGGGAAGACATCGACGGCATATGTGTATGTCACGCAGCAGTACGGCTTTACCGGCAGCGTGAATTTGGCCATAACTGGGCTTCCCTTCGGCGTCACAGCAGCCTTCTCTCCCAAC
>CAXSHQ010000173.1:1295-3339 GCA_964236875.1 uncultured Acidobacteriaceae bacterium | reverse complement strand
CCGGCGGTACGGTCACGATCGGCGCGAACGTCACGGTCAACAACATGACCTTCGCCCAGAGCGCAACCAATTACACGCTCTCCGGCACCAGCACGATCACGTTGACCGCGAGCAGCGCGGCAGCGCTTGGGCAATACACCGCGACCATCACCGGAACGTCTGGAACGCAGACAGCGACGACCACGCTCACAGTGGGTGTTTACGATCCAACCTTCACCCTGTCCGGCTATGGTAGCGTCACCGTTGGACAGGGCAACAGCACCTCCTCGTATGTCTCCGTGTATGCGCAGTACGGCTTTACGGGAAGCGTCAGCTTTGCCGTAACCGGCCTGCCGGCCGGCGTCACCGCATCCTTCTCCCCGAATCCCACAACCGGCAGTTCCCAGCTGACGCTCACAGCAAGCAGCACGGCCGCGCTGGGTCAATACACGCTCACGATCACCGGCACTTCCGGCACGCAGACCGCAACGACGACGCTGACGCTCGGCGTGTACGCACCAACGTTTACGCTCACGGCGTACGGACCCACGCTCGGCCAGGGGACCACCGCGACAGGAAACGTGTATGTGAGCTCGCAGTACGGCTTCACGGGCAGCGTGAGCCTTGCCGTAGCAGGCCTCCCGAACGGGGTGACGGCAACGTTCTCGCCGAACCCGACTTCAGGAAGCAGCACAGTAAACTTCGTTGCATCCAGCACCGCGGCTACGGGAACATCGACGCTGACCATCACCGGCACTTCCGGCACGCAGACGGCAACAACCACGATGCAGTTGAGCGTCTACCCACCAAGCTTCTCGCTGAGTACCGGGTATTCGTCCCTCAGCTTCGACGAAGGCGCATCTGCCTTCACGCCTGTGTACCTCTATGGACAGTATGGCTTTAGCAGTGCGGTGACCCTTTCTGTCGCAGGTCTGCCCTCCGGTGTCACCGCCACCTTCACACCCAACCCCACAGCAGTCGGCACCAGTACCAACCTGACGCTCACCGCAAGCAGTACAGCAGCGCCTGGAACGTCCACGCTGACGATCACAGGCACCTCCGGTTCGCTTACCTCGGCGACAACGTTCTCCATCGTCGTCAACACGCCCAGCTACACGCTTAGTGCCGCACCCGCCACACTCTACCTCACGCCGGGCGCGTCGCGGCAGTCCACGGTCAAGGTCGTGACAGCCCATGGCTTCACTGGAGCCGTCACACTCGCCGCCACAGGCCTGCCCTCCGGCGTGACCGCGACGTTCTCTCCCGCCACGACCACCGGGACGAGCACCGTGACGTTCACCGCATCCAGCTCGGCTTCGCCTGCAACGAGTACGGTCACGATCACCGGAACGTCAGGCTCGTCGACCGCGTCCACGTTGTTGACGCTGGGAGTGCGCTCGGTAGCTTCCGCCTCCACCACATCTCTCACGCTCACCTCCGGCTCGTCCGCCGCATCGTCCGTCAGCTCCGGCACCATGGTGACGGCAACCGCCGTCGTGAAGTCCGGCGGAACAGCTCTTACGGCTGGACAGGTCAACGTCTGCGAGACATCCACCGGCGTGTGCGATGCGCTGCACTTGGTGGGCTCCGCGCAAATCACCAGCTTGGGTACGGCGGTTCTGAACTTCGTGCCGGGTCCCGGAAGCCATTCTTACCAGGCTGTCTTTGTGGGCACAACACCGCTGGGCAGCAGCAGCTCCGCCTCTGCAAATCTGACAGTGACAGCCTCTCAGTCCACAATCACGAGCCTCACCAGCAGCGGTTCCTCTGGCAACTACACCCTTTCCGCTACCGTGACGGGAACAGGCGCACTCGCACCGGGTGGAAGCTTCTCGTTTGTTGATACGAGCGCAAGCAACGCAGTAGCGGGCCAGGCGGCGCTCACCGCATCGACGGCAACGCTTTCCACCAAGATCACGCAGACGGCCACAGTCGGCAGCAGTCCGCAGATGATTGCAGTGGGTGACTTCAACGGGGATGGCATTCCGGATGCTGTGGTGCCGAACAACGGGGGGAGCAGTCTCTCCGTTCTCCTCGGCAACGGAGACGGAACCTTCACGGCGCA
>CAXSHQ010000173.1:0-1285 GCA_964236875.1 uncultured Acidobacteriaceae bacterium | reverse complement strand
CGGCCGCCTTGCCGGCGTCGTCGAGCAAGACGCCGGTGACCGTCGCCGTGGGCGCCTATCCCACCTTCGTCGTGACCGGTGATTTTAATCACGATGGGCGCGCCGATCTCGCGCTGCTCCTCAGCAACTCCATTGGAGTGACCATCCTGCTCGGCAATGGCGATGGAACCTTCACTCCCAGCGGCGCGAACCCGCCCACCGGAAACTCACCCACCAGCCTCGCTGTGGGCGACTACAACGGAGATGGGCTGCAGGATCTGGCTGTAACGAACTCCGGCAACAGCACGGTTTCCATTCTTCTCGGCAACGGCGACGGCTCGTTCACGCCCGCAATCCAAAGCGCGCAGACAGGGAGCTCGCCCCGCAGCGTGCTTCAGGCAGACTTCAACGGCGACGGCGTGCAAGACCTGGCCGTGGTCAACAGCTCCAGCAGCACCATAACGGTCTTGCTGGGCAGTGGCGACGGTTCTTCACGATCGCCGGCACTGTACCGACGGCGTCGTATCCGATGGCCCTCGCAGCGGGAGACTTCAACGGTGACGGGAAGCTCGACCTCGTGGTGACCAACCAGTACACCAGCACCGCCGATGTGTTGATGGGCAACGGGGATGGCACATTCACAGCAGGCCCGTCCGCTGCGGTCGGCAGCTATGCATACTCCATTGCCGTGGCTGACCTCAACAAGGACGGCAAGTCTGACCTGATTGCCACCAGCTTGTACAACTCCGGTGTCACGACGCTGTTCGGTAATGGGGACGGCACGTTCGCGCTGGGCGGCACCGCCAGCGCTGGCGCCTATTCCGCGTTCATCGCGACCGCCGACTGGAACGGTGACGGCACCACCGATGCAGCAGTGCTGAGCAACTACAACAGCACGCTTACCGTGCTCACTTCCTCGCTCGCTCAGAAGGCAACGGCCACCATCACCGGGCTGTCTCCCGCCGGTTCCGGCACCCACCTGATGCAGGGGAGGTACCCGGGGGACAGCAGCTATCTTGCCAGCGCCTCCGGCACTGTACCTCTAGTGGCCCAGCTGGTGACCCCCACCGTCGCAGTAAGCCCGTCTTCTGCCGTCATCACAGCCGGGCAGACCCTGACAGTCACCGTCACCATGAGCGGAGCGAAGGGTTACGCAGTTCCTACCGGCACCGTAAAGCTGATGAGCGGCGCTTACAGCTCAGCCAGCGTGACGCTCGCCGCGGGAAGCGCCAGCATCGTGATCTCCGCCGGTTCGCTGCCTGCCGGAACCAACGCTCTTTCCGTCAGCTACGTTCCCGATAGCGCC
>CAXSHQ010000172.1:0-9491 GCA_964236875.1 uncultured Acidobacteriaceae bacterium | reverse complement strand
CAGAACTCTTCGCATCCCAACGGGTGCACTTCGAATGTGAATCCACACCTTCGCTTCGCTCAGGATGACGCCGTTCCGGATCAGAGCTCTCTCGCCACACATGCACTTGACTCACGAAAGCCCGGCAGGTTTGCCGGGCTCTCGCTGTTCAGTCCGCTCGCTAGGCGTTAAGACGCTGCTCGCGGTGAACGAAGTGATACGGGGGCCAGGGGCCGGAGAGCTGCATGGCGCAATCCTTCATCTGGATGGTGGCGGAGCTGTACTTGTTCTGGTAGCGCTCCACGGTTTTGCGATCAACGAGATGGGCGATGTCGAGCAGCATTTTGCCGGACTCCATGCGCTTGCAGGTGACTTCCTCTGCCAAGGGGAGGAACATGCGGTGCATTTGGACGGACAGGGCGCGGGCGCGGGATTGGCGCTCGCGCTGCCGGCTGGCCGTCTCGCGGAGGTGGGAGAGGTACTCGTGACCGGCGGCGTGGCCATGAGTGTGGCTGGCTTTGTGAAGCTGGGCGGTTTCGGCGCAGCCGTCGTCGACCAGGACCTTGAGGTGCATTTCTGCCTTGCCGCGGAGGCGCTCCACGTTGGCAAGGAAGTGGCGCTGGTTGGAGCGGACGGAGCGGCGGAGGGCGTCGTCATCGGCGAAGGTGGTGCCGAAACGGAAGGGCAGGACGGTGGACTGGGCAAAGCAGCCGGCGATGACACGGGCGTGGTCGCGGGCGGCGCCGTGGCCCTCCGATCCGGCGAGGCGGGCGGCATCTTCTGGGAGGTGTTCGGAGACGACGACCGCGAGATGGGCGGCCGGGAAAAGGAAGATCTGGTTACCGAAGAGGCCGGTGACGCCATTCATGGGCATCGGACGACGGTGGCGGGACAGCTCAGGAAACGCGGTACGTTCGGTGATGCAGTAGGCATACCATGCCATAAATTGTCGCTCCAGTGCCTTGAGGTCTTAGGCCTCGTAAGACTTGTCTTTCGTGCAGATACACGTTTGAACGGCGAACTTCGTACGCAGCGCGCAATCTTGCCCTGTGCCCTGAAGGATGTGCACTGTTCTGATTGCGGAGCGATAGTATGCCCGCTGCACGACACTTGGCAAGAGGGAGCTCGCGGGTGGTGGAGAAGTCCGCGAAACGCGGCGTTTACAGCGGTTTGGGAACGCCGTTCCGACGAAAGCGGCAGCCGAGCCGACCTCGGCTGGAAGCCCTGATACACTTGGGGAAAGAACCATCCAGGCAGCGGCGGTGGGCCGGGTCCTGGAGTGGCCGGCTAACGCCGAAAGACTGAAAGAAACCTGAAGGATCGCTTTCCCGTGGACATTGCAACCAAGAAACGTTTGAAGCAGCCGGACCAGTTCGTCAACCTGACGGAACAGGGTCTGGGATGGGCCAGCCGCAACCGTCGCACGGCCGCAATTACGGCCGGGCTGATGCTGGCCATGATCCTCGTGCTGGTGGGTGGGTATGCGTGGTTCGAGCACCGCTCGCAGGCCGCCGCCACGGCGTTCGGCGCGGCCATGGAAACCTACCAGACGCCGCTGGTAAGGCCGGGGCAGCCGCTGCCGCCGGGAATGAAGACCTTTGAGAACGCGGAGCAGCGCGCCAAGGCCGCCAATGCGCAGTTTCTTGAGGTGGCCGACCGCTACGGCCTGACGCGCAGCGGCAAGCTGGCGCAGTATTTCGCCGGGCTAACCTATATGGAAGAGGGCCAGAACGACTCCGCCGAGAAGACGTTGCAGAAGACCGCGGACAGCATGAGCGGGAATCTTTCCGCACTGGGCAAGCTGGCGCTGGCACAGCTATACCAGCAGACGGGACGCAACGACCAGGCACGCAGCCTGCTGGAGCAGCTCGGCAAGGGTAAGGCCGACACCGTGCCCGCGGGCGAGGCGCAGCTGCAACTGGGCGAGCTCTACAGCGCGGAAGGCAATACGGCCAAGGCTCGCGAGATCTATGCCAAGCTCAAGGACACGGACAAGGACAGCAAGGGGAATCCGGGGCCGGCGGGCGCGATTGCGGATGAGAAGCTGAACCCGAAGGCAGCGGCTGGGCCGGCTGGACTGCGGTAGCCGCCTGGGTGGTCAGGTTTGCGAGGCGCTTCCTTCGGGAGGCGCTTTTGCTTGGCTACTGCGAATGCCGGATTCGAGACTGTTTGGCTGAAGCAGAATCCCGTGAGTGTAGTGGCGCTCCGGGCAGAAGGTGTCATCCTGAGCTTCGCTCAGGATGACACCTTCAGAAGACTATCTAGCAGGAGAACTGACTCAGGCCGAGTGGGACTCGTCGTCGTCCAGGCGGGAGGCGGCGGACTGTGTGCTGACGTGGGTGATGGGCTGCTCCTTGAGCGCGGTGGGCGAGCGCAAGCCCGCAATGGAGTTCCAGGTGTCGGGCTTGCGTGCCGGATCGGGTGGCTGGGCGGCCCAGCGCGGCAGCTCGAGCTGCAGGTGCGACGCGAGGGCGCAGGCACTGGGCTCATAAAGGCGGCGGATGGCGAGGAGACGCTCGCGCGCCTGAATGTCCGCGCAGAGGGAGATGCCTGTGCCCTTCAGGACTTCGCAAAGACGGGCGTACTCGTCATCCGGCAGGCGGCTGGGTGCGCTGGTGCGGAGACGCTCCTCTTCCCTTTCGAGGTGGAAGACGTGGCCGAGATCGACCAGGGCGTGGCGCGCCATGGCGAAGGTGAGCTCCGCCTGGCGCGTGCTTGCGCCCTGCACGGAGGTGATGAGGAGCGCGCAGGCATCCAGGATAGCGGTGAGGGCGGAAAGCCAGCTCTGGTTGTCGTGCTGCGAGCGGTAGAAGCAGAGGATGGGGTAGGAAACGTGGGTTTCGAGCATCTCCGCGGCCCAGCGCTCCCATTCGTCGAGCAGCTCGGCCAGCGCGGCGGGACCGCCATCGAAGCTGTGGCGCGCCAGCAGTTCGCCCGCGGTGGGCGGCGAGCCGGCGCGGGAGTCCAACAGCGCGACCGTGATTTCACGGTGCGAGAAGGTGTTGTAGAGCACGGGAACATAGCCGACGACGAGGCCGAAGTAAGCAAGGCCGAGGCCGGACTGGAGGATGACCAAGGCGCGCGCCATGTGGCTGGTGGGCAGCACGTCGCCCAGACCGAGGGTGAACAGGGTGGTGCCGCTGATGTAAAGGCAGCTGCGCAGACGGGCAAAGGTGGAAACGGGCGTGACGGGATCCTGGAGCGGCGTCCCCAGGCCGAAGTAGAGGAGGCCGAAGCCGGCGATCAGCAGCACAGCCCAGAAGGCGAACAGCAGCAGCAAGGACATCGGGCCGAAGACGCTCAAGATCTGTTCGCGTCGCTTGCGGCTCCTGACTCTGCGCACGGCTTCACGCCAGGGAAGCCAGGTGACGACGAAGAAAAGGCGCGTGATGCGCAGGCGGCTAACGGGCCGGCGCGGAAGAACGATGGTCTGAAAGGCGTCGACCAGCACGACGACCAGGAAACAGAGTGCAAAGACGATTGCGGTGGCGTGCAGCATCTTCTTGACTATAAGTCGGCGGAAAGGAAGCGGACAGGAGCGGGCAGGCGGAGGAGAATCGGGTCGCTATAGATCACGGGTGATATCGCGGGTGATTTCATCGGACAAAAGTATTGCAATGTGAACAGAAATTCACTGGCACGAAGCAGAAGCGAACCATTACGCTTCTGGAAATGATCTTCCCGTCGCTATCCGCAACCAGGAAGCGAACCGCTCGCCCCGTACGTCTGCCGGTACACAGCGTCTGTGTAGCACCTCCTGAAGGAGGCCGCCAATGAAACAGCGCATCCTGATTGTGGACGACGACCGCCTGGTGGCGGACACCTTGAGCATGGTGTTTGCAGCCAATGGTTTCGATGCCGAGGCTCGTTATTCGGCTTCGGACGGCTTGGAAAGGGCCCGCAGCTTCGGACCGAAGCTGGTGGTGTGCGATGTGACCATGCCGGAAGAGAACGGGCTGCAACTGGCGGCCCAGCTGCGTTACGAGCTGCCCGATACCCATGTCCTGATGTTCACCGCCTTCACCAGCAATGCCGCGAAGGTGGACGCGTATTCCATGGACACGGGGCATCCTCTCCCGCTGCTGAACAAGCCGTGCCGGCCGGAAGAGCTGCTGCGCGCCTGCAACGCGCTGCTCGACGCTGCGTGATCCTGACGTGATCGCATAAGGGCCTGCAAACAGGTGGGTACACTCGTAGTGGATGAGTGCTCCTGACGAGATCCCTACGCTGGCTGAGTTGCGGCTGCGGCGTGGAGCGGTTCGCCCAGGTTTGCGGCGGGCTCGGCATGTCCCTGAAGCACAGCCTTCTTCCCTGTTCGATTCCCTTCCCCCTGCAGAGAGTACCGACGTTGTGAAGGCTGCGCCTGCGGAGATCGCACGCGTGCAGGATGCCGCTGTGACCGGTACGGAGACAGTGACTCCTGCTGCTCCGGCAATCCGGCCTGCGCTTGTAAAAGAAGAGCCACAGGTGTGGACGGTGCCCGCGCTGGTGCGACGCGTGCGTGGGCTCGTGGAGCAAAGCTTCGCGGCGCAGCTCACGGTGGAAGGCGAAATCAGCAACTGGCGCCCGGCGGGCAGCGGCCATTGCTACTTCACGCTGAAAGGCGGCGACGCACAGCTCAGCATCGTGATGTTCCGCACGCAGGCGATGCGGCTGAAGTTCCGTCCCAAGGATGGCGATGCGGTGCGGCTGCGCGGGCAGCTTTCCGTGTATGAGAACCGCGGGCAGATGCAGATGGTCGCGGCCGCCATGGAGCTTGCCGGATTGGGTGCGCAGCTCCTTGCAGTCCAGGAGCTGAAGGCGCGGCTGCGGGCCGAAGGGCTGTTCGATCGCAAGCGCCCGCTGCCGGCGTTCCCGAAGTGCATCGGGGTGATTACCAGCCTCCAAGGCGCGGCGTTGCGGGACATCGTGAAGGTGTGCCGGCGGCGGCACGCGGCGGTGAACCTGCTGGTGTATCCGGCTGCGGTGCAGGGGCCGCGCTGCGCGGCGGAGGTGACGGCGGGCCTTCGCTGGTTCAACACCCACCCGGAGCGCGTGGACGTGGTGCTGGTGGCGCGCGGCGGCGGCAGCTGGGAAGACCTGCACGGCTTTGACGAAGAAGGCGTGGCGCGCGCCATCGCGGCGTGCGCGGTGCCGGTGGTGGTCGGGGTAGGCCATGCAACGGACTCCACGGTGGCGGACGCGGCGGCGGATGTGTGCGCGCCTACGCCTTCTGCCGCGGCGGAGCTGGTGACGGCTGCACAGCACAAGGTGGAAGAGCATGTGCTGCGCCTGCGGGCGCGAGTGCTGCGGGCCGGCAGCTATGAGCTGCTGCGGGCGCGGCAGCGGCTGCTCGGCGTGGGCAGCGAGGCGGTGCTGCGACGCGCCCGCGAATCGCTCCGGCAGCGCGTGCAGCGGGTGGATGAGCTCGGCCTGCGGCTGCAGGCCGCGATGCTCCGGGCGCAGCGGGCGCGTGAGGAGCGTCTGCGGGTGCTGCAGGGCAAGCTGCAGGCGAGGCATGTGGAAAGACAGCTGCCGGAGTTGTTACGGCGTCACGATGGACTGCGCGCGCGGCTGAATACGGCCGCGGCGGCGGCGGCTTCGCGACGCAGAGCGAGGATGGACGCTGCGGCCTTGCAGCTCGGCGCGCTGAGCCCGCTACGGGTGCTGGAGCGCGGCTACGCGCTGGTGTATGCGGAAGATGGATCCCTGCTGCGGGATACGGAGCAGACGAGGGTCGGGGCGGCAATCCGGGCAAGGCTGGCTAGCGGCAGCCTGGGAGCGCGGGTAGAAAGCTTGGGGAAAGAGTAGTAGACCGGTTCGGGCGCAACGGCGAACAGAGGCTTGCGACTTATAGCTGCGGCTCGCGGATGCGTCTGCTCGTGCTGAAGGCAGCGCGCGAGCCGAAGTGCATGGCGGCCCGGAAGCAGAGGATAGCCAAAGCCAGGCCGACCAGATGGCTGCAGACCGTTTCCGCCGCAACCGCTTCGTTCATGGCGCTCCACGGCTCGGTGAAGGCGTCGAGCGAGGCAAATGCGAACACGAGAGCGAGAAGGAGAAGCAGAATTTGCGCAAGCCGGTTACCCATGAAAGCTATGCTTGCATGGTGAAAACGGTGGTGACTGTAGTCAGGTTACGGTTGGTGCGATAAAGCAGAGCTTTGATATCGCCTGCGATTTCATCCGCTCCGGATGAGCCTAAAACGGTTACCTTCGGCTACGTCGCTGTGGTCAGAATATTGCCGATATCGTTGAACACGCTGCGGATGGCATTGGCCAGCGTGCGCATGGAAGCGACGGCTCCGAGACCGATGAGAGCAGCCACAAGAGCGTATTCGATCAGGTCCTGGCCGGATTCATCGCGGAGGAGGATGGAGATCTTCTGCAGAGAGAACATGGCGAGACTCCTATGTGTGCGGCCATAGCTTCGTCACCACTAACGATAGTCACCGCTTTCCCGCGTACACAATGATTCTTTCGTGACAGGCACACTCCGCATGGGGCAATGCCCCCACGAAGGGATCGCCGTAAATCATTTGGGCGCACCGCGAAGGTAAGGTCATCCGCAAACCAATCGAGAGTCAGAGAGTGTTCTCTGCCCGTAGGGAACGTTCTATGACTCGCATCTACGTGCTGTGTAGATCGAGGTTTGGAGGAGCGGAGCCGGCCAGAACCGTGGCTTACGGCATCCGGACGTACGATCCACATAAATGCCGGGTTTCGCACTTGCGTGCACAGGTTTGAAATTTCTACAGTCCTTCTTAGCTGATGAACGAGCAGTCAGTCGGACATCGAATCGCCGGCACCGCCGGGGGACACAGCAGCCGATGCAAGTCGGAGGGTTGGCCCCAGGCACAGCCAGAGGGTCGATGGATGATGAAGGCCGGACGTCGAACTGACGGCAGAGCCGGAGGACGCAACACCCCGACGCAAGTTGGGAGTTAGCTCCGCCGGAACAGCCCTGAAGGTACGACAGCCGCCGGACTGCTAGATTGTCAAGGATGAAGACGCCAGAGACTCCGGTCTCTGGCGTTCTCGTTTGTGCGGGTGAGTACCTTGCGAGCATGCGAGTTCTTTGCAATTGGGGAAGTTCACTGCAGGAGTGAAGACGCTCTTCCCGCCGCCTTTGTTGTTGAGGTTTCCTGAAAGCGTTGTGGTGGCGCGAGCGGAATGCGGGAATTCTATTCACTTCTTCAGGGCAGGCTCTTCGCATCGCTCAGGATGACACTTTACGGGCGGTGACTACACCGGAAAGAGAACGGGCCGCGACGCTCCCTGCTCCAGACGTGAAAACGCATTGGGCTCACCGGATCGGTGAGCCCAAGTGTTTGTATGCTTTGAGCGCCCAGGTGCGCAGTTCTGCTTAGTACGGGTTGATAACCACGGCGACAGGTGTGGTTACGCCACCGGCGGTGTAGAGGGTGGAGCTGTTGACGGTCGTGCCCGTGACATTCACCGCAGCCACGCTGTTCGAATTGGTCACCCAGATCAGGCCCGCGCCGTCGATGGCCACGCCCGTCGGCGAGCTCAGGTTCGAAGCCGTCGTCTGCGTGCCCACGCCTGCCGCGGTGAACACGCTCAGCTTCGAACTGGTCTTGTCCGTCACCCACGCGTTGCCGGCCTGGTCGAACGCGATCCCCGCCGGCCCGCTCAGGCCGCCGCCCGTGTAGATCGTCGCCGTGCTCGTCGCCGCGTTCAGCACCGAGATCGTGCTATTGCCCGAGTTCGTCACCCACAGGTCGCCGTTCGCCGCCACCGCCGAAGCACTCGGCGTCGACACCGTCGGCTTGTACTTGATCGACAGCGTGAAGTCATTGGCCGTGCTCGATGACGGCTGGAACGGCGCCGTCCCCGAGTTCAGCGCAAACAGCGCCGACACGTTCTGCCCCGGGTTGCGCGCGATGTTCAGCGCCGCCCCGATCGTGTCCGTCGGCTGCGCCCCGGTCGACGAAGTCGCCTTCGAGAACAGTGTCGCGCACTGCGCACTCGAGGTCCCCGTCGTGTTCACGCAGGCAGCGATGATGTTGCCCAGCGTGTTCACCATCGCCACCGGACCGCTCGCGCCCGCCGGCAGCGTCGCCGCAGCCGCGCTGCCCGTCGCCGTGTTCACCAGCTTGTTCACCGTCGCGAACGCGTTGGTCAGTCCCTGCACGTTGGTCGAGCTCGTGCCCACGCTCGCATACCCGCTCATGAACGGAGCCAGCGCATACACCGAAGCCACCGTCGTCACTTCGTTCACCATCACGTACGTGCTCGCGCTCAGGTTCCCGCAAGCGCCCAGCGCGGTCATCTCCGCCACCGCCGCATTGGTTCCCGCGCCCGGGTTGCCGCCCGTCGCCGTCAGGTACACCAGCGAGCTCGCCGACGGGCATGTGTAGTCGCCTGTGATCGAGAACCCGCCATTCGTATCCGACAACACCGCCGTGTTGAGCAGCGCGTAGGACGCCGCGCCATAACCGTTGGTCGACGCCGCATACAGCTGGATCGTTGCGCCCGAGATGGGCTGCTGGCCGCCGAACACCTTGCCGCCCATCGCCGTACCTGGCGTCTGGATCGGCGTGGAGGTCACGTCCGCCATGTGCACGCCGCAGCCGGTGGTCGCCAGCGTGGCCGCCAGCAGGCTGAGAGCACTTGCAGTGCCCAGGCCCAGGCGGTGCTTCCGAGAGAGTGTCTTGTTCTGCATCGTCATATCTCCTGTGTGGTCCCCAGGGCGCTTGGCCCCGGGGAACCTGCATCGCTTAGGGCTTGGCAGCCGGGGTTGCGTTCTTGACTGCGTTGGTCTGCGGCGTCGTCACCGGCGTTGCGATGCCGATCACTTCACTCACCGAGTTGTCGCCCGTGTTGGTCACCCACAGGTTGCCCGAGCCGTCCACGTCGATCGAGGTCGGCGTCGAGAAGCCGGTCTGGAACGGTGTGGACGCAACTGCTGCGCCCGCGTTCGTCACCCCGGTCAGCGTGGTTGCGCCGTTGGCGATCCACACGATCCCCGAGCCGTCGATCGCCAGCGCACTCGGCGCAATGATCGTCGAGTTCGTATACGTCGCCAGCTTCGAGCCGGTGTTCGAGAACTTCACCACGTTGTTGCCCGACTTCGAGATCGACCACACAAAACCCGTGTTGTCGATCGCGATCGCCGTGCCGCCGCCCGAAACAGCCGCCGGCGTCACCGCCGTGCCACTCTGGCTCAGCGCGCTCACCGAGCCCGTGCTGTTGGCCACCCACACGTTGTTGGTGTTGATCACCACCGACAACGTGCTCGAAGCCGTCGCGTAGTTCGTGTCGCCGCCCAGAACCACGGTCAGCGTGTGCGTGCCGCCGGTCAGCGCCGAGGTCGTCAGCGTCGCCACATACGCGCCCGCCGAAGCCGAGTACGTCAATGTGCCCGTACCCAGCGACATCGCCCCGTCATAGAACGTCACCGCACCCGTCGGCGCCGCCAATGCCGCCGACAATGGAATCGTCGCCGTCAGCGTCACCGAAGATCCGCCGTTGTACACCGCACTCGGCGCACTCAGCGTGATCGCTGGCGTCAGC
>CAXSHQ010000171.1:6404-9528 GCA_964236875.1 uncultured Acidobacteriaceae bacterium | reverse complement strand
ACGCTCCACAGACGCGCCGTCGCTTTTCGCGATGTGGCTAAGCCAATCGTGCACCCATTGGCCCATCGCCATGTTCCAATTCGTGAAGTCGTCTTCCGCGGCCTCCATCTTCACGTCCGCATTCCTGAAGCGGAATGTGGCGAGCACGTTGTCCGTGTTGTTCTGCACGACCAGCACATCGCCGGAGCCCTGGATGACGCCGGGCACGGCAACGTCCTTCGCGAGCAGCGTCATCGGCTGGTCGAGCAGCGACTTGTCGGTCGCCGCCTTCACCACCACGTTGCGCTGCAACGGCATGGTCCAGCCGGTATCGTCGTACGGCAGCGGGTTCGCGACTGGGTAGTTCTGGAGGCTGAAGTACAGGTCCACCAGCGTCCGGTAGGGCTGATCGGCGCGGATGATGTAATCGCCCGAAGCCACAGGCACCTTGCCCACGGCGCCCGTGTTCCCGGCGATCTGTACTTCCACACCCTGCCGGCGCATATCGTTCACCATCTCCGCCGCGTTCATACGATGCTCCTGCCCGGCGGGAATGACCCAGCCGTACACCGGCCCGTTCCTGCCTTTGTCCACGCTGCGCCTGGACTTGAGCCAGTAGTTCTCAAGGTAAAGCTCGCGCTCTTTCGCGACCTTGTTCAGCGCGAAGAGGATCGCAGACTCCTGGATGTTGGTGTTGTTGCGCGGTCCCCACTTGATGTCCGGCAGCGCTGGGTTGGGCCTGTACCACTCGCGGCTGGTGGTGGTGGCGGGCAACTGCAGGTGCTCCTGCACATCGGGCCCATAGCTTTGCACTTCATAGAAGCGCCCGAAGGAGTTGTGCGATTCCGCGATCCAGAACAGATAGTTCGGTACCCAGCCGTCGTAGAAGCCATAGGTCCACACGCCGGGGACGCCGCGCTTGGTCATCTCCATAATTTCGGTTTCGGCCAGAAGCCACCATTCGTCCGAAGCGATGGGATCGAGCGACGGGTTGTACGGCCCCGTGCCGGTGGACACATACAAGTACGACTGCGCCTCGTGCAAGTCGTGCAGCACCGTGGGGTGCCAATCCAGCACCTGGCCGGTCATGTTTTTGGTCAGGTTCAGCAGCTGGCCCATGCCGTCGCGGTTGTTATCGTGCTGCACGTACTTGCCCCAGTACATCAGCGGCGGTCGCGGCTTGCCGGTCTTCTTGCCGTAGTAGTACGTGTCCACTTCCTTGTCGCGCCCGTCCGGCTCCACGACTGGGGTAATCATCACGATGGCGCCGTTGCGGATCTCATTGATGAACGGTGTTTCTTCCACGATCAGCCGGTACGCCAGCTCCACCAGCATCTGCGGCCCGCCGGTTTCGGGCGAATGGATGCCGCTCGTGATCCAGTAGATCGGCTTCGAGGTATGGATGATCCGCCGCGCCTGCTCCTCGCTGGTTTTGCGCGGATCGCCCAGCGCCGCGAGGTCGGCCTTGTACCTGTCCAGGTTCTTGATCGTGTCCTCGTCCGCGATGGCGAGCACTACGGTATCGCGGCCTTCTTCGGACTTCAGCGGCAGCTTCCAGAACTTCGCGCGCGGAGATACCTGGGCCAGCTTCTCGTAGTAGCTGTTGATCTCGGCGTTGTAATAAAGCTCGCCCGGCTGTCCCGGCATCTTGCCGAAGAACTTCAGCGGCGTGGGCACGGTGCTTGAAGCGGGCAGGTGGTCCACCAGCTCGGTCGTCACCCGCGGGTCACTCAGGTACTGCTTGATCTTTGCGGTGTAGTCTTCGTCATTCGGCTGGGCCGGCTGCGTGGCGGCAGAACTCTGGGCGATTGACGTACCGGCACTCAGCAGGCCGGCAGCAAGCAGAAGAGGCAAACACCGGCCGAGACGCCTACCGATGCGGGGGCGCACAGACCTTGCGGCCTGCAGGAACAGCAAAGAGGGAAGCATGCACTCACCATACCGTCTCTGCGCCGTTCTCTGTCGCGATTCGCCACGATTCTTTGTGACGATTTCTCTGCCAGCATTTCTTTGCAGCCGAGTCGCCAGGCTGTCACGCCGCGCCGGTCAGGCTGAGGTCGTGCCTTTGACTGGCCAGCAGGACGCGGTTCCGGCCGGCATCCTTGGCCTGGTAGAGGCACTCGTCGGCGCGGCGCAGCAGGGCGTGGAGATCGTCGTGCGGCTGAAACGTAGCGGCGCCGATGCTGACCGTGATCCGTGGAGCCTCGCTGGGGCCGTGCCCCTCTTGCGCAACGGGCAGCTCGGCGCGTTCCACGTTCACGCGCATGCGCTCGGCTACTGTTCTGGCGGCCTCCTCGTTGGCGTTGGGCAGCAGCACCACAAACTCCTCGCCGCCCCAGCGTCCCAGCACGTCGATGCCGCGGATGGAATCCTGCATCTGCTCGACAACGGCGATCAAGGTTTGATCGCCGGCCTCATGGCCGAAACGATCGTTGATGCGCTTGAAGTGGTCCAGGTCGGCCATCAGGATAGAGAAGGGCTTGGCGCGCCGCAGCGCGGCCCGGACTTCCTTGTCGCAAGCCCGCAGAAAGGCGCGCCGGTTGTAGACGCGCGTCAGTGGGTCGGTGCCGGCCAGTTCTTCCAGCTGCCTTTCCAGCCGCGCATTCGTCATCCAGAAGAAGCCGAACGCCAGCCCCAGCCCCACAGCCAGGTACAGCAGAATACTCATGGCAAAGAGCGAACCATCGATGTGCCACCGCCGCGCAAGCCCGGAGCCAACCAGAACGGCGCGCAGGAGGTTATAGCCGCCAAACCCCCACAGAAGCAGGACGCAGAACCGGTTCGGCTTGCGCTCGCGCCCGTGCAGCGAAAGCTGCATGGCCGTATCGATGCATTGGAAGCCGACCGCCAGGCTGATCGCCGCGATGCGGAAGGCAGACCCCACCTCGTGAGCCGTGTACAGGACGTCCGCGGCAATCAGCACCGCCAGCAGCACAAGGCTGAGGCGCGGAAGGAGCGGTTCCCCGAGAAGCTCCGAGACGGCAATCTGGAAAAAGATAAAGGGGAGAAGCGTGAGGGGGTCCGGCCCCAGCGCTGCCAGATCATGAGGCAGTCTGGGCATCAACAGCAGCCCCATGCCAGCCGCGCCGGTGGCAAACGCCGCAGCCAGCCAGCCGAGCCCTTTCAGCTTCGGGTTGCTGGAGCG
>CAXSHQ010000171.1:5582-6394 GCA_964236875.1 uncultured Acidobacteriaceae bacterium | reverse complement strand
CCACGAAGAGGCTCAGGCTGCCCAGCCCGAGGAGCATTGCCGCCAGAATCAGAATTGTCTCCGCGTCCATGCCCACCTGTTTAGACGAACTCCTGCGTTTGCTGGTGACGTCAGCGGCTGTTTCCCTACGAGAGCACCGCCGTCTTCGCTGATTTTCCCACGTCGGCCAGACTTGCTGGAGTCCCCTTTTGTGGGACGGGTGACGCGCAGGTGGTGATTCAGCCCGATTTGGCACATCCGATTGAACAACCTTGCGCATCCGCGCATCTGATGGAGAGGCGCGCATCTCGCGCGCAGGACGCTTCCTGTGCTCATCAAATCCGAATACGATATCCAGTTCAACATTCCCTGCCAAACGCCCATGATCGCGCTCCTCCACGTGCACCCGTCCCTGGAGCCGAGCCTCACCACGCCGGACACCCTCAAGGTGGAACACATCGTGCCCGCCCAGGAGCGTGAAAACCCCGTCCAGCTCGCCGTGGAGGAGTACATCGACAGCTTCGGCAACCGCTGCTCGCGCTTTGTCGCGCCTGCGGGCGCCATCCGGCTTTCCGGCGCCAACATCCTGAACGCGAGCGAAATGCCCGACCCGCAGGGTTTCGGCCTGCCGCAGGTGCCCGTCGAGCATCTGCCCGCGCAGGCGCTCCAGTTCCTGCTCGCCTCGCGCTACTGCGAGGTCGACCAGTTCGGTGGCATCGCCCAGGACATGTTCGGCTTCTATGCGCCCGGCTGGGAGCGTGCAGCCGCCATCCGCGACTGGGTGCATAACAAGGTCACCTTCAACTACAAATCCGCACGGTCCACCAAGACCG
>CAXSHQ010000171.1:0-5572 GCA_964236875.1 uncultured Acidobacteriaceae bacterium | reverse complement strand
CCATGGATGTCTTCACCGAGCGTGTGGGCGTGTGCCGCGATTTCCAGCATCTCGCCATCACCCTCACCCGCTGCATGAACATCCCCGCGCGCTATGTCACCGGCCACATCGGCGACATCCGCATTCCTTACTCCGGGGTGGGAGATTTCTCGGCCTGGTACCAGATATGGCTGGATGGCCGCTGGTGGGATATGGACGCGCGCCACAACCAGCCCCGCCTGGGGCGCATCCTGATGGCGACTGGCCGCGACGCCGCCGATGTGGCCATCACCACCAGCTTCGGCGTGGCCAACCTGACGCACTTCTACGTGGAATCGAATGAGCTGGATGCCAACGGGCAGCCGGTGCCGGTTCCCGGCAAGCCCGCGGCGGCGCCCGCCCGCTCCGGCAACCAGTTGCCCCCGCAAATCGAGCCCCAGGCAGTGCAAAGCGTGGAGCAGCCTTCCCAGTCCAGCGTGCAGGCCAGCTAAACGGCAGCGCTTCACCGGAAAGCCCAGCCTTCCCGGCTGGGCTTTTTGTTGGCCGCTCCGAGAGATTGCGCCCGCTTACGCGTCCATAGGGAGGGAGTGCATCCAAAGCAGGCTGGAGCCTTATGACGGTAATCGCATCGCAAGGCTCGTCGAAGTCCCTTTCCCATCCACCCTGGTGGCGACGGCGTGCGGCGAAAATCGCCGGGGGCATCGCCGCTGTGCTGCTGACGGCAGGGGTGATCAGTGTCGAGTACCTCCTGCATCACCTGGAACCCATCGTCCATACGCGCCTCGTCCAGACGCTGTCGGAGTCGTTCAACAGCCCGGTAGAACTCGACACACTGCACATCTCGCTCTTCCGCGGCATCGAGGTGGATGGCGGCGGCATGCGCGTCCCGTACGGCTACTCGCCGAACGGCGACCCGAAGGCACGCGTGGGTCCGCTGCTCAGCGTGCAGCACTTCCACTTCCGGACCACCGTGCGCGGGCTCCTGCAGCACAGCACGCATGTGGACGAGTTCCGGGCAGACGGGGTCGAGATCCACATCCCGCCGCACGCTCAGACTGGGTGGCTGCTGGGCACACGCGAGGGCCGACTGCCTGCGGACCCGACGCATCCCAAGCTCCGTCCGCGCATTGCCTTTACCGTGTCGCACCTTGTGAACGACGATGTAAAGCTTTTTATCGAGACAGACGAGCCGGGCAAGGAGGCGCTCGAGTTCGACATTCGCCACCTGGAGCTTGACAACGTCTGCCCGGAGCAGCCGGCGATCTTCACCGCCGACCTCGTGAACGCCAGGCCGAAAGGTGACATCCGGTCCACAGGACACCTTGGTCCGTGGGCCAGCGACGACCCGCGCGAGACACCGGTGGACGGCGACTTCACCCTCACAAACGCCGACCTGAACACCATCAAGGGCATCGGCGGCACCTTGCAAGGCGCAGGGCACTTCGCGGGCAAGCTCGACGGCCTGGCTGTCGATGGCACGGCCGATGTGCCTGACTTCTGGCTCGACACCGCCCACCATCGCATGCCGCTGCGCACGCGCTACCACGCCATCGTGGACGGCACCACCGGCGACACCACGCTGGCGCCGGTGCAGGCACGGCTGGGCCGCTCCGACTTCACCACCGCCGGGAAGGTCGTCAAAACGCCCCAGGGGCATGACATTGCCCTGGAGGTAGAGATCCCGCACGCGCAGGTGGCCGATTTCCTGCAGCTTGCCGTCAAGACCATGCCGCCGCTCATGAGCGGCTCACTGGGCATGAAGGCGAAGCTGCACATTCCGCCCGGCCCGGAGCGCGTGCCGCTCAAAATGGGCTTGACCGGCAGCTTCCGCATCCATGGCGTTCACTTCTCGAACGGCAACTTCCAGAACCGCATTGACGGCCTGAGCGCCCGTGCGCAAGGCCATCCGGAGGAGGTGCATGCCGTCAGCACGGACCGGCAGGCCGAGGCCGAGTCGCAAATGAGCGCGGCGGTCGTGTTGCAGCACGGCCTGCTTACCGCCACGGATGTCCAGTACACCGTGCCCGGCGCGGTGGTGAAGCTGAACGGTGTGTACTCCATGGACGGCAACATCTTCGAGTTCAAAGGCCATGTCCGTACCGAAGCCACCGCCTCCCAGATGGTGGGCGGCTGGAAGGGTCTGCTGCTCAAAGCCGTGGACCCCTTGCTGAAGAAGAACGGCGCGGGCCTGGAACTGCCCATCCAGGTGAGCGGGACGCAGGGCGATGTGAACTTCGGGCTCGCCATGCAAGGTGCCGACGAGAGTACGCAGGCCATGGCCCAGGACCTGAAGGCCAAGCGCTCGGGCGTCGCGAACAAAGCGGAAAAGAAGCGAGTGAGAACGATGCCAAAGGCTCCAGGACAGGACTAGGCGGTCTCGCCGTTCGCCGTCGCTCCATCCCGATGCATTGCGAGCCACGTGAGCCGACCGGAAGGGAAGACAGCCCTCAGCGCACCCTGCTACCGTTGAAGGGATGGCCTCCACCGAGCAGGGACAACTGTTCCCCGAAGCACCGGGCTCACCACGCCCCGCTGGTTCCCCCACGGGCGCGCCCCCTGCGGCCGTAGCGGATGACGTGGCGCCGGTGTGGCTGCAGCGCATGAGCCTGGTGGTGCTGGTCATTTTTTGCTTCTACATCGGCGGCCTGCTGGTGCTGCTACCCTGGAGGCAGCGCTGGTGGGTGGAAAATGGCTGGCTGCAGGCGCACCCGGCCATCGACGCCATCGCGCAACAAGGCTGGTTCCGCGGCCTCGTCTCCGGCCTTGGCCTGCTGGACATCTGGATCGGCATCAGCGAGATGATCCACTACCGCGACTTCCGCGCGTAAAGCCTGATTGCAGCCATCCTCGATGTATGCTGGCGCATGCTCTCGCCGCCGTCGAGATTCGGCTGGATCACGATTCTGTTGGCCGCTCTTGTCGCGCCGAAGTCTACGCCGCGGGCCACGCCGCGGGCCAAGTCCATACGGATCAGCAGCGGGCAGACAATCCAGCTTCGCGGAAAGCTCGAAGTCAAGTTCCACGGCTTTTTCACTTACCTCGTGCTGGAAACCGGGTCGACATACATTGCCGATGGCGGCGCAGACGAAGGGACGAAACGTGTCCGCCTGATTGAGCTCGGCCGTGGTGGCAAATTCTCCGAGCTTCCGAAGCATGCGGGTGAAACAGTGAGGACCAAAGGCAAGCTCTTCATTGAGTTTGCGGCGCCTTATCCCTACAACGGTGTGCAGATCGAAGACGCCAGTGTGCAGCTCGCAGACGGCACCCTCGTTCAGGAGAACCCAGACGACGCCCACTACGTTCCGCCAACACTTCCAGCGGCATTGCATCGATACCTGTTTACCAGAACGATGGTGCCCAGAAGCCTCGCGAATCCGCCAGATCAATGGGTGAATCTTCAAACCGGCGAAACGCTGCAGGGGAAGAGCCCAAGCTACTGTCACCTGAACGCATCCCAGGATTTCATGACCTGCTTTTGTGCCGATGGCTTTTCTCCCTTGCGTGGAGGACTCATGAGGGATCCGCTGCCTGCACGAGAATGGCAGAGGATCCCCAAGCCGGAAGGCGTCTGGAAGGAGATGCGGGCTGCCCAGTTCGGTGTGCCGGAGGGAGCCACGCATCCCATCCACATTCAGCTTGTCTGCCAGCGTGATGCGAACCAGCGGGCGCAAGCGACACCGTAGGAATCTGCACATGCACTTCTTGCTTCGCGCGAGACAATGGAGGCGGTATGCCTGATTCAACAGACCCGTCTGTCCTCGCCGCACCTGCTCCCCTCGAAGCCGCACCGCTTGCTTACGAGAACCCCGCCTTCCTTGAGTCGCCCGACGGCCGCATGCTGCGCATCATGGCCGAGTACTCGGAGCCTATGGCGCGCTTCCGCCAGCAGCGCGTGCAGGACACTGTGGTCTTCTTCGGCTCGGCGCGTTTTCGTGCGCTCGACGTCGCGAACCAGCAGCTGGAGCTACTGGAGAACACCGGATCCACCCAGCCCGCGCCGCCGGAAGAGCAACCCGCGCGCGGCGACGAGCTTGCCAGCGGCGACACCACCGAGCTGAAACGCAAGCGCGCCGAAGCCGCCGTGGAGATGGCGCGCTACTACGAGGACGCCCGCACGCTGGCGCACATGGTCACCCAGTGGGCAACAAAGCTGCCCGGCCGCCGACGCCGCTTCGTCGTCACCTCCGGCGGCGGTCCGGGCATCATGGAAGCCGCCAACCGCGGTGCCTGGGAGGCCGGGGGCAGAACCATCGGGCTGAACATCAAGCTGCCGTTCGAGCAGGTGCCCAACCCCTACATCACGCCCGAGCTGAACTTCAACTTCCACTACTTCTTCATGCGCAAGTACTGGTTCGCCTATCTGGCGAAGGCCCTGGTGGTTTTCCCCGGCGGCTTCGGCACCCTGGACGAGATGTTCGAGCTGCTCACGCTCGTGCAGACGCGCAAGCTCGCCAAGCCCATCACGGTGGTGATCTACGGCGAAGAGTATTGGAAGACCGTCATCAACTTCGAGCTGCTTGCCGAGCGCGGCGCGATCGCCGTAAAGGACATGGCCCTGTTTCAGTTCGCCGACACGCCCGAAGACGCCTTCCGCCTGTTGAAGGAAGGTCTCACAACACACCACATGCACCCCGCGCGAGATGGCGCAGAAGGTTCCGAGGGCGAAGGCTCCGTGCCCGACGAGCCCCAGCCCAGCGCACAGGAATTGCTTGGCCCTGACATCGCGAAGACTCGCTAGACTTCACGCAGCCGGCTGCATAGCGCGTTGCCTCAGGTAGCAGAGCGACCCGGAGAAGCGCAGTGCGCGAATCCGCAAGCGGCGAACACTGCGGACACGCCGCATGCCAGTCCGCTGCTGAAGGAACTCGAACCCAAAGGTGAGAGCGTGAGATGTAAGGACACGCACAGTGTCCATTGGATCAGGACGTATCTGCAGCGCCAGGAAGAGGCCCACTTGCGCTGTCAAACGAACGGTCGAAGTCACGCCCGCCCGCGCCCGACGCAGGCGAAAGCGCATGCCGCCAACAGGCTGCACGCTTGCATACGACGCCTCGACTTGGGGAACAAACTGCATGGTCTTGCTTCCTCGAACACAGCATGCCGGGCAGAGTTCCGCCGGCTGGAGACAATCTTTTCGTGCTTCGACGAAGACCTCGCCGCGCAAGAGGACACTTCCGCAAGTGATCGGCACGAGTAGACGGAGGAAGTTACGTGCGGACGCGCAAAGCGGTTCCGCCTCACTCAGCGGCTATGAACCAGTTCGCCGACAAAGATGCCGTGCGGTGCGAGCGTGAGTTGATGACTGCTCATCACGCGTGGGCCGGGGAGCAGGGAGCGAAGCTCACCCGCGCGCAGGCCTGCCTGCGCGAACTCGCGGTCCAGCGAAAGCAGGGCGGCGCGATCGCTGCAGTTAGCAGCAACCACCACGGACGCGACGGTCCGCGCGCCCGCAGGCGCACGCCGCAGCCACACCGCGGTCGTGGCGTCCGCATACAGCACAAGGACGCTGCCATTCCGCAGCGTGGCGTTGCCGTGGTGCAGCGCAAGCAGGCGGCGATACACATTCAGCAGCGAGGCCGTATCGCGCTCCTGC
>CAXSHQ010000170.1:2713-9561 GCA_964236875.1 uncultured Acidobacteriaceae bacterium | reverse complement strand
TCTCCCTGTCCAGTGTCTCTCTTATCCACTGGCACATTTCAAGCCGGGCACTCCAACCTCACCTCGAACGAAGCTACGAATCGTAACCTGAGTGTGATGTTGACGCTGCAGAGACGCATGTATCTTTTCACCGCTCTTGCGTTGTTGGTTGGCATCTGCGCGCTTATCGGCGTCCAGAACTTGCACGTTTACTTCGCTAAAGTGCTTGGTCAGGTTCATTTGAGAATGCGCCACTGATACCTGCAGGGCGCCTCGGAGAGAACTTGGCAAAGCGATCAAGACCATCTTCCTGTGCCGTTGTCTCCTCATGGAGATGCGCCGCAAGATCCATGAATGCCTGAATGTCATCGAAGCTGAAACAGCGTCAACGACTTCATCTTCTTCGGCAAGGGCGGCTAGATAGCCTCCAAGGGCCGACGACCAAGAGATCAGCATGCTCTGCCTCCATCTGGTTCAGCTCTCGCTCGTCTACGTCAACACACTCATGATCTAGCAGGTTCTGGCTGAACCTACATGGCAAGACCGCCTGAACGCAAACGACCTGCGCGGCCTGACCCCACTCGTCTACGTCGATGTCAACCCTTACGGCAGCTTCCGGCTCGACCTCAGCTTCCGGCTACCCATCGATCCGCCCCACTTCGGCCCAAATCGGTCGGAACGCAGATGGTGCTCAATTATGACCGGCAAACGACGTGATCAGATTGCCCCTGGTGACAGCAATGTTGGGTTTAGCCCGAAGAATTGAGAAGAGCGGACTTGCTTAGACAGGAGATCAGAGTCTCATTGCTTCGGCCTTCCGGCGAAATCTACCAAGCGGGACAGGAAGGTCTTGCCTTCGCTGGTAAGTGCGGGAGATTCCTGCAGTTCGCGAACTGCATCTATTTCATTCTCGATGTCAACGATGCGACGTTGCGCAAACATGCGGTCTTCGGAATTCTTGCTTCCGATAAGAGTTTGTGACCACAGCCAACGGAGAACGGCGAAAACATAGAATCCATGCAAGATGCCTTGTGCAGGTCGGCTTTGCTTTTTCCAGGGCGAATACATGGACCAGTCTGAAGTACTGTCGATCAGGGGATGAACGGCTTCGAAGAGTGTGAGCTGGAGGTGCATCGCTTCGTGAACGATGTTCTCAGCCACTCTTAAGATGGACGTGCGCGATGGCTGTTTGGGCGCAGAGATGAAGATGGAGAACGGCACGTTCGGGTCACTGAAGCTGACGTCGTAGCTGTCGTCTGGAGGCAGGACCAGATGGCAGCGCCAGACGACTTCTTGAATGCATGTGTCCAGGAAAGGATGCAGCTTCACAACGTCGCGGAGCGCGGCTTCAATCGTTGGAAGCGCTCTCAGGATGTCCTCCTGCCCTGCCAAAGTCAGCTCATGTGCGCTGCAATAGTCCTGCACTAGAGAACTTGGCAATTCGCAAACGATGCTCGATTCTCTCAGGGAGACGAACGTGGGCACAGTCCGCGGCGATGCTGCTCGGTCCTTACTGAGATAGCGAAGGGTCGAGTAGTCAGAGCGAGCGAGACCGGTGTTGGTGAGGAGCTCATCCACGCCGAGCTGTCCGAGAGCCTTGGCGAAGATCTCTTCCGAAGGTGGAAGGAGAAGGGCCGAATCGAGACTAGGACTTGAGTTCATAGAAGGAGAAAACTAAGGTGAAACGGTCGCCTTGGTGAACCTGGCTGACGGCGTGAAACGAGGCTTGCGAGATTTTGAAGCCAAAAGCGGAGCGGCTGGTGGGAGGAAGGATGTCGACGAGCGACTCGACCTCCGGTCCGCTGAAGAGCATCAGCATGCCGCCGTTTTCTTGCGGCCAGGCGCGATTGAGTTGCACAAGGAAGCGGTGGGTTTCCCCGTCGGGCCGCGCGTCGTTGTGTATCTGGATTTTTTGACTCCGGTTCAAACGATGTGCGGTGATGTCGATCTGCGGCCCCAGTGTGACTCCGAAGAGGGACGCGACTTTGTCGCGCAGGTCCTTGGCGGCAGCGTCCGAAAAGAACGGCGCGAGGCCTTCCGGGATGGCGATGTCCCGGAAATCAAACTCGTATTGTTCGTAGAAATCCTGACGGCTGATGCGCCAAGGCGCCTCCGTCTCAAGCCAATCCAGCAGGAGTGCCTCACAAGACGTGGACAGCACGCTGGCAACGGTGAAGCACGGGAATGGATGGGTCCGACGTGCTGCAGCGGAGATGTCAAATCCGGTCATTCGAAACTCCCAGTGTTCGGCTGATGTGCCCAATAACGAGCTTGTAATCCGCGCAGTAGACCGATGGGTTGTCGAGGCCGGTCTCTGCGTGCCAGCGCGAGAGGGGCATGCCGCCCCCGCAAATCCCGAGAAGAGGGCATGCCCGGCAGGTTGGGCTTGTCGGGTGCTGCATCCTGGAATAGCGTTCGAAGTCTTCGGAACGCGCTATGTCGGAAAGGCGGTCTTGAGCGATCGACCAGGTCTTTTCGAAGCGGTCAGCGCGGTCGAACATGCTTTTGAGCGTGTCGTTTTTAGTGATTGTGCCGTCAGTGTCGATGACGGCGATGCCGTAGAGAGCCTGGCCACAACCTTCTTTGACAGATGTGCCGCCAAGCAGCAGCCTGCCGAAGTCATCGAGGATGCGGATGCGCGGAGGTGTCGGGTCAGAAACATAGCAGTCCCAGACGGAGGCGAGCCACGTCCCGTACTCGGTCGAGACGACGGTTCGCTTTCCGAGCGGAAGCTTGGTGTGATTGCCGTCTTTGAAGAGGAAGTCGACGCTCGGCACATCAAGGGACTTGAAGAAGGAGTACACACGTTGGGGGTCGGAGGCCGGGTCGACGACGCACAACGTTCCCGTGAAGATAGACTGAGATGAGGGGTGCCGTTTCGCGCGAGCGATGCCGGCGAGCGCGCGTTCCGCTGTTCCAGAGCCGTTGAAGGCGATGCGGAAGGCATCGTGAACATCGGGCGGGCCGTCAAGACTCACGGAAAGCGTTGTGCCGGTGCTGGCGCAAAGATCAAGCAGCTCGTCGTCGATGAGCGTTCCATTGGTTTGGATGGAACGAGTACAGCTTGCCGGCAGGTTTTCGGAGAGACCATGAAGCAGGCGGGTCAAAATGTCACGGGGGAGCAGAAGCGGCTCCCCTCCGTGAAGGACTACAGCAAACGGGTGTCCCTGGTCGTCATAAAGAGCCTTCAATTGTGCAAGAACACTTTCGACGGTTTCGGCCGACATGTGCTTAGGCATGTCCTGCCAACTGGTGTCGCCCTGGTTGTAGACGTAGCAGTAGCGACAGTTGATGTTGCAGCGCGACGCGACCTTGAGGAGGACAGTATCGAGCTGCATCGGGATTACCTTAGCGGTTGTGGCGGTTGTGCTGACGGTTGTAAGCCATGGCGCCGCTCGCGTTGCTCGACGTCTCGTATCGCACCTCGTCCAGGAGGCGTTGGATAGCAAGGCTGTCGTGCATCCCAGGGGTGTTCGTTGACTGTGAAACGGCGGGGACGATGGCGGTAGCAGCGGACGACTGATTTGCGGTTTGTTCCATGTTTTCTCCTTCTACAGCGCTGTCCAATTCTACACGCCGGCGAAGTTCCAATTTCACGTTCCTATAAGTCTCCTGCAATGAATAGCTTGCGGGACTTCAAAAAACTATCTTTTTAGCGGTTACGAAAGGCCAATAAACAAAGGTTGCAAACGTCGTCTCAAGCTTGGATGTTTGCGATTGTAAACGGCTTCTACTCAAGGAGCACTTTAGAGTCGGCGAGCTTCTTCTGCTTAATCCGGCGGGTCCGGTGGATCCCCGGGAGCACATTGCGTTCCATCGAGAGGTGCCGTACGGAATCACAGAGTTGGGTAGGCGCACTATCGACGTTCTTCGTCTAGATGAATACCGCGCAGATCGATCTCGGCACTTCGCTGTTCTGGAGCGCTTTCGAGATATGGTCAGGCTTAGCAGCTCTAACGTTGAAGAGGCTCGCAAGTTTGGGCAGGAAGCGGACTACTGGCTGGCATCTGCAGTGCAGGCTGACCAAGCTTTCAGTGCGATGGTGCGGGATCAGCTTGCGGATGTAGAAGGTACAAGCGACACTTAGCACGAGTCGATCAACTCCTAAGCGGTAAGCACAGGCTACCTTCACCAGCTTGATCGGGTTCTCTCCAAGCGGTAGCATGCGCCAGAACATTGCACGGTCAACGAGCTGCCTCATGAGCCGCCGCGCACGCCCCTTCGAAGCTCCTGACATCGGCTCGCCGTCTTCGCGTACCAGCCCCTTGATCCAGCCCTCTACGTCTTCCGGGTGTACGTCCGCAACCAGCGTCTCGCCCCAGCGAGGTTCGAAATGCCTCTGCAGCATGGAGCCGTCCGTGTCCTGGGTGCTCTTAGCGAGCTGCGGCAGGTACGCGTCAACATACTTGCTGATCAGCTGCGCCATGGTTGCTGCCTGGGGCACTGGCATGGCATCCCCCTCATTGAGCAGGCGGATACGCGTGGCCAAGTGCGCCCACACGGCTTTCTGTGTGGGGAACTCGGTTGCGTCAAAGGTCTGCTGCTTCATGACCCCACGGACGCGATAGCGCCACTCCCAAACCTGTTTGCCTTTCGCTCGCTTCACCTTGCGGATGCTTCCGCGCTGATATGTCTCGCTCACTTCAACCCCCCACATGCATATACCCGTCGAGCGGGCAGAATCACGGATATTGGTCCGTGTGGGGTTTGTGGGGTTGCTGTATTGCGCTAAGTGCTAGAATCGAAACCGCGAGCGGGAGTAGTTCAGTGGCAGAACGTCAGCTTCCCAAGCTGAATGTCGCCGGTTCGATCCCGGTCTCCCGCTCCACTCCTCCTCCGGCATTCAAGCTCTTTGCGGCAGCAAGCCAGCGGGTTGCGCACTGGACCCGGGTGTGTGTGGTAGAGTTCCAACTCACGACAGGTACCAAGGTTCGAGGTTATCTGTGCTGATTATCCGGAAAGACCAAGAAGAGCTATTCGCGAAGCGCGAAGAAGACCGGTTCGTGAGCTCGATGCTTACGCATCTTCAGGAATTCTTCCCTGAGGAAAGCGCCTCTGCTGGTGAATCGGGGTTGCGGAAATTGATTGACAGCGGTATACAACGGTCTGCCGCGTACTCAATACTGGCCGAGCGAGACGTGTGCCAATACATCGACCTGATGTGCGTGCTGGGCGCCGGTTTTGACACGGATGAGTCTTTGCCATGGGCGCAGGAGATTCTCACGCGGGAAGGGTACCCATCACAGAAGGTGCAGGAATTGATCGAAGCTGCTCAGGGCTTTCTCGAAGAGGCGTAGATCGGCTACCCGCACATGACGAAGAAGGCTCACACGAAATCCAGCGCCCTGAAGACGGCAGCGAAGAGCGCTTCCGCGAAAGCGGGTACGGGCAAAGTAGGGGGCGCCGTCACACCCTGTCCGGACTGCTGCAGTCCGCCTGTGCGTGTGGCCATCAAGTGGGGTGACGCGCCGGTTACAGAGCACAATGTGAACGCAAGCAGCACGACTGTTCCGCAAGCTTTCGTTGTGGTCTACACCGCGTGCAGGGATAGCGCTACCGGCGTCTGGCGCATGCGGGTAACCTCAATTTCCGGCAACGCGGACATCACCATCAACACTGGCGGATCCCGCAACCCCGACACAAACCCGCCCACAACGCAGGCAGAAGCCATCGATGCGGTGACCGTCATGAAAGCCTATTATGCGAATGGCTTTCGCGGCGCGTGGCACACCGCGGCAGCGTCAACTAAACACGAAAAGCACCACTACCGCGAATGGAAATGTTCCGCGGGCCACTACTGGCCCGCTACTCAAGCCGAAATCGATGCACTGACCACACCGCTAGGAAGCGCGGCCAGTCCTGCTGCTGCTGCGGCAGCCATGAAAGGTGCGGCAGATGCCAAGATTGCGGCGTTCGATGCCAAGGCAAAAACGTACTTCTTTTCTTTGGGCGACGGCGCGTCCGACCGGCCCTATGCGGCGGGCCAACTTGTGCTGAACCACTCCATCCAAACCGTACAGGCTCTTGCGAAGAAAAAGGGTTGGGCCGGAGTGCCAGCCGGTGTCGATTCACCCAGCACAGAGCCTCCATGTTACAAAGCTTTTCCATAGAACGTAATGACAAGCGCGCTCCGCAGGAGGAAAGATGAACGGATATCTGGGATCACTGGTGCTAGTGGTGCATCTTCTGCGATTTGACGCCGCGCCTCACCTGAAAATTCCGCTGCAGGTTACCTTTCACAATACAGGGCCAAGAGCGGTGCGCTTGCTGGACACGTTCGAGCGCCAGGAGGCGCTTGTATTTTTCCAAATGAAACTGCATCGGTCCGACGGCACCATCGTACTCACACGGGGAGGAGGGAAGATCGACTTTGGTCCCGGTAAAATTCGCTATCAGGCAATCGAGCCGGGAGCATCTTTCAGCCCGGTGATCGACCTTGCGGCTTTCGTAGGAGACGTCAAGCAGATTCCTCCCGGGCATTACACCCTGAAGGTCACGTATACCAATCAGTACGGCAGCGACTGCTTCAAGGGCACAATTGTCTCTGAACGTGCAGAGATTGTCATTCCGCCCTACAAGATGTGATGCCCGGCCATGTAGGCCGGGCATTCCTGCTCCGCGTGAAACGCAGCTATCGACTAGCAGTTTGGACGGGCTTGTGTTGCTGGCTGGGGAGTTGGTGGTCTTCTAGGGCTTGGGCTTCGGGCATGAAGCCGAGAGCCTTCTGGATCTGCGGGTCCCACTGGGCTCCCACGATAAGGCCCTGTGCCTGGCCGAAGGCAGAGGTGATGACCTGGGCCTTAATGTTGGTGCGAATCCAGCCGTCGTCGTTGGCGAGGTCGGCCTCGTTGAAGTCGATCTTCTTCTCC
>CAXSHQ010000170.1:0-2703 GCA_964236875.1 uncultured Acidobacteriaceae bacterium | reverse complement strand
CTTGAAGTCCTGAAAGACGGTGTCGTCTACGGTGAAGTCTTTATTGATGGTGTGGCTGGAGACGTACTTCTTGGAGAAGTTCATGAAGGCGTAGTTGATGAGCAGGGTGTCCTGCAGGCGGTTCGCCTTGGGCGAGTCGATCTTCTCATCGGGAGTAATGCCTCCACCACCGTATACGGTACGGCCGGAATCGGTGGTCTTGATTTCCTTGTTGGTGTTGTCGGCGGGCGACGCACCGTGACGGCCGTAGTAGTAGTCGTAGAGCGAGACGCCTTCGTAGTTGCGCTGGATAAGGCGGCCGGAGGGTGTGTAGTAGTGATAGGTCGTGAGCGCGAGACCGGTGTTTTCGGCCAGCGGGAAGACGATCTGCACGAGTCCCTTGCCGAAGGTGGTTTCGCCCACGATGAGGGCGCGATCGTGATCCTGGAGGGCGCCGGAAACGATCTCGGCGGCGGATGCAGTGTTGCGGTTGACGAGGATGACGATGGGGTACTTCTGGTCAGAGCCGCTGGGTGCGCGGTAGACCTGTTCGGGGAAGGCGCGGCCGCGCTGTGAGACGACCACGGCACCCTTCTGGAGGAACTTGTCGGAAACGTTGACGGCTTCGTTGAGCAGGCCGCCGGGGTTGCCGCGGAGGTCGATGACGAGGCCCTGGAGGTTGGGGCCGAACTTGTCGAGCGCCTCGCCGACTTCGCGGGAGGTGGTTTCCATGAACTGGGTGATACGGATGTAGCCGAGATTGGGGCGGATCAGGAAGGCGATGTCTACCGATGGCCGGGGAATTTCGTCGCGGACGAGGTCGAAGGTGAGGGGCTTGGCGGCGCCTTCGCGCTCCATGGCGACGACGACATGGGTGCCGCGCGGCCCTTTGAGCATGTTGGCCACAGCGGTGGAGTCGAGATTAGTGGTGGACTTGCTGTCGACCGAGAGGATGACGTCGCCGGGCTTGACGCCGGCGCGGAAGGACGGGGTGCCTTCAAAAGGCGCGAGGACAACGATCTTCGGACCTTGAGGCTGGATGGACATGCCGACACCGTAGTAGCGGCCATGGGTGTCTTCGCGCATCTGCGCATACGCCTTGGGGTCGTAGAAGTTAGAGTGAGGGTCGAGCACGTGGAGCATGCCCGGGATGGCGCCGTCGTAGATGGCCTTGTCGGTCTTGTCCGTGTCGAGCTTGTCGGCGTAGTTCTGCTCGACGATGGAGTAAGCGTCTGTGAACTGCTTGAGGCCGTCGCGGAGCTGGGACTGATCGGAAGCGGACTGGGCGGAGACTCGGCCGAAGTAGGAACCAGCGAGGCCGCAAACAGACAGGAAAATGACCGCTGCAAACAGAGCGCGCCGGGTGCGATGGGGCATGGGACGGGAGACCTCGTGAGCGGTGCAGGCGGAGAGCCTGGAGCCTGCAGGGTTGGACGGAGTATAGCATCGGGCCGTTAGCGGCTTGGCGGGTTAGCAGCTAGCGACTTAGAGCGACGGCAAGGCGGTGCGGATGAAGCGCGAGCCCGGCTGGTAAGCGCTGCACACTGGCGGCGGGTAAAATCAGGAAGGGCGGGTTACATCCGGCTGGACCGCCTGTCTATGTAGACAGGCCCGGTGCCGAGGTTCGGGGAATCGCGACGGCGAAGGATTGCATGACTGAAACGCAAGAGAAGATGTGGGTTCGGGGCGCGCTGATGGCAGCGGCAGCCTTTACTGTGGCGCAGGTTGGCATCGCTCAGGCTCCCGCGAGCCGGGGCACGCAGCGGCCGGGTTCGGGCTATAGCTACACGGGGGGAGCGCCTCCGTTCGCGCCTTCGAGCACGCTGCAACTGCCGAAGATTCCGCAGACCCCGCCAATTACGGCGAGCGGCACCGTGGTGGAAGACGTGATTGCGCGCGTGAATGACCGCATCATCACGCGCACGGAGTATGTGCGCGCGCAGCAGCAGTTGCTGGATGATGCGCAGCGCAACAACATGCCGCTGGCTGACTTCCAGGAGGCGCAGAACAACCTGCTGCGCGACATGGTAGACCGGCAGATCCTGCTCGCCCGGGGCAAGCAGCTGGACATTACGGGCGACGCGGAGACGATGCGGCAGCTCGACCAGATTCGGCAGCAGAACCACCTGGCCGATATGGAGGCGTTGGAAAAGGCGGCCAAGCAGCAGGGCGTGTCGTACGAGGATTTCAAGCAGCAGATCCGGGACCAGGTGATCACGCAGTCAGTGGTGCGCGAAGAGGTGGGCCGGCACATCAATATGTCCTCGTCTCAGGAGCAGGCCTTCTATACGGAGCACAGCAAAGAGTTCGAAAGGCCGGAGCAGGTGCACCTGAGCGAGATACTGCTGCCGACTGCGGAAAATGCAACCGCGGAGCAATTGAGTGCGGTGCAGGCGAAGGCAGACGCGCTGGCAGCGAAGATCAAGGGTGGAGCGAGCTTTGCGCAGGTGGCGAAGGAGAGCTCGGGCGGACCGACGGCGACGGCGGGCGGCGACCTGGGCGACTTCAAGCACGGCGTGCTGGGGGATGTGCTGGAGAACGCAACGTTCCCGCTGCCGGTCGGTGGGGTAACGGCGCCGATTCGCACGCGGCAGGGCTTTGTGATCCTGAAGGTGGATAGCCACCAGGAGGCGGGCGTGCCTCCGTTGAAGGACGTGGAGCCACAGGTGCAGGAAGCGATCTATATGAACGCGCTGCAGCCTGCGCTGCGCGAGTACCTGACCA
>CAXSHQ010000169.1:0-9576 GCA_964236875.1 uncultured Acidobacteriaceae bacterium | reverse complement strand
CGATGCGACGGTTGAGGATTTTCCGCAGCTTCGCTACACGGAGATGGTGTTTGCGGAGTCGATGCGGCTGTATCCACCGGCGTGGGCGATGGGCCGGCGCTCCACGGCGCCCGTGCAGCTTGGCCGCTACCGCATCCCTCCCGGAGCGCACTTCTTCTTCAGCCAGTACGTGATGCATCGCTCGGAAGACTGGTGGGAGGATGCACTGGAATTTCGCCCGGAGCGGCATACGCCGGAGGCCAGGGCTTCGCGCCCGCGGTTTAGCTACTTTCCGTTCGGCGGCGGACGGCGGCAGTGCATCGGCGAGGGGTTTGCGTGGATGGAGGGCGTCCTTTCGCTGGCAACCTTCGCTCAACGATGGCGCCTGCGCTTTGTGCCGCGTTTCCCCGTGGAGCTGCAGGCGAAGATCACTTTGCGGCCGAAGTTTCGGCTCGTGATGATTCCTGAAGAGCGGATGCGGTAGCCTTTCCTCCAGTGGCTCTTCCCTCCAGCTTCGCCGAGTTTCGCGGCAACAGTGTTGCCGCCGACGGGCTGCGCGCTGCCATAGTGGCGCGACGTTTTCCGCACTCGCTCATCGTTGCCGGTGCGCGTGGAGCGGGGAAATACACACTGGCGCTCATGCTCACCATGGCTCTAGAGTGCGAGCGACAACCACGCGAGCAGGATGCCGACAGCCGCGAGCTGGCTGGCTACTGCGGCGTGTGCCGCAACTGCACACGCATTGCGGAGGGCGCCGATCTTAATGCACGCGTGGAGGAGGCCGTCGCCGCGCGGGAAGACATGCGCGAAACAGACAAGAAGGACACGCCGGTTCTGGTGCAGACGCATCCGGACGTGCTGATCATCCCGCCCGATCCCCCACAACTGATGATCAAGCTGGGGCAGGTACGCACGCTCATCTCCCGCGCGCAGTACATGCCGGTGGAGTCGCCCGCGAAGGTGTTTGTCATCACGTCCGCGGCGTTCATGAAGGAAGCGGCGAACTCGCTGCTGAAAGTGCTGGAGGAGCCGCCCGGGCATGCGCACCTGATCCTGCTCGCCGAAAATCTGGGCGAGCTCCTGCCGACGATTCGCTCGCGCTGTGCGGTGGTCCGCCTCGGGGCGCTCCCCTTGGAAGAGATCGAAGCCCTGCTGCAAGAGCGGCGGCCCGATCTGCCAGAACGGGAGCGCGCGCTAGTGGCACGGCTCAGCGAGGGCGCGGCTGGCCGCGCGCTGGAGTTCAATGTGGAGGGCTACATGGCGGCGCGCGGCGATGCGCTTGTACTGCTCCGCAGCGTGGTGCATACAGGCGATCATTCATCGCTGTTCCGCATTACCGAAACGTATCGTGCCGGCGCGGAAGGCCAGACCAAAACGCTGGCGCTGCTGCGCGCGATGAGCAGCCTGCTGGAAGACCTGCTTCTCCTGCAGGGCGGCGCGCCGGACCGAATGAGAAACATCGACCTGCGACGCGATTTGGATGGGATCGCAGAACAGATCAGCTTCGACACGCTGACAGCGGCGGTGCGCTCGCTGGACGCGGTCTATGCGGGCATGCGGCGCAATCTGCTGCGTGGTCTCAGCCTGGATGCCTTTGCGGCGGAGCTGGAAACGGCCGGCGCTTTATAACAAGCCGAAACTCTTGTTCACCGCGGCGCGTCCCTGCATCCAACGCTGTAGCCGCTACTGCGCACTTGAATTTCACTGACGTGCTCTCGCGATGCCGCGAGCGCCAAAACGGAGTTTGTCCTTTGCCAACAGAGAAGGAAACAGGTAGCCGGGCCGAAGCCAACGCGTTCAACGGAACGCGCAAGCTGATCCGTCCCCGTCTGCCGCTGGGCGACCGCCGTCGCGAGATCAGCCATGGCGAAGACCCGCTCACCCATGCACGCCTGAATGAAGACCACGGCGGCGGCGCGCGGGAGAGCTCTCATGCCGAAATGTTCTACTTCCAGAAACAGGTTCAGCAGCACACGGAGATGACGGTCGTTCTGGACGATGGCGAAGAGCTGTGCGGCACCATCGAGTGGTACGACAAGTGCGTGATCAAGATGCGGGTGGGCCGCCGCAGAATCATGGTGTACAAGACCGGCATCCGGTACCTGTTCAAGAGCAGCGAGTCTGGCGCAGGAACCGGCGTGATGAAGTAGCTAGATGCTGCGCGCGGCCTTCTGCAGACGATCGCGAATGGCATCGCGCAGGCCGCCCGGGACGGGCAGCGGGCAGTAGATCACTTCCGCACCATGAGCTTCCAAGGCACGCAGGCCGGCGAAGAGAGTCGCCGCAAGGGCCGCGGGATCGTCCCACGATGCCCACGGTTGGACGATGTGCTGTGCGCCTGCAACCTCCCAACCTGACGGCAGCAGTATCCCGACACGCTGCGACGGTGCGTGCAGGTTTGCAAGCGCGACCTGCAAACCGTTCAGCCCGTCGCCGGTAAGAACCAGCCTCGCGTTGGGAGCATAGTGCCGAAGCCCGACGCCCGGCGCAGGCAGGCTGCTTTGGACACCGGCTTCCGGAGAAGGCTGCCCTGCTCCCTTCCCCGGCGTCGTGAACACTTCCTTAAGGACTTCTAGGGCCGCACCAGCCGCTGTCTCGAGTTGCTGCAGCGTGAGCGCGCCCGGACGGTAAAGAATCATCGGTGTCGGGGTGGGGTCCAGCACAGTGGACTCCAGGCCGATGCTGGTCGGACCCGCGTCCAGTACGGCGTCGATGCGGCCGTCGAGGTCGTCGAGGACGTGCCGGGCGGTGGTCGGGCTGGTGTGCCCAAATCGATTCGCGCTGGGCGCCGCCAGAGGCAGGCCGCACGCTCGAAGCAGGGCCTGCGCCGCCGGATGCGCCGGCACACGGATGCCGACCAGCGGGCTACCGGCGGTGACACTATCCGGAACGTGCTCACGACGGGGTAGCAGCAGTGTCAGCGGCCCGGGCCAGAAAGCGGCCGCGAGCGCCTCGGTGCGGGGCCTGACTTCCGCGCGCATGTGCACCAACGAGCGGACGTCCTCCATCGCGGCCACATGAACGATGAGCGGGTCCCAAGCAGGCCGCTGCTTGGCTGTGAAGATGCGCGCGACCGCGTCTGGGTCAAGGGCGTTCGCACCGAGGCCGTACACCGTCTCTGTGGGAAACGCTACGGTGCCGCCGACTCGCAGGATGTCTGCTGCGCGCGCTATGTCGCGTGGGTCAGCGGCGCTGAGGTGAAGAGTCCCGGGCATCTGCAACTCCCATGGTAGAGAAGCGCGGCCCGCGGCGAAACCACGCGCATATACTGGCACACATGCAGGCGGCAGAAACCGAGCTCAAGTTCCTGGTGCCGGACCAGGCAGTCCTGCGCACACGCGCCATAGAAGCGGGCTTCGAGCTCCAGACCGAGCGGACGTTCGAGAGCAACACGCTCTACGACACGCCCGACCGCACCCTGCGCATCAAGAAGCAGATCCTTCGCCTGCGGATGTATGGCGATCGCTGCACGCTGACCCACAAACGCATGGTGGACGGCGCGACCGATGAGGGCGCGCGCCACAAGACACGCGTCGAGACCGAAACGCTCGTGGAAGACTGCGACGCGATGGCGGAAGTGTTCACGCAACTGGGCTTCGGCCCTGTCTTCCGGTATGAAAAGTACAGGACGGAGTGGCAGGGCTCGGACGGAGGCCACCTAGTGGTAGACGAAACGCCCATCGGCGTTTGGGCCGAGCTGGAGGGCGAGCCCGATTGGATCGACAACGCGCTGATCCTGCTGGGTGTGCCGCCGGAGGCTTGCACCACGGAAAGCTACGGCGCGCTGTTCCTCACGTGGAAGGAACGGACCGGGAGCCCGGCGGAGCACCTGACGTTCGCCGAAGTCGAAGAGCTGGCGTTGCGTTAGAGCTGTTCTCGCTGAGGTACAGTCGCCCCTCACCTGATGCGTCCGTTCCGCTATGGGGAGACTACAGAGATCCTTCGCTACGCTCAGGATGACGCCTCTTTCCACGAGAGGACTACACCTGAAGGAGAACTGCGTTTAGCGCGGAAGGCCCACGCTAGCCGGCTTGCGGGACAGACGCACCCGGAATGGACACACGCTCCACAATCTCAATGCCGAAACCCTGCAGCGCCGGAACGTGCGTCCGGTAGTTGCTGAGCAGCCGCAGCTTGCGGATACCGAGATCGGAAAGAATCTGACCTCCCAGGCCGACCTGCCGCAGGATGCGGGCATCGCGCGTGTCGTGACCTCGTTCGGCATTGCCGGTGCGGTGAAAGCAGATGCGGGCGGGATCCACGGTGCGGTCCAGGGCAAAGCCGCGGCCGCGGTGGTGCAGGTACACGAGCGCTCCCCTGCCCGCTTCGGCGATGGCGCGCAGGGAGCCGTCCACGGTGGCGCGGCAGTCGCAGGTGCTGGCGCCGAAAACATTGCCGGCCAGGCAGTGGGTGTGGACGCGCACGAGCGCCGGCCGATCGTCGCGGCTGGAGTCCACCTCGCCCATGACCAGCGCGACGTGCGACTCCGTTCCCTCCACCTCGCTCTCATACGCCAGCATGCGGAAATCGCCAAACGGAGTGGGCATGAGCGACTCGCCGATGCGGTGAATGTAGCGCTCATGCTGGAGGCGGTAGCGGATGAGTTCAGCGACCGTGACCATCTTCAGGCCGTGGATCTGGCAGAAGCCGATCAGGTCGGGCACGCGCGCCATGCTGCCGTCCGGGTTCATGATTTCGCAGATCACCCCGGCGGAGATCAGGCCTGCGATGCGGGCAAGATCCACGGAAGCTTCGGTCTGGCCGGCACGCACCAGGACACCTCCCTTGCGGGCGCGAAGGGGAAACACATGGCCGGGGCGGGCGAGGTCCTGCGCCGTGGACCCGGGCGAGATGGCGACCTGGATGGTGTGCGCGCGGTCCGCCGCCGAGATGCCGGTTGTCACGCCTTCGCGGGCTTCGATCGATTCCGTGAAGGCGGTGCCGAAGCGCGAGGTGTTGTCCTGGGTCATAGGGCCGAGGCGCAGCGCGTCGGCGCGGTCCTCGGTGAGGGTCAGGCAAATGAGGCCGCCACCATGCAGGCGCATGAAGTTGATCGCTTCGGGGGTGCAGAACTCGGCGGCCATGGTGAGGTCGCCCTCGTTTTCACGGTCTTCGTCATCGACGACGACGATCATGCGCCCGGCCTGGAGCTCGGCAATCGCAGCAGGTATGTCGGCGAACCCTGATTCGGTTTCAGGCATGTTTCTAGCCTACTCCGGCAGACACACGAAAGCCGCTCAGGAGAGCGGCCGCGTGATGGTCGACGAACTTAGAGCGTGGACTCGATCTCAAAACCCCAGGCCTCGAGCAGCGCCTCAGGGATGTACTTGGAGTTCTTATTCCGGCGCGCCCACTCGCGCAAACGGGTGGAGCGGACGTACTGGTCGGGAGTGAGCTTGTACTCCTTGACGACCTGCTCGAACGATGTGACGGTGGGGACGACGGGGCCGATCGGCTCCGGTTTGCCCCAGTTGGGATTTCCGCGGCGCTTTGCCATGAGGTTGCTGTGCTCCTTCGTGTACGGACCGTGCACGGGCAACTGCGCCCGCACGGTAACAGTTCATTTTACCGCAATTAAGGCACAGGAAGCCGGAGGCGCCGGCCGGCTCAGGACCAGGCCAGCGTGGTGACGGAATCGGCGGGAAGTTTCAGGTCGAGGGCGTCACGGCCCAGCGTGACCTGGACCTTCTGCTCATTCACACCCGGGTTGGTGAGGATGAGCACGCGGCTGCCGTCCGGGTTCTGCGCGGCTAGGTGGGTAACAAACGGCTCATCGCGCTCGGCGTGAAACGCGGCGAGACCGGGGTCCGCCGGCGCATCCGTGGTGGCAGCCGCACGGCGCGGACGCGGAGGCGTGGGGGCAGGGGTGACTGCGATTTCGCCTGTGCTCGCGAAGATCCTGGCGCCGCGCTGCAGGTGCTTCGAGAAGTGAGCAAAGGCGTGGTACTGGCCGCTGCGGGTGAGCGCGCCGGTTTTGGAGTTCTGCGTGACCACACCGGCGCACTGGAATGGGCCGATGTTGGGCTTCCCCTCCTCGTCGAGCAGAAGGTTCCAGCTGACAATAGCGCGGCACCAGTTGCGCAGGATGCCGGTCATGGTGACACCCCAGTGCGCCCAGTTGGTGAATTGGGCTGGGCCGTTCAGGTTAGGTCCGCCCTCGGTCCAGAAGGCGGACTTGGAGGGAAACAGGTTGTGGACGTGGGTCATGGCGTCCGGCGTGCCCACATAGCCGTGCCAGGCGATGCCATCGACGTACCGGAAGAAGTCGGCCTCGGAGAGCTGGTCGATGACGCGGCCCTGCAGGTTGTAGTTGTGGTCCAGGACCCAGATCCTGGTGTCGATGCCGGCCTTCGCGAAGGCCGGGCCGAGATGGTAGGCGACGAACTTGCGCTCGTACTCTTCGCCCCACAGGCACTGCGGCATGCGGGAGTCCTGGTCGGTGTCGACCTCGTTCTGGACGGTCACGGCGTCCATGCGCACACCGGCCGCGGCGTAGCCCTGCAGATAGCGAACGAAGTACTGCGCATAGGCCGGGAAATAGTGGTCGCGCATATTGCCGCCGATGAGCGACTTGCTCGCCTTCATCCAGCCGGGTGGCGTCCATGGCGAACCGAAGAGGAAGAGATTCGGATTGACCGCGCGAGCTTCCTTGAGCGTCGGGAGGATGTAGGCGCGATCGTGATCGATGGAGAAGTGAGTAAGGTCCGGATCGGGCTCCGGCGTGTCGTCGTACGTATAGGCGCTGACGGAGTAGTCGCTGGCGCCGATGGTGGTGCGGCCGACCGAGAGATTCAGACCGGAGGCGCCGTAGAGCTCTTCGAGCAGCGCGTGGCGGGCATCGGCGGACATTTTCCCGAACAGGAAGCAGGAGCCGTCGGTGAAGGCGCCGCCGAAGCCGAGGATGTCCTGAAAGGTGACGGAGGGATCGAGCGCGATGCTCTGCGAATCGACCGAGCGCCAGGGCTTCCACTGCGGGGCGTCGATGGGCTGATGGAGCTGGCCGGGCGAGGTGGTCCAGCCGCGGACCTGGCCTGCGGTTGCAGGGCTGGTGGGAGCGGCAAAGAGCCGGGCGGGTATGGCAGTGGCCGCGGCGCCGGCGGTGGAAAGCTTCAGGAAAGAGCGGCGATCCTGCTCAGGCATGATGACCTCGGATGAAGCCTAAACAAACGTTTGTCTTGACGCACTGTAGCGGAGGCAAGTGTGGCTTGGCAAGTACGGGATCAGGACTGCAAGGGGCGATTCGTCTCTTCAAGACGCACAGCTGACGGTCGTGCAGCCAGGGAACGAGCAGGAGGGCTGCCGCCGCGCCAATAAGACAGCAGAACATGTCTTCCTGCGTGTCCCATGGGTCACCCTGCGAGCCGAGGAACTTGTCCGCGCCGCTGCCCATCAGGAGAGCGGTTCCCCACTCCAGGAGCTCATAACACGCGCTGACCGCCATGCAGAAACACCAGGCAAGGAAGGCTACCCAGCGCCGGCCGGAGACAACGCGCCGGCGGATGAAGATTTCACGAGCAACCACGGCGGGGACGAAGCCCTGCGCGAAATGGCCTACGCGGTCGTAGTCGTTGCGCTTTAGGTGAAAGCGGTCGCGAATGGAGTCGAACAGCGGAACGTGCTCGTACGTGTAGTGATCGCCGACGAGCAGGATCGCCATGTGAAGCGCGATGAGGCTGTATGCCAGTGGCGTCAGCGGAAAGCGCAGGGCCGTACCCGACAGAATCGGCAGCGCCAGAAAAACGGGAAAGGACTCCAGCCACCAGGTGGTGCGGTCCGTCGCGCCAATCCATGACCAGACGACCACACAACCGACGGCAAGCAGGAGGCCGACCGGCAACCAGCGGCCGGACGAGCGGGCGGGAGAGGAAGCGGAGTTCATGCCTGCCTAAGAGCTTATGGGCAAGCGCCCGGGGACCGTACACACGGTCCTCGGGACGCTTGCCGCTTCCCCACGTCACTTGCTCCAGATCGCTGCGAAGTGGTCCTGTCCCGCGACGGTGTAGCCGTTTACCAACTGCAGGCGGAAGCCCTGGCTGACGAGCTGGTTGAACGTCTGCTGGTACTGGTCCGAGGTCATGCCGTGATGCGCAACCCAGGCCGGTGGGTTGGGAATCTTCTGGAAGATGGCCGCATAGAGCGGCTGATTCACAACGCCGTAACCGCAAACCACAACCGGCTTATACCCTTGCTGGTTCATCTGATCGAAGAACTGCTGGTACTGAGCGCCTGTGAGGCCATGCCGCGCCTGCCATGCCGGCTGACCTGTGAGCTTGCGCCAGATAGCCGCGTAGGCTGCCTGGCCCCCCTGGTTGTAGCCGCTGACCCAAACCAGGGTATAACCCTGTGCGAGGTTCTGATCGAAGGCATGCTGGTAGTCCGCGGCGGACAGACCGTGACGGGCGAGCCAGGGCCCGGCTTGGTTCTTCTCGAAGATGGCAGCGAAGTGCGGCTGCCCGCCCGCCTCGTAGCCATCCACGAGCACCGGGCTATAGCCCTGCGTGTTGAGCTGGTTGAAGGTGTCCTGGTACTGCTGGGCGGTGAGGCCGTGACGCGCCTCCCAGGCCGGCGGGTTGGCGTTCTTGACCCAGAGAGCCGCGTAGAGATTGCCGGTGACGCCATAGCCGCTGACATCCACCAGCTGCATGCCGTGGTTGAGCACCAGATCGTTGAAGGTCTGCTGGTACACGTCGGCCGTCATGTTGTGGTGCGCGATCCAGGCGCCGGTGAGCCCGGCTTCCTGCAAGTTTGGATTGGGAATGGTTGACATGGTTGGAGTCTTTCTGAGGAATTTGTTCCCTTGGCCCGGTCGTCTTGCCACCGCTTCTGCCGCGAACGCATGTCCCAGCACCGTACCGCTTTTCCTGTATACACCACGGCCCAAGCAGACGGGCAAACATTGCATAGTGAGCCGCGGTGCCTTGCCGTTTCAGCGGAAGTCCGCCATCCCATGCTGTCGCGACATCCTGCGAGCATGAGAGGTTCTCCGCTGATCTCCGCGACAGCAGGACACATACTTACAAACAAAGAGGCAGCCCGCAAGGGCCGCCTCTATAGCCGCACGACTTACTTACTGGTTGCTGCCGTACCACTTCTCCAGGTCGGCGTGCATGGACTTCAGCGCGTCGACGTTGAGATACACCATGTGGCCAGCCGGGTAGTAGCCGAAGCTGACGTTGTGGGTCAGCGGCTCAGGCAGCATCATCTGGCCGAGGTCGTGCTCAGTGCCGAAGAACGGCGTGGCGAGATCGAACCAGCCGTTGGCCGAGAAGACCTTCAGGTGCGGGTTCTTGCGCATGCAGTCGGCCAGATCAAGCACCGTGTCGGGCTGGTCCATGCCGCGGCCACGCCCGCCGCCCCCGCCTCCACCCGCGCCGGAAGGGCTGTGGTGCCAGTCCCAGTTCTGGTTGATACCCGGGCCCTGCAGGTTGTAGTTCTCGGTGCTCATGTACTTGAGCTCGGTCTGCAGGTACTCGTGGAAGGCTCCTACGAAGGCGCCGGAGATGCCGGTGTCGGAGGGATCGTAGCCGGGGTTCTCGCCGGCTTCGTCGACGTCAGGGCCTTCAAAGCGGGCGTCATAGCGGCCATGGATCTGGCCGC
>CAXSHQ010000168.1:9317-9613 GCA_964236875.1 uncultured Acidobacteriaceae bacterium | reverse complement strand
GTGGAAGCGGGCGAGGTAGAGCCCGGCGTCTTCGAAGCGGCCGTTGATGAAAAGGGACACCGGGACGAGCCGCGCGGCGGTGGGCTTGGCGAGGCCGCCGGTCCACTCGTATACGGCGATGGCGCGGGTCACCTTTACGGGCGCGGTGACGTGGTGGGTCTGGGCGAGCAGGGGGGCGGCGGTCGCTGTGGCGGCGAGCAGGCTGGAGAAGACGGCTATGCGAGTGGGCGTGGGCATCCGGAGGATTAGACGCGTGCGGCGGGGGTGAAGTTCTGCGAGATCCTCAATGGGCGGAA
>CAXSHQ010000168.1:0-9307 GCA_964236875.1 uncultured Acidobacteriaceae bacterium | reverse complement strand
CAGGGGGCGGGGGAAAGGCGGACGGTGTCCGGCTCAGTCGCCGGCGGCGTGGGCTGTCGGCGTGGTGACGGGTTGGGGGCGGCGGAGGCCGAGGGCTTGCAGGCCTTCTATGCGCCAGCGGCGGAGGGTGCCGGGGAGGCGGTCGAAAAAGAGGTATATAACCGGGGTGGTGAAGAGCGTGAGGCACTGGCTGACGATGAGGCCGCCGACGATGGTGACGCCGAGGGGCTGGCGCAGCTCCGAGCCGACGCCCGTGCCGATGGCGAGCGGCAGCGCGCCGAGCATGGCAGCCATGGTGGTCATCATGATCGGCCGGAAGCGGAGCAGGCAGGCTTCGTAGATGGCTTCTTCAGGCGTTTTGCCGTGTTCGCGCTCGGCGATCAGGGCGAAATCGATCATCATGATGGCGTTCTTCTTCACGATGCCGATAAGGAGAAGAATGCCGATCATGGCGATCACGGAAAGGTCGATCTTGAAAATCAGCAGGGCGAGCAGCGCGCCTACGCCGGCGGAGGGCAGCGTGGAGAGGATCGTGAGGGGGTGGATGAAGCTTTCGTACAGGATGCCAAGCACGATGTAGACGGTGGTGAGCGCGAGCAGGAGCAGGATGGGCTCGCTGGAGAGCGAGGCCTGGAAGGCCTGGGCGGTGCCCTGGAAGCCGCCATGGATGGTGGACGGCATGCCTATGTCCAGCCGGGCGCGCTCGATGGCGTCCGTGGCCTCGGAGAGCGACACGCCCGGGGCGAGATTGAAGGAAAGGGTGGAAGCCGGCGACATGCTCTGGTGATTGACCGAGAGCGGAACGCGGCGGGTAACGAGGTGAGTTACGGCGGCAAGCGGGATCTGCGCGCCGGTGGTGGACTTGACGTAGATGTTGGCAAGCTGGGAGGGGTCCTGCTGCCACTGCTGCGCGACTTCCATGATGACGTGGTACTGGTTGAGCGAGCGGTAGGTGGTGGAAACCTGGCGCTCGCCGAAAGCGCTGGACAGGGTGGAGTCGATCGTGAGCGGCGAGATGCCGAGCCGCGAGGCGGTGTCGCGATCGATGATGAGGTCGGACTCCAGGCCGTTTTCCTGCTGATCGGTGGCGATGTCCTTGACCTCAGGGACTTTCTGCATGGCTTCCATGAGCCTGGGCGACCAGGTCTGCAGGTCCTGCACGGTGTCCGCGGTGAGGGTGTACTGGTACTGCGTGGCCGACTGGCGGCCGCCGATGTTGAGCTCCTGCTGGGCTTGCACGAAGAGCTGGACGCCGGGAAAGCGGGTGGTCTGGGGGCGCAGCCGGTTGACGATGACCTCGGCGGAATCGCCCTTGGGCCGGCGGATAGAGAGGTCTTTAGCGTTCGGGTCCTTGAGGACGATGAACATGTTGGCCTGGTTGGAGGCGCTGCCACCGGGGCCGCCGCCGCCCATGAAGGAGGCAACGTTCAGGACGGCGGGGTCCTTCTTTACGACCTCCAGCATGTTCTGCATTTTCTCCTTCATGAGGTAGAAGCTGGTGTCCTGCTGGGAGCGGATCTGGCCACCGAGACGCCCGGTGTCCTGCTGGGGGAAGAAGCCCTTGGGAACAAGAATGAACAGATAAATATTGAGGGCGAAGGTAAGGAAGAAGATGAGAAGCGTGGTGATCTGGTGGCGAATTACCCAGCGGAGGCCGCGTTCGTACTCGCGGGTGATGGTGGCAAGATGGCGCTCGCCCATGCGATAGAACCAGCCCTTGCGGAGGTCGCTGTGGGGCTTGAGGAACTTGGCCGACAGCATGGGCGTGGTGGTGAGGGAGACGACCAGAGAGACGCAGATGGCAACGGAAAGCGTGACGGCGAACTCGCGAAAGAGCCGGCCGACGATGCCGCCCATGAGCAGGATAGGGATGAAGACGGCGACCAGGGAGGTCGACATGGACAGGACGGTGAAGCCGATCTCGCGCGAGCCGAGCATGGCGGCCTTGTAGGGGCTCATGCCTTCTTCGAGGTGGCGGGAGATGTTCTCGATGACGACGATGGCGTCGTCGACCACGAAGCCGGTGGAGATGGTGAGGGCCATCAGGCTGAGGTTGTCGAGCGTGTAGCCGAGCATGTACATCACGCCGAAGGTGCCCAGCAGCGAAAGCGGCACGGAGACAGACGGAATGAGCGTGGAGCGGACTTCGCGCAAGAAGGCGAAGACGACCAGGACCACGAGCAGGATGGTGAGGAGGAGGGTGCGGGTGATGTCCTTGACGGAGGCGCGGATGGTGGTGGTGCGGTCGAGCACGACCTGCAGCTTGATGGACGGCGGGATGGAGGCCTGCAGGGTGGGAAGGAGCTTGACGACGTTGTCTACGGTGGAGATGACGTTGGCGCCGGGAGCCTTGAAGACGATGATGAGGATGGCGGGCTCGCCGTTGAGATAGCCGCCGGTGTGGATGGCTTCGACCGAATCGGTGACCTCGGCGACGTCCGAAAGGCGGACGATGCCGTGCTCATTGGCGGCACCGGTGGTGGCGACGCGGGAGGTGGCGAAGTTCCCGGTGGTGCTCGTGGTCGGGGCGGCGACGCTGGGGCCCACGCCGGCGACGGCGTTGGAGGCGATGGCTGTGGCGGAGACAGCGGCGTGGACGTTGGCGTTGCTGTAGTTGCTGATGCTGGAGGTGCCGGTGGAGCTGGAGCTGGTGGCGGCGGACGAGGTGGTATTAGCGGCGGCGCTGCCGCCGACCGCGGAGGCTGAAGACGAAGGCAGGCCGCTGGCAGCGGTGGCGTTCGAAACCGGCCCGTGGTCGGTGGCGATAATGAGCGGAGCGTAGGCAGCGGCGCCGAAGAGCTGGTCGGTGGTGGAAACGGAGACGCGCTGGTGCTCGCCATTAAGGTAGCCGGTGGGCTGGAGGACGTTGACGGTACCGATGGCGCTGCGGAGGTTCTCCAGCGAAAGGCCGAAGTGGGTGAGGAGGTTCGGGTTGGCCTCCACCCGGACGGCAGGCTTGGCGGAGCCGCCGGTGAAGGTCTGGCCGACGCCATCGACCTGCGCGATCTTCTGGGCGAGCACGGAGTCCGACACGTCGTACATCTGCGGGACGGTGGCGGTTTCGGAGGTGAGCGCGAGGATGAGGATGGGCGAATCGGACGGGTTGATCTTGCGGTAGGTGGGGTTGGACGGCATGTTGGCCGGAAGCTGGGCGCGGGCAGCATTGATGGCGGCCTGGACGTCGCGGGCGGCCTCGTTGACATCCTTGCTGAGGTCGAACTGCATGGTGACCGAGCAGGAGCCGGTGGAGGAGGACGAGGTCATCTGGTTGACGCCGGCGATGCGCGAGAACTGGCGCTCGAGCGGAGTGGCGACGGCGGAAGCCATGGTGTTGGGGTCGGCGCCGGGTAGCTGCGCGCCTACGGAGATGACGGGGAACTCGACCTGAGGGAGTGAGGAGACAGGCAGGAGCTGGTAGGCGACGACGCCGGCAATGATGATGGCGGCGGAGAGCAGGAAGGTGGCGACCGGACGGTTGATGAAGGGCGCGGAAAAGTTGACGCCGCCAAGGGGCGCGTCGGCTTCGCTGGTTTGCCGGTCCAGCTTCCACTGATCGTGCGCGGAGGCGCGCTCCTGGGGGGCGCGGTCGCCCTCGCGGACGTTGGCGCCTTCGGTGTGGAGCTTGGCCTGGTCGCCGGGACGCGAGGCGTCTTGCGGGGTGTGGTCGCCGGGTTGGAGAGGGTGGTTGGTCATGGTCGATGTCTTGGGCCTATTCGTTACGAGCGAGAATCATCTCGAACGATTTACCGGCGTACGCCACGCCGAGGATGATGACTTTGCGCTTGTCTTCTTCTATGCGGAAGACGATGGAAGCGGTCCGTTTGTAACTGATCACTCTCATTCTCGGTTTCAAATCCGAACGGATCGTACCGCGGTATGGAAAGATGCGCAGCGAACGGCAAGTTTCCAGTAAGCCGCGGAGGATGCGAAGAACGCCAGCCTCGGACGTAAAGTCTGCAAGGTACTCGGCGGTTTCAATGATGTCCTGCTTAGCGCCTCGTGAGTACTCCAGTGCATAGGTTTTCATCCGGCCTGAGCTTTGGCCGCTAGAGCTCTCTCTATGTCCGCGAAAACTTCGTCTTCTGTGAACACGTCGTCGGGCTCGGCTTCGTACGCGTTGTAGCGATCGACGCCGGTCGTGCGAAGCCATTGTTCAACCCCTGCAACGCCCTGGTCGGGGAGCTGGCCCAAGAGGCTGGCTTCGATAAACTCACTCTCGCTGGCAAAGTCACCGGATGTAACCTTGGCGCGGATGAGGTCGGCCACAGGTTGAGAAAGCTCGATGCTGAAGTGCTGTGTCTGGCTCATAGCTGCTCCTTGTACAAGCTTAGCCGGTTACGGGTGGCCGGTCATGCGCCTACCAGATGTCGCAACTGAGGCGGACGAGCACGTGGGTGTCGTCGATGTGTTCGGCGCGGGCGTGGACTTCTACGCGAGGGTTGCAGGCGCCCTGGGAGCCGTCGAAGTGGAAGTCGACGGACACGGTGCATTGGCGCGGCGTGTCGCTCTTTTCGGCGCGCCAGCCGTGGATGTAGGACTCGGCGGCAAAGCGCAGGGGCGCGGGGCCGGAGAGGACCTTGGTGACGGTGACGTGGCCCTCGGGGGCAAAGGTGGCTAGGAGCTGGACGGTGCCTTCGACGATGCGGCCCTGAAGCTGGAGGGGGTATTGCGCCGGAACGCGCTCCTTGACCGCGCCAAGATTGCAGGCGAGGGGCTCCTGGGCGTGGGCCTGGGGGAGCATGAAGAAGGAAGCGAGGAGGATCACAACAAACGTGAGCTTGGACACCTCTCGCAAGTTTTTGAAAGAACTTCGAAAGCTGGCACTATTTGCCTTTCCGAACTTGACGACCGCCGTAGTTGATGGCTTGAATCTCGACAAGACGCTCCTTATCAAACACAGCGAAAAGGACGGAGACTCGACCTTCGAATCCGATGGACCGGAGCCCGGGCCGGAGAGGCTCGCGGTCTTCTCCACGATGAGGTGCAATCGCAAGCGTTCTACAGAAGGTGCGAATGCGACTGATGTAGTTTCGGGCGGTGCGCCTTGTGGAGTGAAGCTCGATGTAGTCATGGATTTCATCCAGATCCAGACGCGCTTCCGGAGTGTACTGAATCGTGAAACGCGTAATGCCTTGCCCTGTCTTATTCTTCCTCAACGCACAATCCGGCGAAGACCTGCTTTTCTGTCAGGGCTCGTGAAGGATCGGCTCGCATAGCGTCGTATCGTCGGACGCCCTCAGTGCGTATCCATTCGTCGAGATCCAAGGCATTGATTGGCGGTAGAACGGTTTCAACGATGGCATCCGCAATGACCTCGCTTTCATTCGCGAAGCTGCCGGCCTTCATGCGCGACCGAACTATCTCCAGAACATCTGGAGGAAGCGTGACGAGAATTTGTTCGGCTGCTGGCATGTGCCCTCCTTACTAGTCAGTATGCGCTCTAGTCGCCGTGGGCGGGTTGGGGCTCGTGTTGAGTTGAGGGTGGGGCTTCGCCGCTGTGGAGGCGCTCGTGGAGCTCCTTGTCGGCTTCGGCGGTGTGGAGGTACTTGCGGCCTATGCGGTCGAAGAAGAGGTAGACGACGGGCGTGGTGTAGAGAGTGAGAATCTGGCTAACGATGAGGCCGCCGATGATGGTGATGCCCAGGGGGCGGCGGAGTTCGGAGCCGGTGCCGGAGCCGAAGGCCAGGGGCACGCCGCCGAGCAGCGCGGCCATGGTGGTCATCATGATGGGGCGGAAGCGGAGCAGGCAGGCCTGGTAGATGGCCTCCTCGGGCTCCATGCCCTGCTCGCGCTCGGCTTCCAGGGCGAAGTCGATCATCATGATGGCGTTCTTCTTCACGATGCCGATGAGCAGGATGATGCCTATAAGCGCGATGACGGAAAGGTTTTCGCCGGTGACGAGAAGGGCAAGGATGGCACCGACGCCGGCGGAAGGGAGGGTGGAGAGGATCGTGACCGGGTGGATGTAGCTTTCGTACAGGATGCCGAGCACGATGTAGACGGTGATGAGGGCGGCGAGGATGAGCAGGGGCTCGTTGGTGAGTGAGGCCTCGAAGGCGTTGGCCGTGCCCTGGAAGCTGGCGTTGACGCTGGCGGGGAGGTGGAGGTCCTTGACGACCTTGTTGACGGCGGTGACCGCGTCTCCAATGGATTTGCCGGGGGCCAGGTTGAAGGAGATGGTGGTGGAAGGGAACTGGCCTTGGTGACTGATCTGCAGCGGCGTGGCGTGCTCTTCAAAGTGAGTAAAGGTGGAGAGCGGGACCTGGGTGCCGTTGGAGCTGCGGACGTAGAGGCTGTCCAGGGAGTTGGTGGTGCGCTGGAAGTTGGGCGCGACCTCCATGACGACGTGGTACTGGTTCTGCTGAGTGAAGATGGTGGAGACCTGACGCTGGCCGAAGGCGTCGTCGAGCGTGTCGTCGATGTTTTGCGGCGTGATGCCGAGGCGTGAGGCGGTGTCGCGATCGATGACGAGGCGGGCGCCGAGGCCGCTGAGCTGCTGGTCGCTGGCGACGTCGGTCATAACGGTGTTGAGCTCCTTGAAGCGGTTGACAAGGCTGTCAGTGGCTTCGGCGAGCTCGGCGGCGCTGGCGTCTTCGACGGAGAACTGGTACTGGGTGCGGGAGACGCGGTCTTCGACGGTGAGGTCCTGCGAGGGCTGCAGGTAGGCCACAATGCCGTGGACGTCGTTCAACTTGGGTTGCAGCCGCTGGATGATCTTGCCGGCGTCGGCGGAGCGGTCGTCGCGGTCCTTGAGGTCGATCTGGATGCGGCCGGAGTTGAGGGTGGAGTTGTTGGCGTCGATGCCGATGAAGGAGCTGACGTTGACGACGTCGGGGTCCTTGAGGATCTCGTTCACGAGCGCGTTCTGGCGGGCTTCCATGGCGCGGAAGGAGACGCTCTGGTCGGCTTCGGTGATGGCGAGAATGACACCAGTGTCCTGCACCGGGAAGAAGCCCTTGGGGACGACGATGTAGAGAAAGAGCGTGAGCGCGAAGGTGGCGGCGGTAACGAGCAGCGTAAGGGTCTGGTGAGCGAGCACCCACTTGACGCCGTTGCCGTACTTGGCGATGACGAAGTTGAAGAAGTTCTCGGAAACCCGGTAGAACCTGCCCTCGGAGCCCGGCGTGCGGTGCTTGAGGAGCTTGGCCGCCATCATGGGTGTGAGGGTAAGGGAGACGACGGCGGAAACGAGGATGGTGACCGAGAGGGTGACGGCGAACTCGCGGAAGAGGCGGCCGACGATATCGCCCATGAAGAGCAGGGGGATGAGCACGGCGATGAGCGACACCGTGAGGGAGAGGATGGTGAAGCCGATCTGCTCGGAGCCCTTGAGCGCGGCGTCGAGGGGCGAATCGCCCATCTCGAGGTAGCGGTCGATGTTCTCGATCATGACGATGGCGTCGTCAACAACGAAGCCGGTCGAGATGGTGAGGGCCATGAGGCTGAGGTTGTTCAGCGAGTAGCCCAGCAGGTACATGACGCCGAAGGTGCCGACGATGGAGAGCGGCACGGCGACAGCGGGGATCACCGTGGCGCTGACCGTGCGCAGGAACAGGAAGATCACCATGATCACGAGACCGATGGTGAGGCAGAGCTCGATTTTGACGTCCTTGACGGAAGCGCGGATGGTGTTGGTGCGGTCGGCGAGGACGGCGAGGTCCACGCCGGCGGGGAGCGACTGCTGGAGCTTGGGCAGCAGCGTCTGCACGCGATCGACGACGTCGGTGATGTTGGCGCCGGGCTGCCGCTGAATGTTGATGACGATGGCAGGGTAGGTCTGGGGTCCCTGCTCGGCGACATCGATCTTGTTGCCGTCGGCGTCCTTTTCGGTGTGGGCGGGGATGGCGGCAATGCCGATGACAGCGCCCTGGTACAGGTTTTCGGCGGAATCGACAGCGTTGGCGACATCGCCGAGGCGCACGGGCGAGCCGTTGCGGTAGGCGATGATGACGTTCTTGTAGTCGCCGGAACTGAGAAGCTGGTCGTTGTCGCCGATGGTGTAGCTTTGGCGCGGGCCGTTGAGAGAACCCTTGGCCTGATCGACGTTGGCGGTGCCGATAGCGGTGCGGATGTCTTCCAGCGACAGGCCGTAGCCTGCCAGGACGGTGGGGTTGGCCTGGATGCGGACGGCGGGCTTCTGGCCGCCGGCAATGGAGACGAGGCCAACGCCGGAGAGCTGCGAGATCTTCTGCGCGAGGATGGTATCGGCAAGGTCTTCGACTTTGACCAGCGGCAGGGTTTTTGAGGTCAGCGCGAGAGTGAGGATGGGGGCATCGGCCGGGTTGACCTTGGCGTAGATGGGTGGGTTGGGGAGATCTTTGGGCAGATAGCTGTAACCGGCGTTGATGGCGGCCTGAACGTCCTGCTGGGCGACGTTGATGTCCTCAGAAAGGCCGAACTGGAGCGTGATGATGGAGCCGCCGCCGGAGGAGGTGGAGGTCATCTGCTGCAGGCCAGGGATCTGGCCGAACTGGCGTTCCAGCGGCGCGGTGACGGCGTTGGACATGACCTCCGGGCTGGCGCCGGGGTAGAAGGTCTGGACCTCAATGATGGGATAGTCGACTTCCGGCAGGGCAGAGACGGGCAGCTGCTTGTAGGCGACGAAGCCCGCAAGCAAAATGGCCACCATCAGGAGCGTGGTGGCCACCGGCCGGAGGATAAATGGCCGCGAAGGACTCACTGGCGTCCGCCTCCGTTGCCCGTAGAGGGCGCGGTGCCGGCTGCGCCGTTCCGGCTGCTGCCGGCGCCGTCAGAGTTGTTGGAGGTGGCACCGCTGGAACCTGGGATAGCGGCGGTGTTGCCGGCGCTGCCAGGACCGCTGCCGGGATTGTTGCCGTTACGGCGGCCGCCCGCTCCGGGACTGCCGGCGGTCCAGCAGACGTTGCCACCATCAACGAGCTTTTCCGCGCCGTCGATCACGACCTGCTGGCCGGGGTGGAGCACGCCGTCGCCCAGGACGCTGCTGGTGCCGAGCGCCATATCCACGTGGACCGGAATGGCATCGGCGTGGTTCGCGCCGGTGGGACAGGGTTGCCCACCGCCGCGGCCGCCCCGGCCTCCAGCCTGGCCTCCGTGTTCGCCGCCAGTCGCGCCGCTGGAGCCATCGGCTGCATTGCCAGATTCGGTAGGGCCGCCCGCGCTCTGCGTGTTGCCTCCTGTGGCTGCGGCGCTGCCAGCTCCGCCGCCGTGCTTGCCCCTGCCGCTGCCGCCACGGCCGCCCGAAGCACCGGGGGCGCCACCCGCGCCGGGCTGGTTGCTGCGGCCGGGACCGGACTGGACGACGTAGACGAAGTTACCCTGTGCGCCG
>CAXSHQ010000167.1:7136-9648 GCA_964236875.1 uncultured Acidobacteriaceae bacterium | reverse complement strand
AGGGCCGTCACTCCGTTTCCGCCGGCGTGCAGATCCAGTGGCAGCAGATCAACAACGCCAATCCCGCCACGGAGACCGGCTTCCTTTCCCTTCCGTTCAGCGCCAACTCCACGGCCAACTTCTCCGGCACCACCCTCAACACAGGAACAGCCACCGCCGTCAACTCCGCCGGCGTGGTCACCCTTGGCACACCCTCTGGCTTCTCCTACGCCAGCTTCCTGCTCGGTGCGGTCGGCAACACGTCCCTTTCTCTCCAGCCCGTCAGCGAGACCGGTGGTCGCTATCGCCCCATCGCTCCCTACATTGAAGACACCTGGAAGGTCACCAACAAGCTCACCCTCGACATCGGTCTGCGCTGGGACTACCTGCCTCCCTTCCACGAGGTCAAGAACCGTTGGAGCTTCCTGAATCCTGATCTCACCAACGCCGCCACCGGCACCAAGGGCGCCATCCAGTTCGCCGGCAACTACGGCGGAGCCGGCGTAAGCTGCCAGTGCCTCACTCCGGTCAAGACGGCCTGGAACAACTTCGGTCCGCGCCTCGGCCTCACCTACGCGCCCAACGCCACCACCGTCTTCCGTATGGGCATGGGTCATGTGTTCTCGCAGGGCGGTGGCGTTGGCGGCCGCGTCGGCGCGGCGAACGGCACCGGCGCGCTCGGCTTCAACACCACCGCTACCAGCGGGTCGGAAGTCACCTCCGGCATCAATGCCGGCCCGTCTTACTTCCTCAACAACAGCGCCTACTTCACGTCCATCGGCAGAGCCAACACAGCTCTCTTCGCCGGCAATGCCTACCCTGCCGCTCCCACCCCCGGTCCTGCTTCGCAGGTCCTCAACACAGGCAACTATCTGAACGGCACCACCGCCACCTCGATTGCCACTGCGTCGGGCGTCAGCTACGCCGATCCCTACTTTTCCGGCCGCGCTCCGGACATCACCTTCTACAACTTCGGCGTGCAGCAGGCTCTCACCAACAGCCTCACCCTCAGCCTCAATTACGTCGGCAACCAGAGCCATCACCTCTACAACTCCACCGCCGGCGGCGGCAACATCCGCGGTTATTGGGCCAACCAGCTCAACCCGATCTACCTCGCCGGCCTGGCCGGCACGGTCGCCAGCGATGGCAAGACTCCCATCCTGAGTGCCGTGGCCACGCCCGCCAACATCGCGCGCGCGCAGGCGGCGATGCCCGGCCTCACCTTTCCGGCCTTCTTCCAAAATGCGGCTGCCGTAAACTCCGCCAGCTCCCTTTCCATCGCCCAGGGCCTCACCGCCTTCCCGCAGTACTCCGGCGTCACCGATACGTGGGGCGTCAACACCGCCAACTTCAGCTACAACTCCATGCAGATCATCCTCGATCAGCGCAACTTCCACGGCGTCACTCTCAACGCCAACTACACCTGGTCCAAGAACATCGGAGACGACGGCACCTTCCGCAGCGGCTTCGACATCCCTGGATCGGCCATCTCCGGTGGCGGCCCCAGCTGGCATCAGGACCGCATCGAACGTGACGACACCGTCATCTCGCAGCGTCACGTGTTCCACACCTTCGGCATCTACAAGCTGCCCTTCGGCACCGGCCGCCTTGGCGGACAGAACGTCATCAGCCGGCAGGTTCTCGGCGGCTGGCTGCTCGGCGGCATCTTCACCTATGGCTCGGGCACACCGATCACCGTCACCGCTTCCAGCTGCGTCTCGCCTGGTCAGGGTCAGTGCATGCCCAATGTCAACGGCAACTTCACCCAGTCCAGCGCGCGCATCAATGGCGGCTACGGTCGAGGCACCAGCGGCGGCGCGCGGACCGCCTGCAACCTTGGCCTCGGCTTCGTCGATGGCGGCACCGGAGCCAACGGCGCTTCCGCCTGCAGCGCTGTCAAGTACATCGACCAGGGCGCCTTCTCGGCTGTTCCCTCCAGCCTCGCCGCCGTAGCCGGAGCCTCCAACGTGCAGCTGCTCGGCAACGCGCCCCGCACCGGAGCCTTCCACCTCACCAACCCCGCAGCTACCAACCTCGACGCGAACGTGAAGCGCACCTTCAAGATCCGCGAGGCCATGAACCTGCAAATCGAAGCCGACTGCATCAACGTGATGAACCACACCAACTTCTCCAGCCCCAACGCTTCCTTCGGCAGCAGCACCTTTGGTCAGGTCTCCAGCGTGTCCAACAAGCCACGCAGCTTCCAGGTCGCCGGCCACTTCAACTTCTAACCCGCTTCAAAAAGGGCCCCGTTTCGCTTGCCGAAACGGGGCTTTCTTCCGCCGCACATCATCGCGTCACGAGGCAATCCCATGCGCACATCCCAGCTCGGTTTCCTGTTCGGCTCGTCTCTCCTTGCCGTGTCCCTATCGCTGGCTGCCCAGCAGTACACGGACCCGCCCCGCGATACCCGTGCCGCCGACAAGCGGCCGACCGCCGAAGAGCTCGCCCACCCACCCAAGTCCTGGATCGATCCCGACACGGGCCACCGCGTCATCCGCCTCACCGACGAGCCCGGCTCCGGCAGCTTCTA
>CAXSHQ010000167.1:0-7126 GCA_964236875.1 uncultured Acidobacteriaceae bacterium | reverse complement strand
TACTTCAACGTCAACGGCTACACGCCCGATGGCAACGAGATGGTCTACACCGCGCCCGACGGCATCTACGTGCTGAATCTGCGCTCCCGCGCCACACGCTCGCTAGTCAAGGGCCGTGTGCACACGCTTGAAGTCGGCCACAAGACCGCGACCATCTTCTACACGCAGGCCCAGACCGACGCCCCTGCCCATCCCGCCGACGCGACACCGCAGCAGCGCCTGCGCCAGCCCCAGGCGATCTACGCCACCAGCATCGATACCGGCGTCACCAGGAAGCTCGCCAACATCCCGCCGCGTTACGGTCTGGTCACCGTCAACGCTGACGAGACCCTCGCCGCGGGCACCTTCGAAGAGATCGAGAGCGCTGCCCGCTACGGGGGCACGGATCACCAGGCCACCAGCCAGACTAGCCCCATGGATCAGCCCCGCAACAAAGGCGAGATGATGGAGCGGCGCCTCGCCGCCAAAATCCCCCTCACCCTCTTTACCCTTGACCTCACCGGCTCCGGCAAGATCACGCCGCTCATCCAGCACTCCACTGACTGGATCAACCACCTGCTTTTCTCGCCTGCCAATCCGCAGCTCCTCATGTACTGCCATGAAGGCCCTTGGCACAAGGTAGACCGTATCTGGACCATCCACACCGACGGCACGCAGAACCAGCTCATGCACAAGCGCACCATGCAGGATGAGATCGCCGGCCACGAGTTCTGGGGTTGGTCCGCTGGCGACCGCATCTACTACGACCTCCAGACGCCGCGCGGCCAGGACTTCTGGCTCGCCACCCTCGACCTCAACAGCAAGCAGCGCGTCTGGTACCACATGCTTCGCAACGAGTGGTCCATCCACTTCAACGTCAACCGCGACCGCACCCTGTACACCGGCGACGGCGGCGACCCCGGCCAGGTGGCCCACGCCCCCGACGGCGAGTGGATCTATCTCTTCCGCCCTGAGATGGTGAAGTTCGCCGACCCGCAGACCGATCCCAGCTTCGTCATTCCCGGGTTCTTCCACTCTGAAAAGCTGGTCAACATGAGCAAGCACAACTACGTCCTCGAGCCCAACGTCAGCTTCACCCCCGACAGCAAGATGATCATCTTCCGCTCCAACATGTTCGGCCCCACCTACGTCTTCGGCGTAGAAATTGCCAAAGCCCAATAGGTAGCGAAGCGCCACAAAAGCGGGTGCCCCACTCATGACGACAGCCTTATCGTCGTCATGCGTGGGCTTCACGTCACAAGCGAAGGCACGCAAGCACGCCGATTCGCGCTGCGAACGCCTCGCTCTGAGCTCCGAACCTCCAAGCTCTAAGCTCGTTCCCAATCAGAGCACCACCGATCCTTCCGGATACCCTACTTCGTGCGCGGGCGCGAACCGCTCCCGCCCTTCCTGTACCCTGCACACCAGTGCGCCTCCGCCTCATACTCGCCGCGTTCCTTCTCCTCACCCTGGCTGCCATAGCCTATCCGCACCTCGCCCACCCGCACATCCACATCGAGCAACAAGCCCACGACCTCCCCGCCGACGGCCGCCCCCACCAGCTCGCCATCCTCACCACCCAGTTCCATCTCCCGCTCCATCCGGAAGACCTCCACATCACCGGCGCCCCGGGGATCACTGCCGAGCTCCGCCCCCTCACCATCGACACCGCGGCCCTGATCCTCAGCACACCCGTCACACCCACGCAGCTCCACCTCACGGTCACCGGCCCGCGCAACCGCCTCACCCTCACCGCGCACACCCGCCTCGACTCCACCGACACCTTCGCCGACGGCACTCCCGACTTCCTCCGCCTCCACTCCGCGGAAGACCGCGCCGCCTTCCGCCGCTGGTTCACCACGCTCGCCGAGCGCGCCGCCGACATGCCCGACGCCCAGCTCGCCCGCGATCTCCCTGAGATCACCGACTGCGCCTCGCTCCTCCGCTACAGCTATCGCGAGTCCCTCCGCGCCCACGACGACCGCTTCTACGCGCAGTTCCCACCGGAAACGATGCCATCGCTCCCCAACATCCAGCAATGGGCCTACCCCAACACGCCGCTCGCCGCCGGCCTCTTCCGCACCAGGCCCGGCCCCTTCACTGCCGCCGACTTGAACCCGCAGCAACCCGCCTTCGCTCAGTTCGCCGACGCCAAGACTCTCTACACGCTCAACGCTCATCGCATCAGCCGCAACATTTCCGCAGCCCGCGCCGGCGACTTGATTTTTTATCGCTTGCTGGAGTCCGACTCGCAGTATCATTCGATGATCTTCACAGGCACGAAAGCTGAATGGGTTGTTTATCACACCGGTCCGATCGACAAGCACCGCGGCGAGATGCGTCGCGTCCTGCTGTCCGACCTCCTGCATCATCCCGACCCACGCTGGCGCCCCACGGCACAAAACCCCAACTTCCTCGGCGTCTATCGCTGGAACATCCTCCGCGAGCCTTAGATCTCTCCCGGTCGGGAGACAAAGATTGTTCAGCACAACCAGAGCGTCTCCAAACCATGTCATCTCGACCGGAGCAGGACAGCTTTATCGTCCTGCGTAGTGGAGAGACCCCTGTATTACGCCCGGTGCGCTACGACTCCCCAACGCAAGCCGAAGGAGCTAGCTTCTTTCCGCGTAATCCGCGCAAAAATCCGCGCAATCTGCGTTCCCGCCTTCCCCTCCCACCCCGCAAGCAAGCATGGCGTAACATAGCGCACCCTTCGCGTACATGGCGTCAAAGCTTTCCCTACGCCCTGGCACTGCTCCTCCTAACCCTCACCCCACAAGCCCAGGCCGCCAGCTCCCCTTACTTCACCCTCTCCACCGACAAGACCTTCGCCCCCACCGCCAAGCCCACGCTCCACCTCTACACCCGCAACGAATCCGAGCTCGAGTTCCGCATCTACAAAGTGCGCGACGAAGAGAAGTTCCTCGCCAACCTTTCCGAGATGCACAGCTTCGGCACCCCCGAAGCCACCAGCATCACCGAAGACATCGACGAAAAAACCTGGCTCGAGCGCTTCCACGACTGGAAGTCCGACATCCGCTACACCATCCGCAGCTTCTTCCGCGGCCAGCTCTCCGATGACACCCGCGACGCCCTCCGCGAAAAGCAGTCTTCCCTCGCCCACCGCAGCCGCATCGTCGGCGTCGCCCAGTTCGCGCAAATCCCGCTGCTCAACGACAAGCAGCTCGTCGCCCGCTGGCGCATGGAAGTTCCACCCACTTTCGTATCCGACACCGCACCGCTGCCCATCGATCCCCTGCCCTCCGGCATGTACCTGGTAGAAGCCACTGACGGCCACCTCAAGGCCTACACGCTGCTCATGGTCTCGAACACGGCGCTCATCACTCGCACCACAGCCGGCCAGGTCCTCGCTTTCGTCGTCGACCGCAAGACCGGCGCGCCCGTCGCCAACGCCAAGCTCACCCTCGCCTTCGGCAAAAACCCCGTAGCCCACCTCAACAGCGCCGCTGACGGCACCGTGCTTTTCAACGCCCCGCAAGCCAAGCCGGCAGTGAAAAAAGCAGACGACGCCAACAACGGGGAAGCCGACTCCACCGACGATACCGGCACCAGCTCCAGCAAGCAGTGGGTCCTCGCCAAAAGCGGCGACAACATCGCCCTCGTCGCCCCCTGGTACTCCGCTTACAGCGCCACGGCCACCGACACCTACACGGCCTACACCTACACCGACCGCCCCGTTTATCGCCCCGGCCACACCGTCCACTTCAAGTCCGTCATCCGCGTCCGCGCCGGCGACAGCCTCAAGCTCCCCACGCTCCGCCAGGCTCACGTCGCCATCACCGACACGGATAGCAAGACCCTCTTCGAAAACGATCTCCCGGTCTCCAGCTTCGGCACGGTAGAAGGCTCCTTCGCCCTCCCCGCCAACGCCGCTCTCGGCAGCGACACCATCACCGTCACCGGTCCCGGCGATGACCAAACCAGTCTCGGGGTCGGCGACTTCCTCGTCGAGGACTACCGCAAGCCCGAATACGCCGTCCGCGTCTCCACCGCCAAGCCCCGCGTGCTCGAAGGCGACAGCAACACCGCTACGATTGAAGCCCGCTACTTCTTTGGCGAGCCCGTCGCCGGCGCCAAGGTCACGTACCGCATCTTCGAGAGCGCCCATTTCTGGTACGGCGACCCCGACGACCAGGACACCAACTCCCCAAGCTTCACCGCTCCCTCGGAGTCCAGCGACTCCGACACACCGGACAACAACGACAGCAGCGACGCCGGCAATCAGGACGAGGAAAAAACCGGCAAGACCGGCCCCGACGGCAAGCTGGTCGTGCCCATTCCCACCCGCTTCAACGCCAACGACCACACCGACAAGGACATCGTCGTCGAAGGCGCCGTCACCGACCCCGCCGGCCGCGAGATCACCGGCCGCTACCACTTTCTCGCCACCTACGGCTCTTTCCGCATCCACGCCGAATCGCCTAGCTACTTCGTCCGGCAAAACGACTCCGCCGAGATCGACCTCTCCGCCATCGACTACGACAACAAGCCGGTCATCGCGCCCATCCACCTCCACATCGTCAAGCGCAAGTACAGCACCGATGGCACCCACACCGACACGTCCGTAGCCGACACCGACGCCACCACCGACGGCAGCGGCAAGGCTGTCGTTCACGTTCCCATCCACACCACCGACTATCTCTACGTAACCGCCACCGCGCCCACCCCTGAGCACCGCACCCTGCAGGACGACACTTCGCTCGATGTGATCCCCACCGGCACCGACAGCAGCTTTGACGACCGCCCCGGCTCCCAAACCGCTACCCTCCTCGCCGACAAGAAGTCCTACGCGCCCGGCGACACCGCGCACCTCACGCTCATCAGCAAGGTCTCCGGCTTCCACGCTCTCATCCTTGCCACCGGCTATCAGCAGGAGTTCCGCAAGGTCCTCGACACCGCCAGCTCCACCCTCAGCTTCGACGTCCCCATCACCCGCGACTCGCAGCCCAACCTCACCGTCGAAGCCTTCTTCATCAAGGACGAAGTCGAATACAAAGCCACCAGGTCCCTCAACGTCCCACCCACCCAGCAGCAGCTGCAGGTCTCCATCACCCCCGCGCAGGATGTCTTCCAGCCCGGCCAGGCCGCCGTCTACGACGTGCTCGCCAAGGACTTCGCCGGCCGCCCCGTCTCCGCCGACTTGAGCTTCGGCGTCGTCGACGAAGCCATCTACACGCTCCACCCCGACACCTCCGGCGACATCGTCAAGCACTTCTACCCCAAGCGCGAGATCGAGTCCGATGTCGAAGACTCCCTCACCTACTACTTCACCGGCGAAGCCGGCCTGCGCTCACCCCTGCTCGCCGAGCGCCACTCGCGCTACCGCCCACTGCTCGCCCAGGTCAAGCCCGGCAACAACGTCGTCCAGCCCAAGATCCGCAAGGACTTCCCTGACACCGCCTTCTGGCAGCCTTCCGTCCACACCGATGGCTCAGGCCACGCCCGTGTCTCGCTCAACTTCCCTGACTCGCTGACCACCTGGCGCGCCACCGTCCGCGCCAACACCGCCGCTTCCGAGTTCGGCTCCACGCTCAACCGCGTCCTCGTCCGCAAGAACATCATCGTCCGCATGGGCCAGCCGCGCTTCCTGCGCAAGGGTGACACCGCCACCATCCCTGTCATCGTGCACAACTACCTGCCCGACGCCAAGCAGATCACTCTCTCGCTCGAAGCCTCCGGCGTGGACATCCTCGACGGCGGCTCACGCCAGGTCACCGTCGCGAGCAAGGGCGAAGTCACCGCCCTCTACCATCTCCGCGCCTCGGCCATCGGCACCGCCACGCTCACGGCCAAGGCCCTCAGCACGCAGGAGTCCGACGCCCTCCAGCTCACCGTTCCTATCCAGCCCAACGGCGTGCAGCAGACCCTCCCTGATTCCGGCGTCCTCTACAACAACGCCGACGGCATCAAGACCGTCGTCTTCCCCGGCAACACCGACCCCGCCGCCCACGCCCTCACCGTGCAGGTCTCGCCCAGCATCGCCGGCTCCCTCTTCTCCTCGCTCGACTACCTCAGCACCTTCCCCTACGGCTGCACCGAGCAGACCATGTCCTCCTTCCTGCCCAACATCATCGTCGGGCAGGCCATGCAACAACTCGGCATCCCACCCAGCAAAACCGACCCCGCCACCTTCAAGGCCCAGTTCGACGCCAAAGTCGCCGCCGGCCTCCAGCGCCTCACCGACTACCACCACGCCGACGGCGGCTGGGGCTGGTGGAAGGAAGACACCTCGCAGGTCTTCATGACCGCCTACGTCGTCAGCGGCCTCGCGCAAGCCTCCAAGGCCGGCTACACCGCCGCCAAGCCTCTCAGTGACTCTGGCGTAGCCTTCCTCTCCAAAGCGCTCGTCGAGCATCCACGCATGAAGCCCGAGCTCCGCGCCTACGTCGTCTACGCCCTTGCAGAAGCCGGCAAGAACGACCCCAAACAACTCGACACCCTCTATTCGCGCCGCAACGACGTCAGCCCTCAGGCCCTCGCCTACACCGGCCTGGCCATGCTCGACGCCGGGAGTTCAGAAGCCACCCGCGCCACCGACATCGCCCACCTGCTTGAATCCAAGGCCCACATCGAAGGCGACTTCGCCTCCTGGACTGCCGGCCGCAACGAGCTCCTCGACATCGACTCCGACGGCTCCGCCGAGTCCACCGCCTTTGCCCTCAAGTTCCTCGTCCACGCCGACCCCAGCTCCGGCCTGCTCCCCCGCGCCGCCCTCTGGCTCGCCTCCCAGCGCACGCAGGGCATGTGGTGGAGCAGCACGCAGCAAACCGCCTTCGTCCTTTACGGCCTCACCGACTTCCTCGCCGCCACCCACGAGCTCGATGCCGACCTCGAAGTCGAAGTCCTCATCAACAACACCTCTGCCGCGCGCCGCCACTTCACGCACGCGGATGTCGTCAAGGGCGGCGCCTTCTCCCTCACGCTCGACCCCGGCAAACTCGCCCCGCAGGCCAACGCCGTCCGCATCGTCACCCGCGGCCACGGCCGTGCCTACTGGTCCACGCAAGGCACCTTCTTCTCCACCGACAAGCAGACCTTCCAGCGCGGCTCCATGCAGCTCAACATCGCGCGGGACTACTTCACCCTCGTCCCCACCACCGACAAGAACAACCACATCACCTACGAC
>CAXSHQ010000166.1:9494-9736 GCA_964236875.1 uncultured Acidobacteriaceae bacterium | reverse complement strand
CGCAGCCCCGCCTGCGGCACCCAGGCCCCCCGCGCCAGCCGCGCAGGCCGCTCCGCCCTCCAGGATGCGCCATAGCCCACGTGCTCACCCGCCGCCACCTCCCGCACGCCGATCACCCTCGTAGTCCAGCGCAGAACCGGCGCGAGCCGCGGCGCAAGCTTCGGCTCGAACCCCGCGCCAACCCTTTAAGCCGGCGTCAGCGGCAGGCAATGCCCATACACCGCAAGCCCCGTCCGCACAAT
>CAXSHQ010000166.1:9218-9484 GCA_964236875.1 uncultured Acidobacteriaceae bacterium | reverse complement strand
CCGCCGAGCTGTTCGCCAGATGCATCCACTGCGGCGTCAGCCCCGCCGCAAACACCTGCTGCAGCGCTGCCGCGAAACGCTCCTGCTGCAGCGCCGTCATCGCGGAGCCCACCTCTTCTGCACTTTCCAGATGAGTCAGCACACCTTCGCAGAAGAGTGATGAAGACTCAGCCAGCCGCTGAAGAGTCTGAGCCAGCGCCTCGCCCGGCTGAGCGCCCTGCCGTGACATTCCCGAGTCGATCTTCAAGTGCACCGCCGTGCGGTGA
>CAXSHQ010000166.1:0-9186 GCA_964236875.1 uncultured Acidobacteriaceae bacterium | reverse complement strand
GCTTCCTACCTTGAAGCCCAACCGTGTGCACGGCCCGCTCCATTGCCTCCACATGCGCCGGAGTCCACACCACCGGCGTCAGCCGATGCTCCACCACTGCGTTCGCGTCCTGCGGCTCCATGCCGCACATCACCAGGAGCCGCGTGCCCCGGTATCCCGCCTCACGCAACGCTCGTCGAACCGCCGCGCCTTCCTCGGCATCTCCCACGCCCAGCCACGCCGCACCCGCGTCGGCGAGCACCGGCGCGCACAGCTCCGCGCCGTGTCCATACGCGTCGGCTTTCACCACCGCAAGCACTGCGGCATCGGCACCCACTACACGGCCCACCGCACGGAAGTTCTCCGCGAGCCGCTTGCCCGAAATGTGCAGCGTAGTCTTCATGGCAGGCAAGTGGTTAGTGATGAGGGGCTAGTGTTTAGGAGATCTTAAGTACCGCAAGCGAGGCGCTTGCTAATCCCTAACCACTAGCCACGAATCACTTGCTTTCCGCCGCAGGCGGAGCATAGTACGGCAGCTTTCCCTGCTGCTCCGTCGCGCGCTTCACCGCGATATCCCCAAACAGCAGCGCCGGCGTAATCGTCGTTTCCGGCACCGGCGCAATCGTCTGCTCCACCCAAGGCTTGCCGCCGGCGGCAATGATCCCCGACCGCAGCGAGCGCTGGTCCAACTCATCGAACACCGCCCCGCGCACCAGCGTGCGCTTGCCGTTCGGCGACACGCGGTACAGCATCCTCGGCGAGAGCTCACTACCCAGCGTCTCCACCTCGTACACATCGCGGCCCTGCTCCCTGGCCAGCGCCAGCAGCTTGGCACGCATCTCTTCGTTGGTCAGCGGCTTGGCCGTTTCTACGATCACCACGCCTGCGCGCGAGTGCGCACTTTGCCCCAGCGCCGCGCGGCCATGCCCGTTCGAGGCAGGGAAGTCCTTCACCGGCTCGCGCCCGATCAGGTAGTCCACCAGCTTGCCGTGGTCGACCACGATCAGCGGCTGCACCGCCCCGCCCTCGTCGTCCACCCTGTACGCTCCCACCAGCGACTTGCCATCGAAGTTGCCGCGCGTGGGATCATCCACCACCGTCAGGAACGAAGGCAGCACCGGCGTCTTCAGGCTCGACTGATACGCACCCTGCATGCGCGCCGTTGTTCCCAGCTCCGGACGGTCCGCCTCCACATTGGGGATGAACAGCTGGTTGAACACGTCAGCCGCTGCATCGCCGGAAAACAGCACCGGCCCGTGATAATCCTCGGCTTCCACGACCGGCGCGTTGCGCAGCTCTTCCAGCGACTTCAGGTTGTCCAGCGTCCGCTTGTGCAGCGCTTCTGCCGACTCCAGTCCCGCGCCGGTCGTCGCGGTCGATCCGTTGGTGCGCGAAAGCTGCATCCCATCCGGCGCCTGCGTCTGCACGCTGATCGAGTCCTGGTAGCCCGAGTACCCGCGCCGCAGCGCCGTCCCGTCGGTGTTCACCGTGTAGCGGTTCACCACCACGGCGTTCACGTTCGCACTCGAGAACTGGATGTCACCCGCAAAGCCCTTTACCTCCGGCGTCGTTGCATAGAGCCCACTCGCCTCTGCGATGCGCTGCTTCCATGCCGCCGTGTCCAGCGCAAAGGTCTGCAGCGGCTCCAGCATCGTCACCGGCTTGGCTGGGGTAAAGTCGTTGGCCGTGGGCGCGTTCTGGAAGCGCTTCAACGTGGCCTGCTTGTTCGCAAACGCCCTCAGCGCGTTCTTGTACGCCTCATCGGTGGCGGTCCACAGCGCATATTTGAGCGCCGCCACATCCTGGTCCTGCGGCGCAAGCTGCAGCGACCCATCCCCGCGCGCTGAGCTCGAATCGCTCGCGTAATCGCCGATACGCACTTCAACCCGCACCACGTGCTGCTTGCGGCTGCTTTCGCTTGTCACCGCGCCGAAGTTCGCCACCGCCTCGTAGCTGTGGATGTCCTCCAGCCGGTACTCCATGAAGTACGGCCGCTGCATGCCGGGCAGGCTCAGCAGCTCCTTCTCGCGCGCCAGCTCTTGCTGCATCGCTGTCAACAACGGATCGTTCCCGGGAAGCTCAGTTTTGACCGACGCTACCGTAGCGCCGCCGAGTGGCCCCGTTTCTTTCTTCTGCGACGTAGCGCAACGAACGGTCAAAGCCGAGAAAATTGCAGACGCAAGCAGGATGCGGCTCACAGTACGACTTGCCATCACTGCCCACCCTTCGTGCCGCCTTTGCCTACGGTCGGCTCTACCGGCGGAGGCGGCACGATCGGCGGCCGCGACGTGCCCTGCGCCTGCCGCTGCGTCTCGATCGAGCTCATCAGCATCGCCGGGGCCACCGCGCTCACCGGAATCGTCCCCGATTCCGCGCCGCACTCGCCGTTGAAAATGTCGTTCCGGTTCCCCGTAGCGAGGATGCTGCCCAGCGCCGCCTGAGGCGTCCCAACAATGCTTACACCCCGCACCAGCTCGTCCGGTCTGCCGTCAACGATTTCCCGGTACACCACCAGCGGAATCACCGAGAACGCCTGCGGCGAGTTCCGCGTCGTTACCGCAAAGCCGGAGCTGATGTCTTCGAAGTACAACCCATACGCCTTGCCCTGCTTCTTGGCTTCGGCTTTCAGCAGCTCGCGAAGCTCCGCATCGCTCACGCTCTTGGTAGAGGTCACAATCAGGTTGCCCTGCCGCCCCACCGGCATCTTGCCCGTTTCCGCGCGGCCATGCCCATTCGAAGTCCCAAAGCTCGACACCGGCTGCCGCGACATCAGGAACGTTTTCAGCACACCATCCTGCACCAGGTTCACTCGCCGCGCCGGCTGCCCTTCGTCGTCGAACGCGTAGTAGCCGCTCAGCGGATGTCCATCGTAGGCGCGCATGGTTGGATCGTCCGCCACCGAAAGAAAGCTCGGCAGAATCGGCTTGTTCAGCAGCTTGGTGAAGGTCTGGCCTTCCTGGTCGCCGCGCTGCCGCTGCCCTTCCAGCCGATGCCCCAGCACCTCATGGAAGAACACCGCCGCCGCACGGCCGGAAAGGATGGCCGGCCCGTTGTAGGGCTCCGTGATGGGCGCCTGCCGCAGGTCCTCGAGGTTCTTGGCCATCTCCCGAGTCTTGGTCAGCAGCGTCGATTGGTCGGGCAGGTGCTGCGGTGAGTCCGCCTCCCACGTCTCAACGCGGAACAGGTCCATACCGTCCGCCGCGCGTGTACGCCCCACCACCACCAGCCGCGCCACTTCATTCGGCGTCGCCACCCGCGCGCCTTCGCTGGAAACGAAGTAGTCAGTCTGGTGCGTGGCCTGCATCACCGCCGTGTCGAAGTAGATATCGCCATGCTCTCGGAATACGCTCGTGATGTCGCGCAGCCGCTGCTCCCATTCCGGCTTGCTCACCTCCAGCGGCGAGGCCGCGGGCAGCTCGTCCACCTGCGCCTTCTCGGCTGAAAAGTCCGCCGATGTGTCCTCTTCCTTGGCCCGCACCTGCTGCTCGGTCTTCACCTTTTCCAGCGCGTCCAAGGCCTTGCCGTAACCGCGGTTGGTCGCATACCAGAGCGTCCGCTCGATAGCCGCGCGGTCGTCGCCCAGCGGCAGCTGCAGCGTCGTCAACGCGCTGGTCCGGTGGTCGCCATGCGTGTTATCCAGCACCGGCGAGCCCAGCCGCACCTGCACATCCGCGGTGCGCGAATGGTTCGCCTCGTTACCGGTGATCGCCCCATACTGCGCCGTCAGGCTCACGCTTTCCGCGTCCGCTACCGAGTAGCTCAGGAAGTACGGCTTCGGCTGCGCCGCAGGAGCCGCGGCGCCTGGCTTAGCTCCATTCGCGGCGGGCACCGGGCCCTTGCCGCTGCCCAGCTCCGTGAGCGCCCGATGCAGCTCCCCGTTCATGGCATCCAGCAGCACGGAATCGGGCTTGCCGTTCTTTTCAGACTTCCCGGCAGGGGCAGGTGCGGGCACGCTTCTGGCGGATCCACCCTTCGGACGCTTCGGTGAGGCCGCATACGCGCCTGCGTGAATGGAGGCTGCGGAGCACACTCCGGCCAGCGCGCACAGCAGCACCGCCCGGCCACAGCCGGAACGTAACGTGCGAAACGACGTGGAAACAGGAGACATGAAGACGAGCCCGCTTTCTCAGGCGGCCTGCTCATAAATCCGTAGGATTCAGGCGCCGCCTCTGCCCCGAGTGTACCGCCTTGACGTTCTTCCTTGTCCGGTGCGGTTGGACGTCAGCTCACCCTCCCTTTGGGATGCAGAACGAGCTTCGAGCTGGATTATGGGCAGCTCCTTCGGCACGGCCGTAACTCTCTTCCGACTCAAAAACTTATTACTAACCGTGCACCCCCTCCTCCCCAACTGTTCGTAACCTCGCTACGCTCAGGCCAGCACAATGCACGCTTGAGGAATGTTTCTTTCGCGAGACCCCCTGCAATCTGGATTTGTTCACTACGGAGCTGCAAAGAACAGCCCAACACGCAACGCACAAAACTGGAGAAAAGACCAACACCATGCATGACCTCGCCATCGCCGGAGCCTTCATCCTCATCGTCCTCAGCCCTTGCCTCGTAGCTGCCCGTAGCGGTTATGGTTTGGAGCCGCAACCTTCGGACACCAAGTAACTCGTCTTTCCTTCCTCCGCCGAGCGCGCACCCAGATCGTGCGCTTTACAACGGCGGCAAGGCTTTGTAGCCAGGCGGCCTTTCACCAGGGCGGCTTGGCGCATCCGCTTCCTTCCGGCACACTTAGGGCCAGACCTACCGGTTTTCCGAGGCTGTCCCTTGCGCGCTTGCCGTTTCCTGCTTTTCTTTTCTTTCCTTCTGCCGTTCGCCGTTTCTGCACACGCGGCGGAAACTCCCGCTGAGCACGCCGCGAACGTCTACGCCGCGCAGCAGGTGGCTTCGCACCCGCTCCACGGCAACATCCCGGACTACAGTCTTCCGCCGGACAACCTCGCCAAGGCCCAGCACCTTTCCACCATCGGCACCACCCTGCATTTCGTGGAGATCGCCTGGAGCATCCTTTCGCTCCTGCTCCTGCTCTGGTCCGGAGCCATTGCGTGGATGCGCGACCGCGCCGTGGCCAGGCGTAAGAGCCGCTTCGCCCAGGCGTACTTCTTCATGCGGTACTTCCTGCTCGCTTCCACGCTGCTGAGCCTGCCGCTGGAGATTTACTCCCATCACCTGTCGCTCGCCTACGGCTTCTCCGTGCAGGGCTGGGGAAGCTGGGCTCTTGACCTACTCAAACCGCTGGTCCTCGTCTGGCTCGGCGGCACTCTCATCGTGCTGCTTCTCTTCTGGATCATCCGCAAGCTGCCCAGAACATGGTGGCTGGTGTTCTCGTGCGTCTGGAGCCTCGTTGTGCTGCTCGGCTTCTACGGCGCACCCGCGTTCTCCGCACTCTTCTACAAGCATGAGCCTCTCCAACAGAGCCATCCCGAGCTCGTGACGCAGTTGGAGCGCGTCGTTGCCAAAGGCCACATGGACATCCCGCCGGAGCGCATGTTCCTCATGAAGGCTTCCGCCAAGGTCACCACGCTGAATGCCGATGTGGAAGGCTTCGGCAGTTCCAAGCGCGTGGTTGTGTGGGATACCACCATCGCCAAGGCCACGCCCGACGAAATCCTCTTCATCTTCGGCCACGAATCAGGTCACTATGTCCTCGGTCATCTGGTCCAGGGCCTGATCTTCAGCATCGCTGGCTCTTTCTTCGGTCTCTTCCTTGGCTTCCTCTTCGTGCGCTGGAGTCTGCGCCGCTTCGGCAGCACCTGGCGCATTCCCGACCAGAACGACTGGGGCACGCTCCCCGTTCTGCTGCTCGCCGTCTCCCTGCTGTCTGCCCTGAGCGAGCCGCTCTACAACACGATGATTCGCAGCCATGAGCACGCCGCCGACGTCTATGGCCAGGAAGCCGTGCACGGCATTGTCGCCGACCCACAAGTCTCCGGCAAAAACGCTTTCGACGTCCTCGGCGAAACCAGTCTTTCCGATCCCAATCCAAGTCCTTTCTATGAGTTCTGGACCTACTCCCATCCGGCGATAGGCCGGCGCGCCGCCTTCGCCCACGCTTACAACCCCTGGGCGCCCGGCTCTGAGCCCAAGTACTTCGCAAAGGATTCCAAATGACGGCACAGCCTGACTGCCTGTTCTGCAAAATCGTCGCCGGCACCATCCCCGCCAAGCGCCTGCACGAAGACGCCGACACCCTGGCCTTCGCCGACATCAACCCGCAGGCCCCAACCCACCTGCTCGTCATTCCCAAGCGCCACATCGCCTCCCACGCGCACGCGCTGCCCGAGGACGCCGGGATTCTGGGCCAACTCCTGGTGGCCTCCGGAGACCTCGCGCGCGCCTACCGTCTCGACGATGGGTACCGCCTCGTCATCAATACCGGCCGCGACGGCGGCCAAACCGTCGACCACCTCCACGTCCACCTCCTTGGCGGGCGCTCCATGGGCTGGCCGCCGGGCTAGTTACCCATATTCCTCGAGCCGGTACTGTAGCTGTTTACCACCCGCTAACAGCTCAAGTACCGCATGAATCAGGTGTTTACTACCTTGGTTCCACGTGGAGCACACCTGAAGTAAGCCTTGAACCCGGTGTTAACTACCTTGGTTCACAAAGTTCCGGCTTGCACCATTTTCAGTGCAGCATCGGCTCTGCCGGCCCGGTCATCTAACTTCCGTGACGACCCATGCCCTGCTTGTCCTCAGCCTCCGGCTGCTGATTGTGCTCGGCGCCTTCTGGGCAGTCGTCGCAGTCTGGAGACGTATGGCCATCGCAAGCTCCCGCAAGGAACCCATCCCCGCCCCCACCCACGACATCGTCGAGCCCGCCAGCGGCTGGGAGGCAGGCCAGCGCGAAACCGCAGTGTTCGCGGGCGGCTGCTTCTGGGGCGTGCAGTCCGTCTTCCAGCGCGTCAAGGGTGTGACAGCCACGGCCGTGGGCTACACCGGCGGCGCCGAGCACAACGCCGAGTACCGTGCCGTTTGTGGCGGCGACACCGACCACGCCGAAGCATTGGAGATCGTCTACGACCCCCACGAGGTCAGCTACGGCACCCTGCTGCGCATCTTCTTTTCCGTTGTTCACGACCCAACGCAGAAGAACCGCCAGGGCAATGACTTCGGTACGCAGTACCGCTCGGCCATCTTCACCACCACGCCCGAGCAAGCCGAGGCAGCCCGCGCCTACATGCAGCAGCTCGACGCCGCCGGCATCTTCCCGCGCCCCATCGTCACGGAAGTCTCCCCGCTTGAAGTCTTCTATCGCGGCGAGGAGTACCACCAGGACTACGCCATGAAGAACCCGCACAACCCCTACATCCAGGTGTGCGACATCCTCAAGATCGCCTCTCTTCAGCAGCAGTTCCCCGCGCTTTTCCAGGAGTACACGCGGTAACCCGGGCTTGCCCGGCTAGAAGCTGCCTCGAAAGTGATACCAAGCCCGGCACGGGTGCACCCGTGCCGGAGCACCGGTTCCTATCCCGCCCGCGTCTAATTCTCCCAGTACGACCCTGCAGACTGGACGCTTGCCGCTGTGGGTGAGTTTGCGCACACATTGGAGTCCTTGAGGATGCATCTGCCGTTTGCCCCCACCCCCATGCGGGCCCGCTATTTCCTTTGCACCTTGTGCGCACTAGCCGGCTCCTGTTTGGCTCCCCTAGCACTCCGTGGTCAAACGGCAGCCACGCCGGCGGGCACTCCGGAAAACGCCGCTCAGCGGACCGTCGGCAACGCTCAGGCGGCCAAGGCCCAGCAGGGCAAGACCCCGACCGACGCCCAGCAGACACCGGCCGGCCAGCCGGCTACCGGCGGCCTCGGCGGCAAAGGCACCGACAGCAAGGAAAAAACGGGAACGGACCCGAAATCCTCCGCCAAACCCGCAACAGCGGGCGATTCCGCCGCTTCCGAGACCAAGCTGCGCCTCGGTCCTCTGGATCCCTCCACGCCCCCCGCGAATCTGCCCAAGGGGCGTCCAGTTATCGGCCTAGCGATGGGCGGCGGCGCGGCTCTGGCCATGACAGAAATCGGCGTCATCCAGTGGTTCGAGGAGCACCACATCCCGGTCGACGTGATTGCCGGCACCTCCATGGGCTCCATTCTGTCCGCGCTGTACTCCACGGGCAAAACCCCTAAGGAGATGAGCGAGATCCTCACCGATGAGTCGGTCAACAGCGTCTTTCGCATCTCGTCCTCCTACTCGTCGCGCTCCTTCCGCCGCCGCGAGGACACCCGGGAGATTCCCGGCGGCATCAGTGTCGGCCTCAAGCATGGCGCGGCCCTGCGCAACTCGCTCCTCACCGACACCGGTCTCAACGAGCTTCTCGACAAGGAGTTCCTGAACTACAACGACCAGACCGACTTCAACAACCTGCCCATCCCCTTCCGCTGCCAGGCCACCGACCTCAACGCCGCCAAGACGGTCACCTTTGCCCGCGGCTCCCTGCAGGACGCCGTGCGTGCCTCCGCCTCCATCCCCGGCGTTTTCCGCCCCTTCGAGTACCAGGGCCATGAGTTCGTCGACGGCGCCATTCTCCAGAACCTGCCCACCGCGGATGTCAAGGCCATGCACGCCGACGTCGTGCTCGCCATCAGCCTGCCGCTCGACCCCGTCGGCAAGGGCGACCTCGATTCCATCCTGGGCGTGCTCCAGCGCGCCTTCGCCGTCGGTATCGAGGCCAACGAAGCCCGCGACCGCAAGCTCGCCGACGTGGTCATCACCCCGGACACCAACGGCTTCACGGCTAACGACTACCTGAAGACCGCCGACCTGGCCAAGCGCGGCTATGAGGCCGCTGAGAAGAACAAGGCCGCGCTGCTCAAGTACGCCGTCTCCGACGATCAGTGGAGCGCCTATCTCGCCCGCAAGCACGGTCTGCAGCGGCCCAACGCCACCACCATCTACCAGGTCAAGGTAAATGCTCCCAGTCCGGGCGTCACGGCTGCTGTCAATCGCAAGTTCCAGCCTCTCGTCGGCCAGCCCGTCGACACACAGCAGATCGAGAACCTCCTTTCGGACATCCGTTCCGACGGCCGCTATGACGCTGATTACACGGTCGGCTATAAGGGCACGGAATCTACCCAGCCCATCCTGCTGGTGGCTGTGAACAACAAGAAGACCGGGCCTCCGTTCCTCGACCTCGGTATCAACATTCAGGCCCAGACCGCGGGCGTAACCCGTGCCGGCATCGACACCATCCTGCTGTACCAGGACCTC
>CAXSHQ010000165.1:1823-9763 GCA_964236875.1 uncultured Acidobacteriaceae bacterium | reverse complement strand
GGCAACAAGACCTTAGCAGCCTGGTGCACTTCGTCTGAGAACACAGAAGGAGCTCGGTAGGTGTTCGAAGTGGCACGAAACTGCGGGAATAACGATAGACGCGCGCTGCTGCAGCAGCGTCAGTTCCGACCCGGCACTTTCCTGGGCGTGACGGTACTGACAACTCACCACTCAAGACTGAGAACTGGAGAGAACCTAGCTCCCGCTACGCAAGGCACAGTCCAAAGGTCTACCCACTACCCACTACCCACTACTCACTGGCGCCGGTCGCCGCTACTTTCTTCCGGCTAAGCACCGCGCTACGCCGTTTGCGCCGCCGCCCACTCGCATGGTCGATCTTCTTCCAGAACCCCACAAAGTAGTCCACCGCCGAGATAATTGACACCACGGTCATCCAGTAGATCGCGCAGACCGCAATAAAGTGCACGCCTATATAGAACGGCCCGCCGAAGTCCCAGTAATCCCATTTGTGGTTCAGGATCGCCGCCACCACGCTCACGATCTGGATCACCGTCTTCAGCTTGCCGATCTCGCTGGCCTCGATGGTGAAGCCTTCGCTTGCCGCGATCGACCGCAGCCCGCTCACCAGGAACTCCCGCCCGATCACCAGCACCGCGATCCACGGCGGCACGATCCGCGGGTTATAGTCCACCAGCACGATATAGGCGGCGGTCACCATCAGCTTGTCCGCCAGGGGGTCCAGCAGCATGCCCATCGTGGTGATCTGCCCGCGTTTGCGCGCCAGGTAGCCGTCGATGCCGTCCGTGATCGACGCCAGGATGAACACCGCCGAAGCGAAGATCTCCTGTTCTCCGTGCGTGCCGGAGATCGGCGAGTGCGAGCTGAGCGCCCAGATGAGCACCGGCACGCAGGCGATCCGGCTCAGCGTAATGGAGTTTGGCAGGTTCACAGGGCCACGAATCAGCTCGTCCGCGGATGCGGGGACGGGAACACTGTCATTCTGCCATAGGCAGCGGAGAGGCATCGCGCGTGGTTCCTCTTTCATGTCATTCCGGGCACTCCGTCCTTTATGGGGGCTGTGCGCAACCGTAGGCTCAAGTTCAGGCGCTCCGCGTCAAGACATGCCTTCGAAGCCGCACTTCCTCCGGATCCTTCTCCTCACGGCCGCAGTCTTCCTGCTGCCGCTGTTTTCCGCGTGTGCCCAGGCCACTCTCGCCTATTCGCAGCCCACGGTCGTCCCCACCGGCACCTGGCCGCAGAACATTCAGTCTGCCTCCTTCATCAACGGCAAAGCGCCCGGCTTTGCATACCTGGGCTACCAGCCCGCCACCCAGGCGGCCGCGCCATTCAGCATTCTGCTGAATGACGGTAAAGGGAACTTCACCGCCTCCGCCTTCCCCCATGTGGCCTTCAGCAATATCAACAAGGGCTATGCGTTGGGCGACACCCGCGCGACGGGCAACATCGACCTCGTCCACTTCATCTCCGGTACGCAAGTGCAAACCGTGCTCGGGGCAGGGAACGGCACGTTCACCAGCACCCTCTCCTCACCCGCGCTCTCCACCGTCGGCCTGCAGACGCCTGTCTGGACCTACGCCGCGCTCGGCAAGCTCACCACCAGCAGCACGGCTCCCACGTTCTTCGCCGAAGACACCGCCAACAAGACTCTCTCCGTCATCCGCAACGACAGCGGCAGCTTCAGCACCGTCATCTCCACCCTCCCGCTCACCGACGGCACCGGCCCTTTCCTGGTCGCCGACCTGAACGGCGACAACATTCTCGACATTCTTGTCCTCAGCGATAACCACGTCGCCACCCCGTTCTATGGCCGCGGCGACGGTACCTTTCGCTCCGCCTTCAACTTCACGCTACCCAACGGCGTCTACTCCATGCAGCTCGCCGACATCGACGGCAACGGCCGCCCCGAGCTCTTCCTTTCCGACAGCAACGGCGCCCTCTTCTTCTTCCAGAACACCGCCGCCTACGGCCTCCTGAGCACCGCCATCCCGGCCATCGGGGCAGGGAACGGCCTGACCGGCAACGGCGGCCACCTCATCGCCGCCGGCGACCTCAATGGCGATGGCATCCCGGACCTGATCACCGAAACTCCCATTGGCATCGGCGTCCTGCTCGGTCAGCGCCCCGTCACCGGCCGCACCGGGCAAATGACCGTCGCGCTCAAGGGCATTTACAACGGCGGCCCCGGCCGCTCCAGCGCCATTCTCGCCGACTTCAACGGCGATGGCGTCCTCGACCTCGCGCTCGATTCCCCCGAAGGCATCGCCATCCTCTACGGCAACGGCGACGGCACCTTCTTCACTTCGCCCGCCTTCTCCGCGGGCCAGCCCGCGCTCGATCTCTCCCTCGGCAGCTTCACCAGCTCCGGCCGCCTGGACGCCGTCGTCGCCACCGGCATCCCCCAGGTCCAGTTCCTCACCGGCGATGGCGCCGGTAACTTCGCGGCCACGGCCTCCCCCTCGCCCGTGGGCGCGGCCCAGACCAACGCCCGCCGCACCGTCTTTCCTCACCTCTACACCGGCGACTTCGACGGCGATAGCCGCCTCGACGTAGCCATCACCCTCGATGGCCAGCCGCCGCTGCCGCCCTCCTCCGACACTTCGCCCGTCCCCGACGGCACCACCATCCACTTCGGCAACGGCGATGGCACCTTCTCCGCGCCTGTCCAGGCCGCGCCTATGGCCAACAGTTCCCACTACGGCCACTCCGCCGTCGGCGACTTCAACGGCGACGGCATCCCCGACCTCGCCAACTTCGACGTCAGCTTCTACGCCACCTATCTCGGCGGCCGTGTCGCCCGTGCGGGCACCATGCCCCAGAGCGTCTTCTACGCCGACACCGCCAACGACAGCATCAACGTCGACGAAGACGCCTGCGACCTCGTCGCCACCGGCTTCCTCAACCCCGGCTCCACCAAGCACGACATCCTCATGCAGGACGACTCCGAGTTCTTCGTCTACCAGAACAATGGCGACAACACCTTCAGCCCTGCCGCCAACTACCAGACGCCAGCGCTCCTCGCGCCCGCCGGCTACGTCAGCGTCAACGCCAGCACCAGCCACTTCCCCAGCACCGGCATCTTCCCCACCGCGCTCAAGCTTGTCGACCTCGACGGAGACGGATACGGCGACGCGATGATGCTGTACCACAACTTGGCCTCAGATCCCGCGCACCCTGACCCTGCCACGCCCAACAGCCTCTACATCTACTGGGGCCAGGGCAACCGCAACTTCGTCTCCACGCCCACGGTCCTGACCCTCGGGCGCAACTACTACGAGCTCGCCATGGCCGACATCGATGGCGACGGCAAGCCTGACCTCGTTCTCTCCGACGGCAATCTCGTGGCCGTGCTCTACAACCTCGGCAACCGCACCTTTGGCAAGGAGCAGCACTTCCTCGCCGGCCAGGGTATCAACCTCGTCGCCACCGGCGATGTCAACCACGATGGCGCGCAGGACCTCGTTGTCGCCAACGGTGGCCCCGTCCTCGCCAACCCTGTCGTCAACGGCGGCGCGCTGCCCTACACCTACGAGCTCAACACCGGCGGCATCACCGTCCTGCTCAACAGCATCAAGCCCCACGCAGTCACCGGCAATCTGTACGCCACGCCCGAGCCCTCGCTCTACGGCCAGGACTTCACCATCACCGGCGTCATCACACAACCCAGCGGCGCGGCCGCCCCCACCGGCACCGTGGCCTTCAGTGTCGATGGCGCCTCCGTCGGCACCGGCACGGCCAACAACCAGGCCACCGTCCTCCTCACCTCGCCCAACTACAAGCGCGGCACCCACCAGCTCACCGCCACCTACTCCGGCGACTCCCTCTACTCGTCCATCAACCTGAGCGGCACCCACGTGGTCAAGGGCCTGCCCAGCGTCACCACCATCACCAACCTCGTCACCCCCATCTACTACGGCCAGGAGATCGGCTACACCAACGGCATCGATGCGGTCGTGGCTGCCGCGCCCGTAACCATCCCTCCACCCAACGGTGTGAGCACGGATGGCGGCTTCCTCTACATCTATCTCGACGGCCAACTGGTCTGCAGCCTCGTGCAGGGCGGCGTTAACACCACCGGCGGCCCGCAACGCTGCAACGACGCCAACTTCCTTGGCTTCGGCGCCGGCAAGCACACCATGGTCGCCTCCTACCAGGGCAACGACTACTTCGAGCCCTCCGACTCCATCACCTACACCGTCGTCATCCTGCCCGACCCCACTGTGACCACGCTGAGCACCGCGCTTACCCCTTCGCGCTACGGCACCGGACTCCAGTTCACCGCCATCGTCACCGCGCCCTACGCCGTGCCCACCGGCACCGTCCAGTTCCTTGAGGGCACAACCCTTCTCGGCACCTCCGCGGTCGGTCCCACCGGCACAAACTACGCCGCCATCGCAACCTTCACCACCACGACGCTTGCCGCCGGCACGCACTCCATTGTCGCCAGCTACATTCCCACGCCCATCCCCAACCAGGACCCGCCCCGCAACTTCGATCCTTCGAGTAGCGGCCCTCTCGCGCAGGTCATCCAGGCCACCTCCGGCACGGTCCTCACCTCCAGCCTCAACCCGTCCACCTTCGGCCAGTCGGTCACCTTCACGGCCGCGGTCGCGCTCGGAGGGACCACTGCCGTTGCCACCGGAACCATCACCTTCACCGATGGCACAACCACGCTGGGCACCGTGACGCTCAACGCGCAGGGCGTCGCCACCTACACTACCTCCACGCTCGCCGTCGGCCAGCATCCCATCACCGCCACCTTCACGCCTGCAGACCCAAGCACCGCCCTCAGCAGCGCTTCGCTCATCCAGATCGTCATCGCCGCCACCACCGCCAACGGCAACGACTTCACCCTCAAAGTCACTCCATCGGATATGTCCGTGGGCGTCGGAAACACCGGCACGGTCGTGGTCACCGTCACCCCCGGCCTCAACTTCAAGGAGCCCGTCACCCTGAGCTGCTCGGATCTGCCCTGGGAGGCCACCTGCACCTTCGTGACCGTCACCATCCCTTCCGGCGGCGGCTCCACCCAGCTAGGCATTCATCCGGAAGCCCCGCACAATTGCAGTGATTCCAATCAGTACTTCGTAGCCGGCACGACGGGCCGCTTCGCCCTCGCGCTGGCTGCCCTAGCCGCGCTGCTCTTCGGCCTGCGCCGCCGCCGCATTCTGCCCGCGCTGTTCGCCTTCCTGCTCTGCCTGCTACCTGCCCTCGCCGGCTGCGGCCTCGGAGGCCACTGCACCGACCTCGGCACGCGCCCCGGCACCTACACAATCACAGTCAACGGCAAATCCACCGGCACGCTCGGCATCACCCACTCCCAATCCGTTCACATGAAGGCCTTCCTCGACGGCGAATAGCCTCGGTGCGCGGGCTCCATACATATGGGCTTCGGCGCGCAAAGCGCGGCCTATAAGAGCCCGGAAGAAGCCTGGGTACACGGGCGAGATCGCACTGAGCGCTAAAGGCGCGACCTAAAGGACAGTCACACCCCAAACCCTGTCTATTCACCACAAGCGCGTTTGTCAGGACTAAACGAAATGGTGATCTCGCAGCTTCACGTAAGAGCTCCACGCCAATACTCGTCGAGCGCCTCAGACAAATCCTGCGAGAAGGGTACCCACCTCGCCGATATCGCCCCTGTCACTCATAAAGCACCAGTGACCCCGCCTTGTGCGGAATTTTGTCCTGCCCGGAGGAACTCTGAATGTCCGCACTGAACTACATCAACATCATCGCCGCCGATTGCTTCATGGATAGCTCCGGCCCGCTGATAACCAAGGGAACATTGACGGTGACATCTGTCGATGCGAATGGTCAAGCGATTCCGTTCCTAGTAGGTGGAGGCGGCCTCGTAACAGTGACGAGCGTGGTCCGCACCATCGCTAACGGGAGCATTACCGCCGCGCTTCAAACTGCCAACCCTGCCACCTCCGACATCTCGGTCGGATACACCTTCGAGGTCGTGGACTTTGCGATCTTTGATACGGTCACGTTCCCGGCTGTGGCCGTCGTCGCATCGCAGCAAGGTCTGACCTTGGTCGAAGATATGCTTCGCGCATCTGTGACGAGCGTCCTCGACAGTTACCTTGCTCAGGCGAAGGAACAGAGTCTCGCCCGGTTCCCGTCGTTGACCATCGCGCAGCTTGACGACCTTTACGCCAGTCTGCCCGAGTGAACCTCATAACACCTGGAGTCCCACGCTGGCCTCGTGATACTCTTCACTCGTTCATTTAAGAATTTCCACGGGTGAAAAATGAAGACTGAAGAAGGAATCAATTCGAATAAAGAGCGCGTGGTGCAGTTCAGGGTGCCTTTCCAGCGATCTCCGACTGATAAGACGGATGAAGCGACATACTGCACCGTCATGCAAGATGGCAGCTACGACATAAAACTCACCGACTCCTCTGGAACCGTTTTAGCTGTCCTCGATCAGATATGTATTAGCCACACTGAAAGTTGGGTTCGGCGTGAAGGCCCGACCCCAGACGAATTCCTTTTTAGCTCCCAATACGATGGAAACGTGAAAGGTGCGTGGCAAAAGTTCACGAGAGTTTACTTCCAGTCACACTTATTTCTGGCGGTAAACCCGACGATTCTTTTTCACGTTACGGCATCCGCTGGTCCCACGAACTTCAATTGCGGAACGTCCAGAGTTCACATTGGAGCCTTGAGTGTCGATACGCTAGATCCTTCTCGTGGTTCAGTCTTGAAAAAAGCGGCCGATCATGGCGAGCTATACATTACGGGTTACTACACGGATTGCTGAGAAAATGCGCTCAGCTTCTGGTGGGCCTCAGCGAATGTGACACCGTAGAACTTCGAAAAGACAGCACCCCTCGCCCTCTAACGAGGGGTGTTTTTGTCTTGGATTAGGCTGTCGCGGCGCTAGAAGAGGAAGCAATTCGCAACTACCAGAAGAGTCGCAAAGACAGCCGCGATCTCAGTTGCTCATCCACCCAATGACTCTCCGATATAAATCCCGACATTGGCCTTCGCATTGAAGATTGCGATGATACCGAATTCTAGAGTAGCTTCCTGCTTAAAAGCAGATTCCAACCAACTAGTCTTCCGAAGGGCAATTATTTACTTGAAGAATCAAGATAGAGCCTCTATTCTTTGGTTATGGAAAGCCCTCGCACCCTGCAAGAAGCCATCATCCACTTCGCCGATGCGAACCATTGCCGCGAGTACATGGTCGCGCATCGTTGGCCGGATGGCATCACCTGCCCTACCTGTGCAAGGAACGATGTTTCGTTCCTTGCGAAGCAGAACAAGTGGCAATGCAAGAGTGCTCACGCGAAGCGTCAGTTCACCGCGAAGGTGGGCACCATCTTTGAGGATTCTCCTCTCGGACTTGAGAAGTGGCTTCCCGCCGTTTGGATCATCACCAACAGCAAAAATGGCGTCTCTTCCTGTGAGTTGGCCCGTACCCTGGGCGTAACTCAGAAATCCGCATGGTTCATGCTGCACCGCATCCGCCTCGCGATGCAGGCGGGCTCGCTGCTCAAGATCGGCGGCAACGGTGGCGAAGTGGAAGCAGACGAGACTTTCATCGGCGGCAAGGCGCGGAACATGCACATCGCGAAGCGTCAGCGCCGCATCACTGGTACCGGGACCAAAGACAAAATGGCCGTCATGGGGATACTTGAGCGTGGCGGGCAAGTCCGTACCAGCGTCGTTCCGAGCCGCCGCAAGCCTGTCCTGCAAGCGGAGATTCGGAAGCATGTCGAGGCCGGTGCGGCTCTCTACACTGACTTCCTGCTCTCGTATGACGGCCTCGCGGCCGACTACGCCCATCAGGTTGTCGATCATGCTGTCGAGTATGTCAACGGTCGGGTGCATACTAATGGCCTCGAAAACTTCTGGTCTCTGCTCAAGCGCGGTATCGGCGGAACCTACATCAGCGTGGAACCGTTCCACCTGTTCCGTTACCTGGACGAACAAACCTTCCGCTACAA
>CAXSHQ010000165.1:0-1813 GCA_964236875.1 uncultured Acidobacteriaceae bacterium | reverse complement strand
CCGCTTCTCTGCTGTGATGTCGCAGGTTGCCGGTAAGCGCCTTACCTTTGCCGAAGTCACCGGCAAGGTGGGAGAAACGGTCAACTAAACATCGCGGTTGGAAGAAACGCGGCGCAAGGGCTAAACGATCTTGATGCCTAACCCTTGTGCCCGCGTCTTGAGCTCCTTTAGCCGCGCAAGTGCATGACGCATCTCTCGCTTGTGTTCGAGGATAGTCAACACGTCAAACACCGATAATGCGATTCTTTTCCCGTCTATTACGACGATCTCACCCTCGACCTGAAGGGGAGTTTCATAATTGAGAAAGTTGGAGAACGCACTAAACGCGTCCCGCTCCCTAGCTCCGCGCTCTGTAAGGTTATCTACGAGGTGCTGTTGCTGGTCCAGTTCATACAAAAGCTCCATGCGTTGCTGTCTTTGCTCTGCCTCACTCACTTTTCACCCCTTTCTCGCCTGAGTCTACGCTCCTCCTCTCGTTCCCGCTTCTCTTGCTCCATCGCTGCCTTGACGATCTGCGGGTTCGCTTTCAGCAGCTTCGCCAGGCCTGCATCAAAGTTCTCTTTTTCTGTCATCAATGCGCTCCGTACACTTCTTTGAATGCCGCTCTAATAAGCTTCTTTTTATCTCTGCTCATTGGCCAAGAGGGCATGTCTAGCTTCATGTAGTTATCGAACATGCTTCTAACCTGCTCTTTTGTCGGCGACCATCCAATCTTGCGCCGATTCCGAAGAATTGGTGAGCACAGTTGTGCCCTTCTTGATTTAGGATCGCGCAGATTCTGGAGAGTCGCGTAGCAGGCATAATCCGCAGGTTCCAAGATCGTGCTTTTCGCCATAGATGACCATTTTGCAAGTCTGGGTAGCCCGTCTGGGGTTTGCCAATCTTTATGCTTGCTGGCAGCCGTCAGTAGGGCGGCCCTCGTTGGCGCGTATATCAGTTGCTCTTCGCAGATGAGCTCAAACCGCTCCGTATCGGGAAAAGTTTGCACCACAGCGGAGAGCGCGATTAGCGTAGCCATTAGATAGCCCGTAGCGGCCATTTCGCCCATTCTCCCTTCAACGAGGTCAATATAGTCGCTGCATCGCACACTAGCTTGGACCAAAACCAAACCAGAGTCCTCCGGTATGCGCCCGAGGCGCTCAAGTAAGTCCTTGTGCCTGTCGGTTTCAAAACCTCTTAGGTCTTTCATGTGCAGGCTCGGGCGAGATCCCAAGCCATCGCACCACCGCCTCATGCAATCGTTCCATTGGCTTTCGGTGCCTATAAAACCTGCCACGACTGCATAGCCGCCGTCTGCTTCGAGACTTTCATCGCAGTACATGGTCAGCATGGCAGCCCATTTGGGAGGGTGGTCATGCGGGCTGCGACATATGCCGTCAAGATCGGGATGGGCATACCTCAGCATGAGCCCATCCCTCTTGATTCGTCAAATCTATAATTGCCTTCCGAAGAGACAAGAGCGCTAGGTTGATGCAGGTAGAACCAAAAGCTGTTGTTATGTTCCTTGACGAAAGCTGGCGCTGTTTTCTGCGTCCCATCCTTGAATATCAACTTCAGCCAAAGCAGCACGGCCTCCGCGGCAATCTTGGTGGCTTCACGGAGACCATCCACTAGCCATTTCTCTTTGTGCAGCTAACATCTTCGAAGCTCACGAACGTCGATGACGCGGTTGTGATCGTCTTTTCCATCTTCATCATTTTGGATAGATCGATAGACAAAGTGACGTTTCGTCCTGCCACTTGGATGGTCACGTTCGATCTGACCTGCCCCCGGAAATCTCTACCAATTGGAACTGGAGTTCTCTCGTAGATTG
>CAXSHQ010000164.1:6804-9771 GCA_964236875.1 uncultured Acidobacteriaceae bacterium | reverse complement strand
CGCCCCTGCAGATACCCACCACATTGTCGTTAGCGCGGTCCTCCATGCTCGCCAGGCAGCGCATCAACGTGACGTTGTCGGCGAGGGTCTTGGCCGTAGGCACGACTTTGATGAAGTCGGGGGCAAAGGGCTCGATGCGCTTGTAGACTGCGTCGAGGTCGCGGGTCCCCTCGAAATCATGGAAGCTGATAATGACCGCCGAGCCGGCGGCGCGGAGTTGCTCCATGGTGCCGGGTGGCAGCTTCTCGACCGACTGCAGCTCGATGTCCACGATGGCGAAGCCGGCCTCGGCTGCCTGGAGCAGGATCGCAAGGGCCTGCTGGTTGCTGCCTGCAAAGCGGCCGCCGTTGTCCTTGCACCGGCAGGTGGCGATCGCCGTCAGAGCGCCGCGGTCGGAGAGAAACTGCTTCAGCTCTGGGAGGGCATCGATCGGTTTCGAGAGATAATCAAGCCTAAACTCAAGGAAAGATGTCTCTTTGAGAACTTCGGCAGCGGTTTCGAGCATCTCCGCCGGCGTGGAGCCGGTGATGGCCACACAGACTTTTCCGATCCGTGAGCGGAGGAGATGAGAGGCAATCTGGGGAGAAGTCGTCATGCGAAGTGTCGCGGTATGGTACCGCCGATGGGTATGTGATGCAAGAAGCTGATTTATAAAGGCGGCACTCGAACGCAAACACAGCCCGGCGCAACAATTATGTTCAGGTGATTGGACGGTACATCGCGGGTGGCGCCTGTCCGAGGTTGCTCGGGAGGTACCCTGCGCTGATTTCCGGTACACAGGCAACTTCTGTTCTCCTGGAGCATCGTATGGAGTAACTGAGAGGCGATCTTTTAGCATTCCTTTCGTAGCAATCCTCTTTTGCTGTCTTTCTGGACGGCACCTCTTTACTTCCTCAGTTTTTCCCTCCCCCATAAGCCTCTCAAGGGTCCGCCGGAAGGCGGGCCCGAAACTTTTAAGCCCGGTAAAATTGGGATGTGAACTCCACTCTGGATAGCGCAGAAGCGATTGCAGCTGTAGACGCTGTTCTGGCCGGCGTAGGCCTTGAGCACGGCCGCCGCCGAACCCGCAGCGGCACGTGGCATGATGGTGAGCGGCTACGGAAGGTCACACCGGCTGCCGAGCGCCAAGCGGTGGTTCGAACCGGAACACCCGGTTTGCTGAGAGTTGCCGACTGGAGCCGATTTCCTTGGCTGCGGGCAGGTTTCAGCACGCGGCAGGGTGGGCGCACCTCGGTCTATGGTGGCCGTGGTGAGCAGAATCTAGGCTGGACCAAAGACGACGCTCCGGAAGTGGTTGCCGAGAATAGGCTGCGCTTCCTCGATGCTGTCACGGATGCTGCCACGGCAGGCGGCACACTTCCGCTGCTTACGGTCAGGCAGATCCACTCAGGTTTAATCCGAACGGTGGAGGGCACGCCGGCGGCGGCGGCTAGCCGGATGATCACCGCGGAAGGCAGGCCCACACTTCGCGGCGACGCGCTGATGACCGCAAGTCCCGGGTTGATGCTTGGGGTGATTACAGCGGACTGCGTTCCCGTGCTCCTGGCGGACACCCGCACGCGCGCGGTGGCGGCGTTCCACGCCGGCTGGCGGGGAACCCTGGCGCGCATCGTGGAGCGCGGCGTGGGCAGCATGCGGCTGCAATTTGGAAGCAGGCCGGAAGATCTGGTTGCGGCGATCGGGCCAGCCATCGGGGCGTGCTGCTTTGCCGTGGGCGAAGAGGTCCGCTTCGACTTCGAAAGTCAGTTCCGTTATTCTCCTGCGCTGTTTTCCGAGGTTTACGACTCCGATCCTGTTCGAGACAAATACCCTTTACTGTTCCTCACCGCGCGGGCACCAGGCCACTCCAACATTGGGCCGCAGATTCATCTGGATCTGATCGAGGCGAACCGCCGGCAGCTTCTGGACGCTGGTGTGCCCGAGGCCGGGATCAGCGTGCCGGCGGAGTGCACCGCGTGTACTCGCCTGAAAAACGGTCGGCGGAAGTACTTCTCGCACCGGGCGGAGCACGGGTTTACCGGACGCATGCTGAGTGTGATCGGCGCGGTGGAGTAGCGTCAGGTATGGCTGTGCAGCCGGGGGTAGTTCCGGTTCGGGCAAACTACAGAGATCCTTCGCTTCGCTCAGGATGACGCCTTCAAGAGAGGACTCAGGATGATGCCCTTCAGGAGGGGACTACAGCCAGAGGAGAACTGCTAGCTTTTGCCGAGTTCTTCGAAGAGCGAGTCGCGGTGGGTCAGCGTGTAGCTCTCCATGGAAAGCAAGCTGCGGCGATAGACCAGAGCACCCGCTGCGGCCAGGGCGGCGAAGCAGAGCAGCGTTAGCCAGGGTAGGCCGAAATACATTGACAGCGCGAGCACGCTCGTTCCGTAGCCAACGCAGGCCAGGAGAATGCCGAGACTTATGAGCGCACTGGTCTGCGAGGCCTGCTTGCCAGCCATGCGGCCGAGGTTGATCTTCTTGGGCGCCGAGATGGAGCGCCGGTTTCCGAGGGAGGTGTTGAGCAGCAGACTGCCGCCTGCCCACAGAAGGAGGCCCAGAAACGTGATGATCGAAGGCACTCCGGAAACACGCGCCATCACCGCGACCACGACCACCACCTCCAGAAGCGCCAACGCGAAGTGCAGCAGGTTCTTTGCGAGGAACACGCGTCGCAGCGGCACGGGCGCCATGAAGTAGATCTGCGCCCCGGTGCCGTCCAGACCGAACGAGTTGTAGCTCATTGGTGCGATACCGACCATCGAATACGCGATGGCCACTGGCAAGACCCAGGGCGAGTTGAAGCTTCGGCCCACGCGCAGCGCGAACAGGACGACAAGAAACAGCGGCGTGACCAACCCATAGATCAAACCCGTGTTGCGCCGCATGTACGTCCACTCTTTCGTCAGGAGCGCTCGCAGCGAAGCAGACAGGAATCCAGATTCCGGCACAGGTGCTGCGTTGCCGAGGACGACGGAAGACGGAACG
>CAXSHQ010000164.1:2110-6794 GCA_964236875.1 uncultured Acidobacteriaceae bacterium | reverse complement strand
GCAGCGAGGACAAAGCGGCGGTGTCGCTGAAGGCCTCTCCGTGGTACTCCGTGCGCATTCGCATCGCGAAGACAAGAAGGAACAGGGCGCCGTACGCAGCGCATGCGGCGGTATCGAGAGCGAACCTGCCCAGTTCTCCACGCGCCCCCGCCTGGATGCTGTCTGCGGTAAGGTTCGGCGGAAGGTACCGCAGAAGCGGCTCGGCGCGGCGATAAGCACTTACGGTGGCATCCACTCGCTGCCGGGTCACCGGGTTGGTGTGGCGGTGCGAGTGGCCATACGCTGGATTGAACGAAATGTTGACGTACTGAACGCCGAGTGAAAACACAAAGATAGCGGCGGTAAAGACCTCGCGCGCGCGACGCGTGGAAAGCCAGCGGTCGATCCACGCGAACACCATTCGTGAAAAAAGAACGTTGGTGAGTGCGAAGACGCCGCAGCCGGCGAAGGCATAAAACAACAGGCCGGGTTGCGCGAGCGTCACGCCGAAAGCCGCAGCCATGGACATCAGAGTGACCATTACGTTCGCGGGACTGAGCAGGTTGAAGAACAATCGGATGGCTACATACGTCGGCACCCGCACGGGAAATCGTATGAGCTGGGTGGGATCGAACGTCGTGCCCGGTTGGCCCAGATTGATGTTCAGAAATTGACAAAGCCCAAAGATGGCCACAAACACCACCCAGAGGGCGCTCAGGTGGCCGCGGCTGGTGAACGCCCAAGCGGTTCCACCTGCGGCGAACGTGAGAAACACGGCAAAGGTGAAGAGGACAACATACAGGATGATGCGGCCGACCATCTCTCCCGTTTTGTCAGACCGCCGTGAGATGTTCACCAGCATGCGCCAGCGAAGCCAGACAATAGCCGCATACTGCGCCCATGTCTGCCGCCGCTCCCACGCAGCAGGCGGCTCAGCTAACTGAGCCATGCGAGCTCCTGCTCCGGAAAGGCGTTGTTAGGCTCGGTGCCGACTACCGACAGAAAGATCTGTTCCAGCGTGAGGCGCTCGCCGCCTTCAGGAGAGCGTCCGTCTCCCTCCGCAGGAGGAGCGAGACGCGTCTGAACGCCGGCGCGGAGCTCATCCAGCGAGCCCTGCGCGACGATGTGGCCGTGGTCGATGATGGCGATGTGCGAGCACAGACGCTCGACGATTTCGAGCACGTGCGAGGTGAGAAAGATGGTGGCGCCGCGCGCGATCATGCCCTGCAGCATGGACTTCAGCGTGTTGGCGGCGACGGCGTCCACGCCTTCGAAGGGCTCATCGAGGAAGAGGACCTTGGGTCCGTGGATGACGGCGGCGGCCAGCGCCAGCTTCTTGCCCATGCCATGGGAGAAGTCTGCGATGAGCTTGCGGCGCTCATTGGAGAGGCCCATGAACTCGAGCAGTTCGGCGGAGCGCTGCGCGGTGGTGGCCTTGTCCAGCCCGTACATGCGGCCTACGAAGGTGAGGTATTCCTGGGCCGTGAGCTTGCCGAAGAGAGCCATGCCTTCGGGAACGACGCCGATGTTCCGCTTGACCTCGAGCGGCTGTGCGAGCAGGTCTTCACCCAGAATGCGGATGGACCCGGCGGTGGGGGCGAGCAGGCCGGTCAGCATTTTGATGGTGGTCGATTTGCCAGCGCCGTTGGGGCCGAGAAACCCGAAGAACTGACCGGAGTCCACGGTCAGGTCGAGGCCGTTGACCGCAGTGAAGCCGTGGAAGACACGGGTGAGACTTTGTGCAGAGATCGCGGGGGGCATGCCTTTGATTGTGAGTGTAGCGCGTGACTGCAGCGGCGGAGATGCGGCCCCGCTAAACGGCGGCAGGCGACTGCCTGGCATCGGCGGTGTGGCCAGTGGCCTCAGCCTTGCCATGGCCGGCCGACGCGTCCTTCAGCGCAGCGGCATTCACGAGGTCGCGGAGCTCCTTGCTGGGTTTGAAGAAGGGAATGCGCTTGGCGGGGACCGCCACGGCCGCGCCAGTCTTGGGGTTGCGGCCGGTGCGCGACTTGCGCTGACGGGTCCGAAAGCTGCCGAATCCGCGAATCTCTACCTTGTCGGAGTTGCGCAGGGCCTCGACGACGGAGTCGAACAGGGTATCGACAATGACCTCTCCGTCACGCCGGGTGAGATCTCCGAGCGCGGTCACCTGATCGATCAGGTCGGCTTTCGTCATGGCGTACCTCCGGGAACAGAGCGGATGAAAGAAGCTCTAAGTGTATGCCAGAGCCGCCCGCTTCGGTACAAAGGTGTTTGCGAGATCGAAGCGCTTGCGGGGAGCGTGGAGTTGGGCCCAGAGAGGGTGCAATGGACGCGCGCCGGCGTTCAGCGAGGCACCTTATGCGCTTACTGAACGCGCCAAGCTAGTCGATTATCTCCAGAGAAAGTAGAACCCGGGAGCACGGTTCAGCAGCTTCGAGGGGTTGGGGAACAGGTCGTCGGTTTGATCGCCGTTCAGGATCGCCATCAGACCGTGCCGCTCCTTATCAGGCCGCACAATGTGAGGCTCACCCTTGATGCCAACCTTGGTCGCTGTTTCGAGCAGAGCGGTACGGTAGCCGCCGAGAGTATCGATCAGGCCGAGACCCAGCGACTGCTCGCCGGTCCAAACCTGGCCGGTAGCCAGGGGGGCGATCTTCGTATCCTCGGCATGGCGGCCCGTCGCTACGTCATGCACGAACTGGGTGTACATGTTGTCCACCAGCGACTGGAAGTAGGCCTGCTCCTTGGGAGTCATGTCGCGCGTGGGGTCGCCGGCATCCTTGAGCTCGCCGTGCGTAATAGTGACGTTCTTGAGCTTTGCCCAGCGCATGAGCTCGCCGTAGTTGGTCCACTCCATGATGACGCCGATGGAGCCCACCACGGAGGCCGGGTTGGCGTAGATCTTGTCGCACGCGGAGGCGATGTAATACGCGCCGGACGCGCCTACGCTTTCAACGGAAGCGATGATGGGCTTGTGGCTGTCCGCCTTGACGCGCAGCACTTCGTGATAGATCTCCTGCGAAGCCGCTGCGCCGCCTCCGGGCGAATCGATGTGGAGGATGATCGCCTTCACGTTGGAGTCGGTCGAAAACTTGTGGAGCTGCTTGTCAATCTTGTCAGCGTCAAGAATGACGCCGCTAACTTCAATGACAGCGATGGAGTCTTCGGTGGCGGAAGAGACGTCGCTGCTGCCGGCTACGGTCTTGGCTACGGAGGCGAAGAACACGCAGAAGATCAGCACCATCACGGCAAGAATGCCCGCAGTGATGGCAGCCCAGAACCAACCGGAGCGCCGCGACGGCGGCGGAGGAAAGCCGGGAGGCGGACATCCCGTCATGGGGTATCCGCCCGGCTGATAGGGAGCGTAGGCGTAGGGTGGCGGCGGGTAGCCGGGCGCGGCGCCTTGCGGGAAAGAGGCGGCGTAGGGATTGCGCTGTCCAGGGGCACTGGACGGTGGGGCCTGAGCAGGCGGGGGTACCGGGGACTGCGGATATCCGGAACTCGATGAAGGCTGCGGGGGAACGTCTTCCGGCATATGCTCACTGTATCAGCGTGTCCCAGTAACGTTCCTGCGTCCGGGAAAGCTGTCGCAGCGTCCGACGAATGACGTAAGATGAACCGCGCATCTGCGCGGACTCCCTTGAAAGATTCCGCTCCGCACGCCCTGTTCCCGGAGAAAGTACCAACGACCCTATGCATCCGGATTTGAGCATTGTCATTCCGGCGTACAACGAGAGTGCGCGTATCGAGGTCACTCTCGAGCGCGTGCTCTCCTGCGCGGATCGCTGCGGCTGGGATGCGGAAGTGCTGATCGTCGATGACGGCTCCAGCGACGACACAGTGGAGATTGTGCAGCGCTGGGCGTTGCGCCACCAGCGTCTGCATCTGATCAAGAACGGGAAGAACCGGGGGAAAGGCTACTCCGTGCGCAACGGCCTGTTGCAGGCCGCAGGCGAGATCGTCATGTTTACCGACGCCGATCTGTCGGCGCCCATGGAAGAAGCCGAACGGCTGTTCGCGGCCATCCGCGCGGGTGCGGATGTGGCCATTGGCTCTCGCTGGCTGGCCAAACAGCGGCAGACGGTGCGTCAGCCGCTGTACAGGCGCTTCTTCGGGAGATGCTTCAACAAGCTCACGCGCGTGGTGATGGGCCTGCCCTTCAAGGACACGCAGTGCGGCTTCAAGGCGTTCAAGCGGGAAGCGGCGCAGGTAGTTTTTCGCCTGCAGACGATCGAGCGCTGGGGCTTCGACCCCGAGCTCCTTTTCATCGCCCGCAAGCTGAAGTACCGCATCGACGAAGTGCCGGTGACATGGGGGCACGATGAACGCAGCCGCATCAGTTACCTGAAAGACGGGATGAAGATGCTGGAAGAGATGGCTGAGATCCGGGCGAACTCCGTGCGCGGACGCTACGACCAGGCGATCGCCGCGATGAAGGACACCAGCACCATGATGACAGCCCCGGAGGCCGCGCAGCCCGAGGCCGGCGCCGAAGCCCAGTAGGCTCCAAACCCCTTCCAAAGTCCCTGCTCCCTGCAGCCTGGCCGCGTCACATTCCGCCGGGTGTGCGAAAATGACCCTTGTTTACGCAAGCGCCGGGAGGCTATCGAGGTTGCTAAGGTCGTTCTTTATCGCCCTTTCGACGAACAAGGCATTTCGCGCCTTCTCAGAGCGGTCGACACTGGGCAAGCGTGTTTCCCGGCGGTTTGTGGCCGGCATGACC
>CAXSHQ010000164.1:0-2100 GCA_964236875.1 uncultured Acidobacteriaceae bacterium | reverse complement strand
GATGTCGCCGCCGTGTGTTCCGGTTTCGTGTATGCTCTCGATGTGGCCGCGCAGCTGAATCGCGAGGGCATCGATGTATCGCTGGATTCGCTGGGCGAGAGCGTGCTGCAGGTGTCGCAGGCGGAGGAATCCGCAGCGATCTATCACCGCTTGCTGGATGAGATTGCCCGGCGTGGCTTGCGCGCCAATGTCAGCCTTAAGCTCACGGCGATGGGCATGGATATCGGCGGCCACGGCGCGGGGCCCGCGCTGACCGAGCGCATCGTCGGCGAGCTGGTGGAGAAGGCGGCCGGCAACGGAAACTTCGTGCGCATCGACATGGAGGACTCCAGCTACACGGAAGCCACCATCGCGATGACCGAGCGCCTCCACGAGAGGTGGAAAGGCGCGGTAGGGACGGTGCTCCAGTCCTATCTTTTCCGCACGCAGGCGGATGCGGAACGCTTGCTGGGACAGGGAATTCGCATTCGGCTATGCAAGGGTGCTTACAAGGAGCCGGCGGAGATCGCGTACCCGGCGAAGGACGACGTGGACGCCAACTACGTCACGCTCATGCAGCGCATGGCAACCAGCGGCGTGTTCTGCGGCATGGCCACGCACGACGAAGCCATCATCGAGAAGCTAAGGAACTTCGTTCGTGACCACAATGTGGACAAGCGGGCCTTTGAGTTCCAAATGCTGTATGGGATCCGGAAAGACCTGCAGCGAAAGCTGGTCGCGGAGGGATTCGGTATGCGCGTTTATGTGCCGTTCGGCACCGAGTGGTACCCCTACTTCATGCGGCGACTCGCGGAGCGCCCTGCCAACGTACTCTTCCTCGCGAAGAACTTTTTCAAGAAGTAGAGCACTGGACCTGAGCCATGCCTTACGGGTGAGGCGGAGGTGGGTTGGCAGCGCCGTCATACGGAGGCGGCAGCAGAGGCTCTACCTTGAGTAGGCTGTTCAGGGTGGCGCGCTGTGCCTCGGTCAAGTTGCTGAAGCGGTCTGAGTTCAGGACATTCTGACGCTGCTCAGGGGTAAGCTCCCGCAATCCGCGGAAGGTGCGCGCGACGTAGCGACTCTGGTCGCGAGGAAGCGCCGCCAGTTGCCGCATGGCGTTGCCCACCTCGACACGCTGTTCAGAGCTCATGTGCTCGACAGCTTCATTGCGTTCCAGGATGTGCTGACGCTTTTCCGGAGGCATGGCGTCGAGCTGCTTTAGGCGATCGCGCATGCGTTGCTGCGTGGAGGGCGGCAGGGAACTAAAGCCTGGCTCGCGGGCCAACGCCTCCTGCTGCTGCGGGGGCGTCAGATGCTTGTGGCTGTTCATCCACTCAGCAAGGTGCTCGCCCGTGGGACGGACGTTCGGGTGCTGATGTCGCTGAATCGGAGCCAGATTGCTTTTGGGTGCAGGAGTCGCGGCGGGCGGGCGGGCACTCTGAGCAGGGATCCGCGCCAACGTCACCGCAAGCGCGGCCACGAGCAGAGCGCTACGAGTTGGGCGAAAGAACGGCATCACGTGCGACAAGTAGCTTGAAAAATGTAGGAGAACCGTTTCCATCATACCGGACCGGTCCTTTGCTACGAAAGACCAGTTACACCAGCAGCTTAGCTGGCCGGCTGAGTCTCTTCATCTTCCGAGCCCGACTGATCAAGAAGCTGCCCCATCTGCTGTTCGGCCTGCTCATTGTTGTCCAGAACCTTCAGATCGGTCACGGTGTAGGACTCGGGTACAAGGCCATTGGAACCAAAAGGATGCATCTTCAGAGCGGTTCCGCCGCCGGCGAGCAGAAGCACAGTCGCCAGAGCGCCCGCGACCGCCGGGCGGAAGCTGCGTCCCGTGCTGAACTGCAGGAACGAACGGATCCGCTCCCAAAAGCCCTCCGGGGCGGCCGTTTGCGCCTCCCGAAGGCGGGCGTGCAGCCGGGTGTCAAAGAAAGCGGAGGGTTCAGGAGCCTTGTACTCGTCTAGCAGGGCGAAGGTGTGTTGCAGCCCGGTCATTTCCGCGAGACAGGGCGGACACTCCGCACTATGAGCCGCAAGCTCAGGGTGCGACGCGGCATACCCGTCTTCCAACAGAAGTTCGGGCAATTGCGCCCGGTACGTTTTGCATTCCTTACC
>CAXSHQ010000163.1:0-9788 GCA_964236875.1 uncultured Acidobacteriaceae bacterium | reverse complement strand
CCCCGCGATTGTGGTTGCCTTCAGCTCCACGTCCTCGCCGCTCACCGCCGCCCGCGCTTGTCCGCCGAACAGCACTGCGCACATCAACCCACTCATCCCCATCCGCGTCCAGACACTTCCAGTTCGCTGCATACGAACCTCCATGCTTTGACTATCCGCCCGCAGCGAAGATCAAAGACGCCAGGGCAGGACACTTTCGCAACTGTCCATTCCTCCAGCTCCCCAGCGGCTACGTCCATCCGCTCCCGTTGCACGCTGTGCTTATCTGCGAGACCCTGAGACATGCAGGGACCGGCTGACCGCATCATCGACCTCTACGAGCGTCACGCCCGCGCCTGGGACGCAGATCGCCGCTCCGCAGAGTGGCTCGAGAAACCCTGGCACGACCGCTTCCTCGCCGCGCTGCAGCCCGCCGCCAGCATCCTCGACCTCGGCTGCGGTTCAGGCTCCCCGGTCGCGCAGCACCTGGTGGAACATGGCTTCCGTGTCACAGGCGTCGACTCCTCGCCAACCCTCATCGCCTTGGCTCGCCAGCGCCTCCCCGGTCAGCAGTGGCTCGTAGCGGATATGCGCTCACTCCAGCTTGGGCAACACTTCGACGGCATCCTTGCCTGGGACAGCTACTTTCATCTTCCGCATGGCGACCAGCGCCGCATGTTCGGGGTCTTCGCCGCACACGCCGCACCTTCCGCCATCCTGATGTTCAACACCGGCTCCACTCACGGAGAAGCCATCGGGGAGTACCGGGGAGACCCGCTCTTCCATGCCAGCCTGAGCACCGAAGAGTACCGGGACCTGCTCCGCGGCATCGGCTTTGATGTCCTCGCCCACGTGGTGGATGACTGGCAAAACGCAGGTGGCCGCGCCGTGTGGCTTGCGCAGGCGCGCCGGCCGGGTTGACACGCCCGCCCCGCGCCATTAGCCTTAAAACCGATGCGCGTTTGCCTCCACCATCACGGACACCACCATCACCACGCCGCGGGCGTGCTGGCGGCCTTGTCCGGAGCGATCTAACACAGAGCGCAAACCGTATCGGACTCCAAGCCCGCCCAGCGCGAACGCCGCGAGCGGGCTTTTTGCTGCGCGGCATCGCACCCATCACCGCAACGCTGAAGGTACAAAACACCACAATGACCGCGACTGAACCCACCCAAACAGATATCCAGAGCGCCACACAGAACCCCACGCTCGACTTCGCCAAGGCCGGCGGCATGATCGCCGGCATCGTCCAGGACGCCCGCTCCGGCGAAGTCCTCATGCTCGGCTTCCTGAACGAGCAAAGCTGGCAGCACACCCAGGCCACCGGCTTCGTCACCTTCTGGTCCCGCACCCGCTCCAAGCTCTGGATGAAGGGCGAAACCAGCGGCAACCGCCTCCGCATCGTTTCCACCGCCACCGACTGCGACACCGACGCGCTCCTCTTCCGCGTCGAAGTCGAAGGCGACGGCCTCGTCTGTCACGAAGGAACTGTAAGCTGCTTCACCAAGCCCATCGAGCTGAACAAGTTCTAAGTTGTACGTTCGACGTTGTACGTAAGAGCCCGCGCCACCCACGTACAACGTAGAACGTACAACGTACAACGCGGCCCACCGATACTGCCCGGAGATCCCCACCCCGCATGAGCACCAAACTCAAACTCGGCATTCCCAAAGGTTCCCTCCAGGACGCCACCATCGCTCTTTTCGCCAAGGCCGGCTGGAACATCGCCGCCTCCGGCCGCAGCTACTTCCCAAGCATCGATGACCCCGAAATCGAGTGCATGCTCGTCCGCGCGCAGGAGATGGCCCGCTACGTCGAGCACGGCGCTCTCGACGCCGGCCTCACCGGCAACGATTGGGTTTTGGAAAATCAGTCCGACGTAGAGCGCGTCACGTCTCTCACCTACTCCAAAGCCAGCCGCACCCGCGTCAAGTGGGTGCTTGCCGTGCCCGAGGACTCGCCCTACCAGAAGCCCGAAGACCTCGCCGGCAAGATCATCGCCACCGAGCTCGTCGAGTTCTCCAAGCGCTACTTCGCCGAGCGCGGCATACCAGTTACCGTCGAGTTCTCCTGGGGCGCCACCGAAGTCAAGCCGCCCACCCTCGCCGACGCCATCGTTGAAGTCACCGAAACCGGCAGCTCTCTCCGCGCCAACCGCCTCCGCATCATCGAAACCCTCATGGAGTCCGAAACCCAGCTCATAGCCAACAAAGCTGCCTGGGCCGACGGGTGGAAGCGCAGCAAGATCGAAACGCTGTCTCTCATGTTGAACGGAGCCATGGCCGCGCAGAACCAGGTCGGCCTCATGCTCAACGTCGCGAAGTCCGACCTCGACGCCGTCCTCAACGTCCTCCCCGCTCTCAACTCCCCCACCGTCTCGCACCTGCGCGACGAGAACTGGGTAGCCGTCAACACCATCCTCGACCAGTCCACCGTCCGAGACGTCATCCCGGCCCTGAAAGCCGCCGGCGGCACCGACATTGTCGAATACCCATTAAGCAAAGTAGTCCTCTAAAGTCCTTCTCCGCGCAATCCGCGAAGCAATCCGCGCAATCTGCGTTCCGCTTTCGTCCTCATGGCGTAACTTGGCGCTCCATAGCGCACATGGCGTCAAGCTTTCCCCTCCAAAACCACACCACCTCACTGATCCCCATGAAACTAACCTTCCTCATCCTCGGCATCCTCCTCGCCGTCCTCGCCATCGTCGGCACGATCAACTACTTCCGCCAGAAGCGCCGCCAGCAGCGCGCCGAGAAGAATGGCGTGGTCGTCTACGCCACCGTCCTTGCCGTTGAAGATGTCGGCGGCTGGGCCAAGCGCCTGGACATGAAGAAGATCACCATGCGCATCCAGGAGCCCAACGGCGACCCGCGCGAGGTCACTCTCCGCACCCGCACCCAGGCCGGCCAGAAGATCACCGCGGGCATCCGCCTCATCGTCATCGTCGACCCGCAGGATTCCAAGCGCGTCTACCCCGCTACCCCCGAAGCCGCCAAACGTGTCGTCGTCACTGGCTCTCGCCAGGAGCGCCGCCTCATGCAATCCCAGCTCCGCAACCCTCGCATCCTCCAGCGCCCGCAATCCGGCTACCAACCCCCCATCAACAAAATCCGCTGAAGAACTCTTCCGCGTAATCTGCGCGAAAATCCGCGCAATCTGCGTTCCGCTTTTCTCGAATCTCGAACCTGCCCCTGTTCCCCGTCCCCTATGAAGATTCTCAAGACCTACGGCGAGAACGCAGCCCGTGCCCAAACGGCCATCCGTCAGATCGAGCAGCGCGGCGCCGCCTCCACCGCCAAGGTCGACGCCGTCGTCCAGAAGATCCTCGCCGAAGTCCGCCAGGGCGGCGACGAGGGTGTCCGCGAGTATGCCGTCCGCTTCGATGGCCTCGGCCCCGACCAGCCTCTCCTCGTCACCCGCCAGGAGATGGAAGCCGCCTGGAACGAGACCTCCGAAGGGCTCCGCGCCGCCCTCCGCCTCGCGCAGGCCAACATCCGCGCCTTCGCGGAAAAGCAGATGCCCAAAGCATGGAGCTTCCGCCCCACACCCGGCATGGAAGTCGGCCAGATCATCCGCCCGCTCGGCTCCGTCGGTTGCTACGTCCCCGGCGGTCGCTACCCGCTGCCCAGCACGCTGCTCATGACCACGACGCCGGCCCAGGTAGCGGGAGTCGAGCGCATCGTGGTCTGCTCCCCCAAGCCCGCGCGCGAAACCCTCGCCGCTGCCTTTCTCGCCAACATCACCGAGTTCTACCGCATCGGCGGCGCTCAGGCCATCGCCGCCCTTGCGTACGGCACCGAATCCGTGGAAGCTGTAGCCAAGATCGTCGGACCCGGCAACCTCTACGTTACCGCCGCCAAGCAGGCCGTCCAGCACGAGGTCGGCATCGACATGCCCGCCGGCCCCACCGAGATCGTCGTCACCAGCGAAAAGGGCGACCCGCTTGGCATCGCCGCCGACCTCGTCGCTCAAGCCGAGCACGATCCCGAAGCCCTGCCCATCTTCATCACTCCCAACGCCGACCTAGCTGAGGAAGTCGCCCTCGAAGTCAAGCGCCAGGCCAAAGAGCTTGCCCGCAAGCAGGCCGACCCCGATGATCCGGCGGCTCCGGGCACAGCCTCTTTGGGAATCGCCCAGCAATCCATCGCCGCCAACGGCGTCTGCTTCGTCACGGAGACAGTGGACGAGGCCCGCAACCTCACCAACCGTCTCGCCCCCGAGCACCTCACCGTGGACTCCGGCGCCGATGTCCGCTGGGTCAAGAACGCCGGCTCTGTCTTCATCGGCCACCACACCCCGCAATCCATGGGCGACTACATCTCCGGCCCCAACCACGTCCTCCCCACCGGCCGCAACGGCCGCGTCCCACACCATCGCCCTCGCCGAAGCCGAAGGCCTCCACGGCCACGCCGAATCCGTCCGCATCCGCATGCGCTGAATGCCTCCTTCTGAACGGCGTCATCCTGAGCCGAAGGCGAAGGATCTCCGTATTTCGCCCGTAGTGGCACTACCCCTCAGGAGAATAGCCATGACGGAGCAGCTTCGCCCCGGTGCCTCATGCGGTTGTTTTGCGGCTTGTCAAGTCCTCGTGAAGGATCGGAGACGCTAACCTGCTCACCCACAATCACTTAGCTCCCCAAGAAACTTGCATTCCAATTTCACCGGATAACTACAATAGAACTAGAGACAAACACAGATGCACAGAGCCCACGAGCTAAGTCTCACCTTTGCAATACTTGCGGCTAAACCTTTTACATGCAATACTTTGCGAGAATACCCGGCCGTAGGGTAATAACATACTTGACTGAACATGCGGGGAGGAATACCGTGGGGGTACCGTGACAGGGCAGCGACATATTCGGGCTGGCAGCATCGAATCGGTGAGGAGCAAAAGAATATTTTTCCTCTTGCTTTTTGGCCCAGTACCGGTGTACGCTACGATGGCGTACCCGGTACACAGCACGCCAGAGTCCCACGCTTGGTACTGTGTTGGGTATTGACGCCCGCATCGAGCGCTTCCTAATCTCGTCTCATAGTCAGATGCAATTGGGCATCTGTGCAGTGAAGAGGAGGATACGATGGCACCCGTCAGAGACGTAGCCAAAGTCATAATTCAGAAATCCTCTGGTCCGATTTCCAACTTGAAGCTCCAGAAGCTTCTGTATTACGTGCAGGGATGGCACCTCGGCCTGAAGGGAACTCCTGTGTTTGGAGATCCCATTCAGGCTTGGGTTCATGGACCTGTAGTGCCCGAAATCTTCCAGAGATATCGTCATCACCGCTGGAATCCGATTGACATGCCCACTACTGATGCTGTCGTAGCTGACCCATACGCAAAACACATAGACGCGGTTCTAAAAGTGTACGGAAAGTACACTGCCGATCAGCTTGAACGGTTGTCTCATACAGAGAAGCCATGGCTAGACGCGCGTGGCGATCTACCAGCAAGTGCGCCGTCGAATGCCGAGATAACAGTTCGATCAATGCGAGAGTTCTTTGCCAGAAAAGCGAAAGCGCAAGCATAGAAGAGCCCGCATTGTCGCTCCGAACTCAGTACCCGGAGAAGCCAGGGTACTGAGTTTTTCGTTCAAGTTCTGGCAGCCTGAGCATCCACGTTTCTCTTTTGCCAACTGCCCGCATGAGTTTGTGGCGGCGCTTCTGGAAACCATGCGTTTCTACTCCGAGATGGCTGTCGATCAGTTCGTCAACGAGGATGATGTCGAGCATAGGCATACGATCAAATGGGTAGACACCAATGAGCCGGACGGCTTTCCCGGAATCGACCCAGATGAGCTTGGCGTTGATACGGCATGGCAGTTCTCTTTGCACAAAGTAAACGGACGCGCCGCGTACGACTGGCGAGTTCATGGCTTCGTAGCAGAGAAAACCTTTCACGTTGTCTGGCTCGACGATCATCATGGCCTCATAGGTCACGAGGATAAGAAGAACAAGTAGCGTATGGTGTTCCTATGAAGCAATGGGAAGACCCGGCCAAGAGGCCGGCCAGCGAAGCCACCTTACAGCGTGCGGGTAGCTTCTCCGACTTCACAGACACCATGCGGCGTCTGATGCAGGTCAACCCCGAGCAGATTAGGGGAGCTTCCGCTTCCCCCGTCCCTGGCGCTTCACGTAGAGGCCGTCGCGTACCTTCTCCACGCGCTTAGAACCGCTCTGCTTGCCTTTGCCCCACCTTACCAGTCAAAGCCTCATACGTTAGCCGCTTGCCCGTGGTCTGTGCGACCAGCGAACGGAAGCGGGTGTAATCATTGTGGGACTTGCTGGTGTTGAAACGGAAGCACTGCTCGTCAAGGTAACGGTCAAGGTGAAACGGCTCCACGGCAACGTAGGTGCCCGCAAGGTTCCGCTTCAAAAGGCTCCAGAAGTTCTCAAGGCTGTTCGTGTGCACCTGACCGTCAACGTAGGTAACGGCATGGTTCACAGTCTCGTGTACGAACTTCTGGCGCAGGGTGTCATGCACAACCGCCTGATCGGTGTAGACGGCAGAGCCGTACTTCACATTTTTGAGAATCTCTTTCTGTAGCGTCTCGCGGCGAACGTTCTTGACCACCTTGGCGCGTACCTGCCGAGTGCTCCGGTCGAACATGCCGATCACAGCGGCCTTGTTGTCCTTGCGCTGCTCGTAGTCGTCCGTGACAACCGCATCGGCCTTGACCTGCGCCGCGCGGGCCTTGTGCATGTTTGCCAGCTTGCCGCCAAGAAACGCCTCGTCCACTTCTACAGCCTTGTCTGCGTGCTCCCATGCGTCCTTGGCGGCGTGAGCAGCGCCAGCGGAGGCATTACCGAGCGGGCCGGGTGTGCCAAGCTTCGTAGCGCTCATGTCCTTCATGCCGAGCCGTATGCGGTGTAGCATGTGCCAAGCGCTCTTCTGCGTGACGCCAAAGGCGCGGGCCAGTTCATACGAGGAGATGCCATTCTTGCAACTGGAGAGGAGCCATGTAGCCGGAAGCCACTTCTCAAGGCTGATGGCCGAGTCCTCATAGATCGTGCCGACCTTGAGGGAGAACTTGGCTTTCGCGTGCTTCGCCCGGCAGAAGTACAGGCGGGACTTTTCCATGTAGAGAACGTTGTCCGAACCGCAGCGGGGGCACTTCACAACGCCGTCCGCCCAGCGCACGGAAACCATGAATTGACGGCAATTCTCGTAGTTTGAGAAGAACGTGATGGCTTCGATTAGTGTGCGCGGCGTATCCATTCCTCTACAGTACAGAGAAGTGGTCATTCAGTAAAGTATATTATTACCGGCCGTAGCATCTACATTCCACAGCACTTAGCCCAGCAATCCCGGTAAGGAGGGGGAGGGGTACCCCACAGACGTATGAACACCACCGCAGAACTCGATCCGCTCACAGAAGAAGCCATAACCGTCTTCCCGCAGCCCCGCGCCCGCGTGCTCGCCATGCCCGAGTACCACCCTCCGCTGGCCGGCCGTGACGCTCTCCGCCTCGACTTCAACGAGAACACGCTTGCGCCCAGCCCGCGCGTGCTCGCCCGGCTGCAAAGCCTCACCAGCGAAGGCATGACCGTCTACCCCGAGCGCGCGCCCGTGGAAGCCATCGTAGCCAGGCACCACGGCCTGCAGCCCGGCGAGATCATCCTCACCAACGGCGTCGACGAGGCCATTCACCTCATGGCCTGCGCCTTCCTCGACGAAGGCGACGAAGCCCTCGTCTGCACGCCCAGCTTCTTCATGTATGACGTTTCGGTCAGCCTGATGACCTCCGGCCTAAAGCGCATCCAGGCCGACGACAGCTTCGCCTTTCCCTACGAACGCTTCCTCGCCGCCATCACTCCGCGCACCAGGCTCATCATCGTAGGCAGCCCCAACAACCCCACCGGCGCCACCGTCAGCCGCGAACATCTCCTTGCCATCGCTGCCGCAGCGCCGCACGCAGTGCTCATGGTGGACGAAGCCTACTTCCACTTCTACGGCGAAACCACTCTCGCCGACATCGCCGCCGTTCCCAACCTCGTCGTCGCCCGCACCTTCTCCAAGGCCTACGGCCTCGCTAACCTGCGCATAGGCATGCTTTGCGCGAACCCGCGCCTGATCGGCTTCCTCCGCAAGGTCAGCTCGCCCTACAACGTCAATGGCGTGGCCCTGGCCGTTCTCCCCGAAGCCCTCGCCGACCAGGACTACCTCGACTGGTACGTCACCCAGGTCCATCAGGGCCGCGAAAGGATGCAGGCCGCCCTCCACGAGCTCGGCATTCGCACCTGGCCTTCCGCCGCCAACTTCGTTCTCATGGATATCGGTCCCAAACACAAGGAACTCTGCGCCGCCACCCGCCGCCGAGGCGTCCTCCTCCGCGACCGCAGCGCCGACCCTGGCTGCGACGGCTACGTTCGCATCACCATCGGTCCCGAAGACCACGTAACCCGCGGCATCGAAGCCCTCCGCGCCGCCCTCGCCGAAATCAGCTGGTCTCCCGCCGAATCCATACACGCCCGCCGCACAGCCAGTGATCCAAGAGAGTTCGAATAGCGCTCTCTTCTGCGCAATCTGCGACGTAATCTGCGCCTTCTGCGTTCGCCTTTGCCGTTGCTCTGTTGTTATTCCCGCAGGGAATCTGCGTTTCGCCAGCACCAGCACTACACTAGTCCGGAGAGCCACCATGCCCCTCCGCACCAAGCCGATGCTCGTCGCCCCGCTCATCCCGGTGATGGGCTTCCTCGGCATCCTCGGCCTCGACGAGTTCCACGGCACGCGCTACATGCACGCAGTCATCGCCCTGTGGTGCGCGGCCATGCTCGCCCTCACGATCTACGTCATCAAGCAGGCCCGCCAGGCCCGTCGCCTGCAGAAAGGCGCCCGATGAGCGACCTCCTCCAAGAAGTCGGCGTCCAGGAACTCGGCACAAAGCCGCAAGCTGCGGAAACCGCCCGCGTCGGAACGGTCGAGCGCAACACGCTCGAGACAAAGATCAGCCTCCGCCTGAACGTCGACGGCACCGGCCAGTACAAGGTTTCCACCGGCATCCGCTTCTTCGACCACATGCTGGAAAGCTTCGCCAAACACGGCGGCTTCGACCTCGACCTCACCTGCAAGGGAGACCTCGACGTAGACCAGCACCACACGGTAGAAGATGTAGGCATAGCGCTCGGCGAAGCCTTCCAGGAAGCCCTCGGCGACAAGCGCGGCATCCTCCGCGCCGGCTACTTCTGCATGCCCATGGACGAGACCCTCGCCGTCTGCGCGGTCGACCTTTCCGGCCGCACATCGTATGTCGTCGACGACCAGGTCAACGTCCCCGTCGTCGGCGATCTGCAAAGCGAACTCGTCCCCGACTTCTTCGACGGCTTCGCACGCGGCGCCAAGGCCAACATCCACGTCAAGACCATGTACGGCCGCAGCAATCACCACAAGATCGAAGCCATCTTCAAAGCCTTCGCCCGCGCCATGCGCGGAGCCTGCTCGAAAGACGAACGCATGCGCGATCTCCTGCCCAGCACGAAAGGTCTTCTATAGCTGTTTTCCCAAGCAGAGGTCTGGCGAGTTCTCATGCATCGCCCTTTCACGGCTGTCATCCTGAGCAAAGGCCCGCAGGGCCGGAGTCGAAGGATTCCCGCAATTGTCGGCGAGTGCCGAAGGCATAAGCAAGTACACTGAAATGCCATGAGCCTGACGGGTGTAACTCGGATCATTCCAACCGGCTTCTTACTTTACGCGGCAGCGACTGCAAGCTTTCTGGCTGTTTTGTGACGCGAAGCGCTTCGGTTGTCTTTGCGTTAAATGCACTAGGCGGTATCCACATATAGTCTTTGCTGCGGCTGCTGATTTTGTTCGACTG
>CAXSHQ010000162.1:0-9855 GCA_964236875.1 uncultured Acidobacteriaceae bacterium | reverse complement strand
CACAACACACCGCTCCCGCGGCGTCTTGTGGACTACTTTTACACCGGCACTCTCATTCCGCGATGCGCCCGAGAATGAAAGGTGTCAGGTCACCATGCAAGTCGATGCACAGGAACCTGCGCCCGTCTCGAATGTCCCGGCCAAGCATCGCTTTGATCAGGCTGGTTTTTCCCGTACCGGTCTTACCCAGGATCACGATATGTTCGGAGCGTGCCGTATTGCTAAGCACGTACGGCCGCTTCGTGATTTCACCGTCTACAACCCGCATGCCGAGCGGAATGCCGGGGCTGGCACGCGCTGAACGGTTCATCATTTTGTTCAGGTGGTCGAGAAAGAACGACATGTGGTGCGGCGTTAATAGTTCCGAATGAGCAACTCCTGATGGCGTTTGCCAACGGCACTGTGCAGCGAGTATGCAATCTTTACTGTCTCCAGCGTGAAGGCTGCGAAGATCTTCCGCACCTCAGCGTGATCGTTGAGAGACAGCATGAACTTTCCCTGAATAGTTCCAAGCAGTGTTGCCATCTGCAGGAAGTCGCCGTGTTCGAGGTTGTGCCGATACAACCGAATGTCGTAGTACGGGGGATCGAGGTAGAAGAACGTCTGAGGACGGTCGTACCGTTCGATAACTTTGTCATAGGGTAGGTGCTCGATCTGAACGCCCGTCAGTCGCGTGTGCACGTCTGCCAGCGTATTCGCGATCCTGTCCTGATGGAGATTGGGCGGGGTTGTCGCGTGGATGGCGTAGGCCTTGCGCGTGACCCGCCCTCCGTATGCGAGCTTCTGCAAGTAGAGGTAGCGTGCGGCCCGCTGCACATCGGTCAGTCCATCCGGAGCAACCTTCTCAAGCTGGTGGAACCACTCCCGGCTCAGCGGCATGCTCCGCATCCAGCGGGCAAGCTCCTTGTCATGGTGCTGGCAGACTCTGTAAAAGTTCACGAGCTCGCTGTCGAGGTCGTTCAGCACTTCGATTCTTGACCTGGGTTTGTGGAAGAACACTTGTGCGCCGCCGGAGAACGGCTCCACGTACGTCAAATGATCGGGGATTCGCTCGATGATGAGCTTCGCGAGGCGGTTCTTCCCACCAACGTAATTTAGAGGACCCTTCATGTTTCGTCTTCATAAATGCTGAATAGGCGCTCCGTTTGCACATAGAGACCACATACTGCCGCATCTACAGCGGCGCGCTTTGAAGTCGAATCCTTCAAACTCGGCCATATCGAGAGTCCGGCGCGACGGACATGCTCTTTCCGTGTGAGGGGCGGATGGCCGTAGGCCTTCATGAGCGTGCCATCTTCGACCTCGACAGAGGGGATGGCTGACTCCTGGGTAATCTCCCTCACGAATGAACAGAACATGCGTACGCGTTCACCAGCTTTGAGAGCAGGGGAACTGATCGCCACGAACTCTGGCTCATGGGACTCAAGCGTCTGACTGACAAACTTGCGGAACACACCCGCTGCCTTGCGGTCGTCCAATGGAAGATGTCGTATACGCACTTCCTCGCATTGCAGTCCCCGGAACAGCGCGACAGCTGCAATCCTGCGCTCATTGCTGAACGCTGCAAGAGTAAGGGTCCTCATTATTCCGGCGGTGTTAATAGTGAATGGAATTCGTGTGCGGGCGTCGGAGCCTTCTTCGCTTGATGGAAGAACCGCGTTAGCTGTTCAACAGAGTAGTGCGCCACGTATTGCACGTAGCGAGTGATCGCCGCTTCATCATCCAGGCGTTTGGCCAACTGCAAAGCGATGTATTCAGTTGTGTTCGACGGAGTGAACTGCTGCGATTGCGCTATCCGATCAAGAAGGGTGCTCATGATGGCAGCGGTAGCACACCCTGGCGGCCTCTCGGCATGCGCTCCTCCGTCACGCGGACCTCGTCGCGCAGGTTAAGGAAGGTCTCTTGGTACAGGAACTCCACCGGCACTCTGAGTGCGGCGGATAACCTTAGAACGGTCACTACTCCGGGGCCAACTTTACCACTTTCGATCCGGCGAATCGTTTGACTCAGTTTGCAGCCAATCAACTCAGCGAGCTGCTCTTGGGTGTAACCGAGTCGCTCGCGATATCGTGTCAAGTGGTTTGGATATTTTGTTTTTGTTTGGGACATGGATTTTGTTGTCCTCCTTTCTTGCCTGAAGCATAAAGCTAGAGAAAAGTTCGCGGAAGGAGGGCAAAGAGTGCATGTCGCAGCCAAATTGACCTGTTCCTGTGAATAACTTGGGACTGCGTATAGAGATCTGCAAGCATGAGTGCATAATGGTCACATAGCTCGTGCGCCTTCTCTGAGTTCTAGTAAGCACGATCGATCTACACCCGGGAACAGGAGCACTTCGGATGGACATTCAACAGATTGTTGCGCAGATAGACGAAGAGATCACTCGGCTTACGCAGATCAAAGCGGCACTGCAAGGTACCCCGGCGAAGCGTGGTCCCGGTCGGCCGCGTGCCACCACCTCTGGGCTCAAGCCGGTGGCGAAGAAAAGCGCCAAACGAGGGATGAGCGCTGAGGGCAAAGCACGGATCGCCGCCGCACAGAAAGCTCGTTGGGCAAAGTTGAAAAGAGTCTAAGGGATCACAGGGCAAACCGAGCCGGTAGTGAAGAAGACTGCAAGAGCGCGTCGAAGGTGACTTCCAAATCTAAAGCTTCAGACGCAGCATCGAAAGACGAGTAGCTCCGTAGGAGATATGCACAGGAGCGGCCCTGACGGGGCCGTTTTGCCCTTCTTCCGGTAGAAGCGGAACGCATCTATGCTGCGCCAATGCAAGCTGTTCCCACGCCCCAAAAGACCTCACAGGAAATGCTCGCTGAGTGGCGGGCTTTGCATCCCGAGTTCTCAGACGAGGACTGGGACTTTGCTATGGCCGAAGTTAAGGAATACCTGAAGATTGCTTGGGAGATTTACCGTGAGCAACATTCCGATTTGAACCTTCCAGAGACGCTTTGACAAGACCGGCGCTTAATCATACGGTTACTGCGTAAAGGTCGAATCCCACTAACCAACCAACCACAAAACATTGAAATCATACTTTGCGTACATCCGTGTCTCGACCGCGAGACAGGGAGAACAAGGTGTGTCTCTACAAGAGCAGCGTGCCGCAATCGAGTCGTATGCGCAAAGGTCTGGCATTCACATCTCCCGTTGGTTCGAGGAGCGCGAGACAGCCGCGAAGATAGGTAGGGCGGTCTTTGATCGAATGATGGATCTGCTGCGCCGCCAGATGGCTGTGGGCGTGATCATTCACAAGATTGACCGTAGCGCGCGTAACCTGCGGGACTGGTCCGATCTCGGAGAGATGATCGACGGCGGGGTGGAGGTCCACTTCGCAAATGAGGCGCTGGATCTCACTTCTCGCGGTGGTCGCCTTTCCGCAGATATCCAGGCGGTCGTGGCAGCAGACTACATCCGTAACCTTCGAGACGAAGCGAGAAAAGGGATGCGAGGTCGCTACAAACAGGGTCTTCTACCCTTGCCTGCGCCGATCGGGTACACGGACCAGGGAGGGGGAAAGCCTAAAGCCATCCACCCAACGCAAGGACCTCTTGTCCGGAGGATGTTTGAACTGTACGTGACTGGCAAGTACACCATTTTGGATCTGTCAGAACGCATGAGCGAAATGGGGCTGCGCACAAAAGGCGATCACTACGTCAAGAAATCAGTCATATCGCGGATGCTCGCCAACCCGTTCTATTACGGCGTGGTGCGACTTCAAGGCACCGGCGAATTGTTTGAGGGCCGGCACAAGCCATTGATTTCCCAGACGCTCTTCCGGGCCGCCAGGGAGGTCGCATCGGAGCGCCGCGCGAAACCAGTAGTAAAGCACAACTTCCCATATCGTCGGAGTATCCGTTGCAGCGTCTGCGGATTCTGTCTGGCTGGCGAAACCCGCAAAGGCATTGTCTATTACCGCTGCCACACGGTGACCTGTCCAACCAACACGATCCGCGATGACCTCGTGACCCAGAGATTGCTGGAGAGGTTTGCACCGCTGGAAATCTGCGATGCAGAGCGTCAGTACCTTGATGTGCTCATTGAAGAGATGTCGGCAAAATCCCGCGAACAGCGACAAGAGATTGTTCGCGCCCTGGCAGCCAGTGTGCTGAGCGTCCAGAGCCGAATGTCTCGCTTAATGGACGCATATCTCGATGACGCTTTAGACAAAGAGGTCATACGAGAAAAGCAAAAAGCGCTCTTGTTAGAGCGCAATGAGCTTGAGGGACGACTACGTGATGTTCAGGAACGCCAGCAAGAGATGACGGATGTCCTCAGGGACTTCATTGACTTTGCGGGGAGCATCAGGACGATATTTGAGAGCGCAAGCCCTGCTCTACGGCAGAGGGCTCTACGCCGAATCGCATCGCGTGTATCCGTCGTGGACAAGTCAGTGACGGTCGTTCTCGAAAAGGCATATCAACTGTTTGCCTCTCGACCGCGTGTTCGAAGTGAGGAACTATATGGGGTCAGCATCTTTCAAGCCTCTATTCCGAACTCAGATGCCGACGAGAATCCCGCTGTCACCATTGACCAAAACAACGAAAAAGGCCGCTTTGCGGCCGAATATGATTCAAGTGGCTCGCCACGTCGAGACTCACTTCGAACTTTGCTTGAGGAAGTCGGCGCAGAGTTAATCAAGAATGCGCCCACTGAGGTTGCGCTCTTTGGAGATGACACTGATTCCGCATGAGACCGAAGAGTAAGTCTATGACTGCTCAAATGTTTCCATCTCTGTTATCAAGACATTCATAAGCAGCATCTATAAGCTGTCGGCTGACTGACGAAGGTAAGCTGTTACGAAGCCAGAGTTGTCCTACCGAGTGTGATGGGGAAGTGTGGCTGACATCTCAGAGTGGACCTGGATAGGGGAGAGCTGCCGCAGCTGCGCGTTCGGGAAGGCGTCGCGACGGACCGCGCGACTTCGAGTGGAACAATAGCTTACTGCTTGGCGTTCACGGTAGCCCGTTTGGGCAGCAACGCGCCCTGTGGTGAACGGTGGCTCACCAGGAGCGTTTGGGCTCCATCCGCAGCGGATATCGCGAATCCGGCGTAAAGGTCCTCGACGGCCTGTTTCGAGAACAGGGTCCAGGAGAGCTTCGGTGCGCCGCTTCCGTCTGTGGTAAGCGCCACATCGCCGATGCTTCCATCGAACAATGCGACACGATCACCGCTCACGGCGAGAATGCCATCGTAGAAGCTCGCTGTCCCCGACTCCTTGCGGGAGTTCAGGTCCAGGACGCTTGCTTCGGTAGCACCGCCTTTGTAAGCGATCACTCCGCTCGAGAACGCAGCTACCGTATCAACCTTGCGGTTGAGGGTAAAGGTGCTCTCTGCAGCGGAATGCTGACTGTATATGTGCACCGTAGTGGTCTGGCCGTCTTCTGAAGGCTCTACCCCGACGATATCCGTACCGAAGGCCGTAACCGCGGTAAACCCATTTGCCGCCATCAGCTGTGACGCAAATCCTCCGCTGACGCCGATAAGGGCGCCTTTGGAATGATCTGAAGCCAACTGAGTAAGGGCAATGACCTGACCGCCGGAGTCTTTCACTAGTCCGATCGGCACATAAGCGCCAAGCGAAATGGACGTAAGGTTCAGGGATTGCAGGTCGATCCGGGCAATGGCGTTCTGTGACGGTTGCATCACATAGACCGCATTATCGGTGATCCTTGGAGTGCTGGCGCCGAAACCTAGGTTAAAGGTTGCTGCGGCAGCATGATCGGTTGAGACGGTGAGAACGCCGGTTTCAGGGTTTGCGTTAGCGACGGTACCGCCGGAAACTGCCATCCCTGTTGCGGTAATGGTGTAGACGTTCTCTTTGCAATTCGACCCGCCATCGGTTCCGAGACTGGTTGGCTTATTTTTGACGGTTATATTCCAGGAACCCAACGATGCGCCGCTGGAAGTGTATCCGTACCCGACTTGGGTTGGAGACTTCCAAACGTTGCCAGCATAGCCCGACGGACCACCCGCTGGACATGAGCCAAGACTGGAAGCAATAAGCGTCCCTTGCCAATCCGTAATCGAATTGGCATTGGCTGCGCTGTAATTGCTACCGGTAAGGGTCATGCTGCAGGACGTAGGGGCGCACACATTCGGTGAGGCGCTGGTTATGGTTGGCACGCCAGCCGTAACGGTAAGCCGCATCTGGTTGGATACGACGGAACCGCAGGTTGCCGTGACATCATAGGTGCCGACGCCGGTGTTGGTGACGGTATTGCCGGTATCGATCGAGCCATAGGTAGCAGACGTGCTGTCTGCGACATACTTCGCGAATACGCCGGCGGTGAAAGTATTGATGCTCCCTTTACTGTGGAAACAACAGTCCAACTCACCGAAGCCGGCGGACAGGACGAAGATGCCGTGACATTCGCGCTGTTCAGAACGATAAAACTGTTCATCAGAGCGGTCGCCGTAGCAGCCAAGGTGATCGTCTGAGGCACCGGAAGCGCAATGGTGATCGTTGCAGATGCCATGGAGCTGTCGGTATAGCCGGATTGGGTTGCATATGCCTGGATCTTCGTTGCGCCGTTTGCGCTCAGCGTAGTGCTGGGGCAAGGGGCTGAAGCGGCGGTAGGTGCAGAGCCATCGGTCGTGCAATGGACGGTGGTCCCTGTCGCACCGGTGACGGTTACAGTCTGTGCGCTCGCGTAGGTTCCGGTTGCGAGGTTGATGGTGGGTGCAGTCGCCTGAGGTGTCACGGGTGGAGGCGGAGTCGAAGTAGATCCGCTGGAACCGCCGCAGCCGAAGAAGGTATTAGCCATGAGGAAGCATGCGAAAGTCACGGCTGCTGGTAGAGATTGAACAGCAGACGGCGATGATTTCGAGACCGTCAAATCTTCCGTGGACACAGGCATTCTGACTCCCAGTGCGCTCTATAGAGACCTAAGTGGGCACTATAGAGTGTTGTCTCTATAGAATGCAAGAGAAAAGACTGGCTGCATGCGAAAGGCAGCGACCACGCTTCGGCAGTCAGTTGAGGAGAAACAGGCAGCTGCATTCGGCCAAGCTATATATCAGCTCAGGATGAAGGCAGAGCTTTCACAAGAAGAGCTCGCCTTTCGAAGTCAGGTGGGCAGGAGCTATTTAGGAGTAGTGGAACGAGGGCAGAAGGAGCCATGCCTAGGAGTAATCTTCCGTTTAGCGAAGGCTCTCGGCGTCTCCCTAGCTGACATCTTCACCCTTACCGAACACTTGTACAGTGCTGGACCTAAGCGGCCGGTGCGAAACGCACGAGTGCGTTGAGGGCCGTCGCTCCCGTATATAATGTTTCTAAGAGGTCTTACATAAGACTGCGTAGAACCAGCTATGAACTAACCACTCGTGTGAACGGGTTCACTCGCAAACTGTTTAAGTGAGGTGAGGTAACGGTGGTTGTTCTTCGATACGCTCTATCTGTAGAGGACCCATCTGTAGTCGTGCTGACTCTTTCAGAGTATCGGCGTATCGGTAAGCTTCTTCAAGGGTGCGGAAGTACTTCGCTTTACTCACGAGGTGAAGTTCAACAGCGCGGCCGCCTCTCCTTGTTATTGTGACTCTCTGGCCATTTGGCAATGGTATCTCTTCGTAGACTTCTGAAGGCATGGCTTTACGTTAGGAAATTAGTGGTGTGGGTGGCGTAACGGTTGCAGGTGGGGGAGTCTCCAGGGACTTGCGCTGCTGCACCAGAGCAGCGGCACGTTTCCGGAGCTCCTTCTCATATGCAAGAAGCTCACCCAAATCGGCCTTCATCTCCGGGATCGTGCGGGCCATTGGGGGTCTTCCTACCGGGCGATCATGTCCTGAGAACTCGGAGGCGCTTTTCATTGCGAAGAAAACCTTGCGGTAGTCATCGTCTGTGACGCTCACGCCCTTGAGCATCTGGGTGGCGACCTGGGGCTGGAATCTACCGACAACGTCCTGCAAAAGGCATTCTTCGACAAGGCGTTCCCAAGTCTCTCGGAGTTTTGCGTAGAAGGCCTCCGTACTCTTCAAGTACTCGTCAGGTGGAGTGGTTGCTTGCACGGGCATAGCCCTGATCATGGTGTCCAGAATCGCCAGGCGGTCTCTCACTTTCTTCACCTGCCAAGGCCCATCGTTCGAGGCTATGTGACCGAAGCCGTCGGAGCCTTCCTTGTACATCCAATTGCGGTATACCGGCACCCCGGCTTCAGCGGCGGCCATCCAGAGGTCGTAGTAGAAGGCCAAGTCATGGGTGAAGACGATTACTTGTGGACGTGACTTCGCTTCAGCAACGAGGCGTCGGGCCACTTGCTCGACATGCAAGTGATCCAAAGAGGAGACTGGGTCATCGACAATGATCCCGTCGTGACCAGCGATGCTGGCGATCTCAGCGAAGAAACAAGCCAAAGCTAACCCCCGGAACTCGCCCTCGCTCAGGATTCGGGAGGTCGGTTCGCGGCCAGTCTTCGAGAGTGCAACTCCTAAATAGCCGACTCCGCGTTCGGTTCGTCCCTCTACTTTGAGCGGGAGATAGCCAAGTCCGAGCCCTTTGACTTCATCCGTGACCGCTTGCTGAAAGCCTTTCGTCAGGTATGCATCCCGAAGTTGCGAGTTCTTACGAGAGATCGCAGTTGTCTCACATTGGGATCGGCATTTCTTAAGTGCGTTGCGTTTGCAGAGGTCCTCGCCTCGCGTGAGGAAGATGGCTAGATTGCCCGCACAGTTCTTCCGGTCAATGAGTTCTGCGAGCTGGCTCCTCAGTTTGGCAAGGGCGGCAGTGTCCTTCGCCTGAGCATCAAACGCCTGCTTCTCCGTAGTCAGTGTCGAGACAGCAGCATCTATGTCAGTCAGGACGTTCGAATCGACCCTGGGAAGTTTGCTGAACTCGCTCTCACCTTTCAAGCACCGTAGCAATTCAGACTTCAAGGAGGCTAGCGCAACACACTGCTGCTTGATGGTGTCCCGAGTCGTTATGTGTACTGGCTTCGTGTCTGTCAACTCTTTGAGCAGCGAATCGATGTCCGCAGGTGCGGGAACTGAGATACCTGAGACTGCACGAATTCTTGCAGAAAGCTCCTGTTCGGCCCGCTGCGCGTCCTTTTGCGTGGTGTCCCGCAGGAACTCCTTGAAGCGCTGAAACCTGTCCGCAGCTGCTTCGCCAACTGGCTGCTGACATAGCAGACAAACACGGTCGGCTCCGGTAACCGGAAAGGCTTCTCCTGGATATATTTCCTCACTGAAGGCTTCAGCGCTTTCGTATAAACGGCGCCAGGCCGCGGTCGCAGGCGCTTCTCGAAGAGGATCGCCAGTGAATCTCCCTTCTGCTGCAATGTTTGCAGCTTCACGTGAGCTTCTCGCGCTTACGAACTTTCCTTGAGCTTCGGCGAGTACCTCCGGACGCAAAGAGGTGAACGGAGAATCCAATTTCGGTCTAAACCCATTCAAGGTTCCTATAAGTCTCGCGAGGTGCGCGGATTGTGAGGCTGGCGCAGAGAGCTCACCCATTTCGGCTTGCACCGCTTGCAGCGCTGCATCGTCAGATACAGACCACGTGAAGAGTGCCTTGATTTCAGTAGCCGTAGGAATCTGTGAGGCTGTTGTACCGCTCGATAGACGGCCAACGAATTGAACGAAGCTAGCGCTTTCTACTTTAGGTAACGGGCCAGCTACTTTCGCCTCCAGTCCTTGTAGTTCGAGATCGATGGCAGAGGTCAACTGATCGCATGCCTTGCCCAGACGTGGAAGGACATCTAGACCCATCGGCAGATACTCGATCTTGTTCTGTTTGTCAGCATAGAGAGGTGCCGTAGTCGCATCGAACACCGAAATCATGCTCAACTCATCGAGCGAACTTGAACCGTCAGTCCAAGTGAAGGTTTTTGAGGTACCTCCGGTCTTATAGTCGACCCGTGCGGTTG
>CAXSHQ010000161.1:0-9858 GCA_964236875.1 uncultured Acidobacteriaceae bacterium | reverse complement strand
TGACGACCGCATGGCCCACCTCACCGGCCCGCGTTACCTGTACTCTCAGGTGCCGCTCGCTCCCGTCAACACCCGGCACGACGTGCCTATCCTCGTGGAAGCCAAGGTTGATACCCAGGGGCGTGTCTATGATTACGCCATCCTCGCCGGCCCCACCGACCATGCCGTAAAGCTGCGCGTAGAGCAGAACCTCCTTTCCAGCGTCTTCAAGCCCGCCACGGCCTTCGGCATCCCGGTGCTCGGCCACATCGTGGTCACCTACACCGGCGTCAGCGTCCGCGGCTGAGCCGAACGTCCCGCTTACAGCAATCTCCGTCATCTTGACCGGAAGCCGCGCCTGTGGCGGCCGGGGGAGAGATCCTGCATTGCGGACTATCGAAAGTGCCGAGCCGGCCCAGCGAAATGCAGGCCGCCGGAATCGCCCCCGTTTGCCCACTCCCACCCCGCTTCCCTACACTGGAGCCCGTGCGTCGAACCTCCATCGTGCTGTTCCGGCCCTTCCCCTTCGCGGCTCTTGCGCTGTGCCTCTGCGCTCCGGCGTTTGCCCAGCAATCCTCCTCCTCCTCTTCGTCCACCCAGCGGCCTACCACCGACGACTCCAGCAGCTCCGTAGCCCGCCCTCGCGTCGCGCAGATCGACCCCGGCGGCGCCGCCGTCACGCTGGAAACGTCGGAGCCGCTCTTCCAGATGGCCGCTGCGCTCAACGCCTGTGGCTATGACGACGACCTGGAAACCTCGGCGGCCGTCCGCAAGCAGGTCCGCGCCGACATCAACGCCGCGCTCGCCGCCTCTGAGCCCGCCCGCGATGCCCGCGACAAACTCTGCACCTACATCACCGAGCACCACCTCACCAACCGGGGCTTGGATGTCGGCCAGTACGTCTCGCTCTCGCTCTATCTTTCGCCGCCGCCCGAGCTCACCCCCAACGCCGATGAAACCGACCTGCCCCCGCAAGCCCTCGGCATCGTCAACGTGCTGCCCCTGCTCCGCGCCTTCTCGCAGGAAGCTGGCCTCCACTTCATCTGGCTGCGCCGCCGCGCGCAGTATGAGACCCTCGCCGACCGCGTTCGCGACCCCATGAGGCAGATGATTCAGAGGACCAACATCTTCCTGAACCAGTCTCTTTCCAGCTATGACGGCCGTCGCTTCCTGGTCCTGCTCGAGCCCATGCTTTCGCCCAACCTCACCAACGCGCGCCTCTACGGCACCGACTACATCACCGTCATGTCGCCCGATGGCTCCGCCGGCGACCCGGTGCGCATGGACGAGATTCGCCACATCTATCTCCACTACGTCATCGAGCCCTTGGTCTACTCCCGCGGCTCCGCCATGGAGCGTCTGGAGCCGCTCCTGCGCAGCGTTTCCGATGCCCCTCTGGACTTCACCTACAAGAGCGATGTTTCGGCGCTCATGACCGAGTGCCTCATCAAGGCCACGGAAGCGCGCATGTTCCGCATCGATCGGCCTGAGCCGCCGAAACCCAAGTCCAAGGAGCGCTCCGAGAACGAAACCTACGTAGCCGCCAAAGACCTGTACGACCGCGAAACCTCGCTCGGCCAGCTCAGGCTCGTCGACCGCGACGAAAGCGAAGGCTGGGTCCTCACCGGCTATTTTTATGGCACACTCCAGGCCATGCAGAAAGCCGGCGATGGCTTGCGCGACGAGATCGCACCCATGATCTATGGCATGGACATGTCCCGTGAAAGCCAGCATGCCCGCGAGATCGTCTGGGCCAAAAACATTGCGCCCGACCCCTTGAGCCCGCGCGCCCGCCGCCGCCAGCTCACCGTCATGGATCGCGCGGAAGCCGCGCTGCTCAAGAATGACCTCGCCACGGCCGCCGACCTCGCCGGCCAGACGCTCGCCATTCCCAAAGCGCCCTCTGAAGAGCATGCCGAAGAAGCCGTCTCCGACTTCGACAAGACCCTGAAGCTTAGCCAGGACCCTCGCACCCTCGCCTGGACGCACATCTATCTGGGCCGGCTTTACGACGCCATGCAAGACGACCCTGACCATCCCACCGAAGGGAACCGCGCCCACGCCGTCGCCGAATACAACGCCGCGCTGGCCGTCCGCGACGCCCGCCCAGACACCCGCCAGGCCGCTGAAGCTGGCCTCAAGAAGCCCTTCGCTCCGCCCAAGCGTACCCAGCCCGCGCCCAAGCCGGCGCAAACCGACGATGCCAGCTTCGACCCCACCGGCAAAGCCGAAAAGGATGCCTACCGCCCGTCTTCTCCTAAGACGCCTCAGTAGCCTTGCCTCGAGCGTCGTACCGGTTCGCAGGTGCCATCTTCGCCACGGGGGTAGAACCTTCACCCCAGGTGTCATCGTTCGCCACAGGAGTCACAAGTACTTCGGGTCATCCTTCACCACAGCTGTCATCAGCACCAAGGGTGTCATCCTGAGCGAAGCTCAGGATCCCCGCATTTCGCCAAGCGTGTCACGGGTGCCATGCTGTATCCACTTCATCTCGCGTCTGTACTGACAACTCACAACTGCAAACTGAAAACTGTAAAGATCCTGCTCTCGCCTCGAAGCGCCACAGCCTCACGAGGGGAACCCAACCCGCTACCATAGACGCAGCGATGCCCCCGCGCCTCCCATCCCGCAAGGCCGACGACCTCGCCGCCTTGCAGGCCCATCTGGGCTACACCTTCACCGACCCCGCGCTCCTGCGTCTCGCGCTCACGCACCGCTCCCACACCTACGAGACCACCAACGGCCCCGGCAGCAGCGGTCCGCACGTCTCCGACTCCCACCAGCGCAACGCTCCCGGCACGGACAACGAGCAGTTGGAATTTCTTGGCGATGCCGTGCTCGGCCTGCTCGTCAGCGAAGCCCTTCTCCGCGAGTTTCCCGCCTGCACCGAAGGTGAGCTCACCCGCCTGCGCTCCGCCCTGGTCAGCCGGGCCCGCATGGCCGAGTTCGGCCGGGCGCTCTCGCTCGCCGGCCACATCCTCCTCGGCCGCGGCGTAGCCCAGAACATCGTGCCCCCCGCCGGCGAGACTACCAGCCGCGTCCAGCTCGCCCTTCTGGCCAATGCCGCCGAAGCCGTGCTCGCTGCCGTCTACCTGGACGCTTCCCGCAGCGGCGCCGAGCCCCTGCCCATCCTGAGAAGCCTGGTCGCCCGGCACCTCCTCGACCCAGACCTCCCGCTGCTCCGCGCCGCGCTCGCCCAGGCCCCGCACCGCGGCGTCCTCCGCGACAGCAAAACGCTTCTTCAGGAGCTCGCGCAGGCGCAGAACGCCGGCAAGCTCCGCTACCTCGACCTCGACCAGAGCGGCCCGCCCCACGACCGCCATTTCACCGTGCAGGTCGAGCTGACTCCGCCGGTTCCGCCAACCCCGCTGGTCGATCCGGAGCAGGCAGGGCAGGGAAGCGCCGTCGCTTCCGCCGCTCCCGTCCCCCGCCTGCTCGCTACCGGCGAAGGCCGCAGCAAGAAAGAAGCCCAGCAGGCCGCCGCCGCCCTCGCGCTCGCCCACTGGCCGGCTCCCGCGCCGGGCAGTGAGCAGACCTCCGCCGGCTCCGTTCCCCCACCCGCGGACGCCCTGGCATGACCTCGCCCGCACCACCCAGCTCCGGGCGCACCGCCGATACCAGCCATCCGCCTCATCACGGCGGCCTGCTCGGCGCGCTCCAGGTTCTGCTGGAGCTCCTCGTCGTCTTCCTCTTCGTCACTACCTTCCTTTTCCAGATCGTCGGCATCCCGTCGCTCTCCATGTCGCCCACGCTTCGCGTCGGCGACGTTCTGGTGGTGGACAAGCAAAGCTTTACCGCCCGCGGCCCCGCTGGCCCGCCCAACCCGCTCGCCCGTCTCCTCCCCCCAGCCACCGTCCGCCGAGGCGACATCGCCGTCTTCCGTTTCCCCGTCGACCCCACCCACACCCTCGTCAAGCGCGTCGTCGCCCTCCCCGGTGACCGCCTCTTCCTCCATCAGGGCGCTCTCTTCATCAACGGCACTCCCATCGCCGAGCCCTACGCCACCCACTCCGCCGCCTCCTTCGATCCCTTCCGCGACGATTTCCCCACCTTCCGCGCCACGGACCCCGCCCTCGACCCCCTCTGGTGGGCCACGCTCCGCCGCACCGTCCGCCATGGCGAGCTCACCGTGCCGCCCGGCCACGTCTTCGTTCTCGGCGATAACCGCGACAACTCCGAAGACAGCCGCTATTGGGGTTTCGTCCCGCTAGACCACATGATCGGCCGCCCCCTGGTCGTCTTCTTCGCCTCCGCCCCACCGTCCAAGCCTTCCGGCAGCCCCACTTCTATTGCTCGCCTCCGCCAGATGCTGCTCGCCTTCCGCGTCGTCCGTTGAGGCGATTCGCGCGTTGTAAGTTCTACGTTGCACGTGTTGCAGGCCGGCAGCGCGCCAGGCGCGGTGCGCGTAGAACTTGGAACGTACAACGTACAACCGTTCTCCCCGCGCTACACTACTCCCGCAGGAGTCCCCATTGCCGGAAGCGATCGACCCGAAGGAAAAAGTTCAGACCGAACAAGCCGAGCAGGCCGCCGTCCACGGCAAGCCCGCTGCCGCCGAGCCCACCGAAACGCCGCTCGAAGCCATCGCCTCCATGGCCTACGTCGTCGTCATCGGCCTGTTCATCTTCGCCTTCGTCTTCCAGAACTTCGAGATCCCCTCGCCCTCCATGGTCGGCACCCTCCTGGTCGGCGACCACGTCATGGTGGACCGTGTCACCATCGCGCCCGGCACCGCCGCTGCACCCTTCGTCCACTACCGGCCCATCCGCCACGGCGACGTCATCGTCTTTTACAAGCCCGCCGCCGAGTCCCCGGACCTCATCCTCGTCAAGCGCGCCATCGGCCTCCCCGGCGACCACATCCACCTCGAGCACGGCACGGTCTTCATCAACGGGGTCGCCCAGGATGAGCCCTACGCCGCCATGCCCGACGGCGGCACCTACATGCACTTCCGCGACGACTTCCCGGCCGACGTCCCCGCCCTGGAGTCCGAAGCGCGCGGCAGCCTCACCGCCCTGCAGGATTGCACCACCCCTGCCTGCGCCGACCAGCGCGGCCAGAACAATCGCCAGGTCACCTGGTCGGAGATGCTCCCCAACTACATCCAGAACGGCGACATCGTTGTCCCGCCGGGCAGCGTCTTCGCCATGGGCGACAACCGCACCCAGTCCCTCGACAGCCGTTTCTGGGGCTTCGTCCCCCAGGAAAACATCATGGGACGCCCGCTCTTCGTCTACTGGTCTTTCAAAACTCCCGACGACCAGGAAGACAAGACCTCCTGGGGCGACCGCATCGGCTTCGCCTTCCACGTCCTCATCCACATCTTCGACGGCACCCGCTGGTCCCGCACCGGCCACGTCATCCGCTGAGCCAGCAAGCCAGGCCAGCAAGTCAACGAGTCAGCGAAAAGGGGCGTCATCCTGAGCGGAGCGAAGGATCTCAGTAGTCCGTTCGAAGCCGCACGGTATTGTCAGGAACACAGCTACAGCTAACCGCTGCACCACGGCCCCCCACCCCGCCCCCCATTACAATCCTCCAAGATGCCCCAGCCGGACGCCAAACCTGCCCGTTCCCGCGTCCGCCGCCGCCTCGCCTTCGCGCTGATCGCCCTCGCGGCCATCCTCCTGCTCGTCATTACGCCGCCGCTGGTCAACATCGACCGCTACCGCCACCGCATCGTCCGAACCATGAGCGACAGCCTCGGCCGCCCCGTCCACATCGACGCGGTCAAGCTCCGCCTTCTCCCCTGGCCCAGCCTCGAGCTCCGCAACGTCGTCGTCAGCGAGGACCCCGCCTTCGGCTTCGAGCCCACCATTCGCGCTAACCGCGTCCTGGCCATCCTCCGCCCCAGCTCGCTGTGGAGGCGGCGGATCGAGTTCTCCACCATCCGCTTCGCCGCCGACGAAAACGGCTCCGGCCCCTCCGTCAACCTAGTCCGCAACCCCGCCGGCCGCTGGAATCTCGACTCCGTCCTGATGCAGGCCGCGCACGTCCCCACCGCGCCCACCGACCAGCCCAAAGCCGGCCCCGCGCCCCGCTTCCCCTACATCGAAGCCACCTCCGCCCGCGTCAACCTAAAGCTCGGCAACGAGAAGATGCCCTTCTCGCTGACCGACGCCGAGTTCGCCCTCTGGCTTCCCTCGCCCGACGAGTGGCGCGTCCGCCTCAAGGCCCACCCCACCCGCACCGACAGGAGCCTCTCCGAAACCGGCAACGTCCAGCTGGAAGGCACGCTCCGCCGCGCCGGCTCCATGGCGCAAGTCCCGGTCGACCTCAAGGGCGTCTGGAACGGCGCCCAGCTGGGCGAGGCCACCGCCCTGCTCACCGGCCAGGACATGGGCTGGCGCGGCACCGGCGACCTCATCCTCGCGCTGCGCGGCCCGCTCGCCAACGCCGCCCTCACCACCACGCTCAACCTTCACGACCTCCGCCGCGCCGAGTTCGTCCCCGCCCGCTCGCTCGACCTCACCGTCACCTGCCAAGCCCAGGCGACCGTCACCGAAGCCGTTCTCCTCGCCCCCGCCTGCACCCTGCCCGCCCCGCTCCCCGAAGGCCCCGGATATCAAGCAGGGCAGGAAGGCACCGGCAAGCTGGCCCTCCAGGCCACCCGCCTCGACCTCACCAGCGGGGCCGCCGCCGACCTCCGTTTCAGCGCCCGCGCCTCCGACGCCTGGCTCCTGGACTGGGCGCGCCTCTTCTCCTCCACCATCCCCGCCGACCAGAACCCCACCGGCCTGGTCCAAGGCACCCTCACCCGCATCCCCGCGGCCGCCAACCAACCCGGCTTCTGGAACGGCCAGTTGGAAGGCGCCGTGACCGGCACCCTGCCTTGGCATAAGCCCGGCGAGGGTGGCTCCGCCTACAGCTTTCTCCTCCAGGCCTCTCCGGAGGGCTTCGAGCTCCAGCCCGTCAATCTGGCACTCAGCTTCGAAAACCCATTGTCGCTTCGCGGCTCCTTCGACCGCGACGGTTACTCACTTCACCTGCTCGGCCTAGCCAGCGCCCCGCAGGTATATAGCCTCGCGCGGCTCATGCCGCCCTTCAGCACCGGTCTTTCCACCGTGCTGCCGCCCCCCGCAGAAGCACAGACCTCGCCGGCGCAGCACATCGACCTCACCTGCGCCCGCCCCTGGTCCGCCCCCGAGCAAACCTGCTCCTCGACCCGCCAAGCCGAGCCTGCACCACATCCTCGCCCCCATGCTCGCCATCGGCGCTGAGAAGTTCGATAAGGAACAAGAAGGCTATAGCCATTTCCTCCAGGTGTAATGCTCGCTCAGCCACCGGCGTCATCCTGAGCGTAGCGAAGAGCCTGCCCTGAACGTAGTGAATGGGATCTCCGTAGTCTTCCCCGCAGCGGAACGTTTGGCCGCACTCCGTGCGGCAGTCCGACAGCCAAGCATCTCGAAGCGTGCATCTCGGTAGTGACGGTTTGAGGCGGATCGCTACAGGCAAGCCGACTTACGGGGAGTAGTCAGTGTCTTGTCATGACGCTGCTCAGCACAGTCGCCCATAGCGCAAATGGCGGATTGATGAGACTCGCTTCGCTGCGTGGTCCTAGCCTGCTATGCTTTCACTTCATTACGAGGCCTATACATCAAGTCGCCGAGAACATTGATCGAACATGCCTTCTTCCCAGCAAGACTTTGAACGGTTCGTAGCCTGGTTGCACCGGCCTGACCATCCCACCACGTCCGACGTCCGAAGGTTCGCTAACGTTGTGCTCGCCAACTTCGATGAAGTGGCTGGTAGGGCTCGGCAACATAATCAGAGAGCCATCTACCTTGTCGAACAGGCCCGACAATCATTGATGACAACTCCCGATACGCCACCCGAGATCGAGGCCGAGGTTGAGGCTGCCGGCTGGCCGTGGCGTCGGCTTCGACACCTGACGCTCGGACCATTCCGGGGCTTTCGCACGACCGAGGTCTTGGATCTTCAGAGCCGAATCGTCCTCTTCTACGGGCCGAACGGCAGTGGCAAGAGCAGTATGTGCGAAGGACTGGAATATGCGCTTCTGGGCACAGTGCAAGAAGCGGACAGCAAACGGATCGATGAGAGAACTTACCTTTCGAATCTCCACGCGGGTCGCTTTGAGCCTCCCGCTCTGACGGCCACGGACCATCGGAACCGTGAGGTCCCCGTCGCGGCAGATTTAGAGATGTTCCGCTTCTGCTTCGTGGAAAAGAACCGTATCGATGCATTCTCCCGTATTGCGGCACGCCCGACTGGATCACGCACGGAACTCATTGCAGCACTGTTCGGAATGGACGACTTCAACGGGTTCGTAAGCCACTTCAATGAATCGGTCGACTCACAGCTGGTTATGGCGACAACCAAGCAGACGGCGCTCGCCACTCTTCGCGCCGCTCTCTTAATAGATCAAACTGCCATCGACGGCGAAGCGGACAAGCTTCAGGCCCTCGACGAAGAGAAGCGGCACTTGCAGCCAGCTGTACCGCAGGGATGACCTACGCGGAGCTAAAGGCGCTGTTCGGAACGCCGGAGAGCCCGGGGCGACTGCAAGTTCTCGAAGAAGCTGTAAACGCCGTTCCTCCAACTCGCATAGGCGTTACCCGGCAGCGCTTCGCGGATCAGTTGGGGACCGCCGAGCGGATCTATCAGGCGCGAAGCGGCACGGTAGCGGTTCTACAAGCAAGGAGCAGCCAGGTTTCATTCAGAGCTCTTTATCAGGCCGTGTCCGAACTTCAAGAGGAGGTGGGCGAACGCTGTCCTGCCTGTGACACTCCGCTGGAGGGCGAAGTCCATGCGGTCTCAAATCCATACACGAAAGCTGCGGAGGGACTCAGAGAGCTGCGCGAACTTGGCGAGTTGGAGGAGGAGCGGGACCTCGCCAATGACGATCTCGGAGATGCTTTACGAGAATTACATCGCCAGCTCGGTGCAATCGCCGACTTTCTCGCCGCGAACAACGAGCAGCAGACTGCGGTGGGGCGCTCAGTTTCGGCGTTGATCGCAACCGAAGAGGACTGGTGGGCTCCTCTTAGCACTGCAAGAAGAGAGCAGGAAGCGTCACCTGAAGAAACTGCGCTCGAGACAATTCTCGCGATCGGCGATCGCATCGAAGGACAGGATGCCGCCTCACTCCTTGCTACGCAGGAGAGAGATAGGAACATCGCCGACCGGAATCGGCTAAATGAATTCCGTCTGTACGTCCAAGCGCAGGACTCGAAACGAGCACGTTCTGTGGAGAGCATCGCTGCGGCGAGAACGAAGATTGAAAACTTCGAGACGACGAATGCGCAATTGATGGAAGACGCGGCACAAGAAGCCCTGAACATCGAACGGGACGCGCCCATCAAGCTGGCCTACGATTCATTCCTCGAACGATTGCGCGCGTTTCGCAATGAACTTCCCGGAACGCTGATGGATGGTCTTAACAATATTGCGATGACGCTCTACAACGCCTTCAACCGTGAGGATCGCGCAGAAGACAAGCTGGCTGCGCTCTACCTCCCTCTGACTGGAGATCAGAAAGTAGAAATTGTGTTCTGTGGCAATCCGCGCCGCCGCGTGGATGCTCTGCATGTGTTGAGTGAAGGGCACATCCGATGCTTGGGACTCGCAATTCTGCTCGCGAAGGCTCAGAGCATCGATTGTCCGGTAATCATCTTTGACGACGCGATCAACGCCATTGACCATGATCACCGCGCTGGGATTCGCGAAACGATTTTTGAGAGCGATCACTTCACAGACGCACAGCTGATTGTCACCTGTCACAGCAACGAGTTCATCAAGGATATTGAACAGCACCTGCGTCCAGAAAATCGTCAAGACTACAGGTGCTACTTACTGCGCCATCATATCGTGACCTGCCCCCTTTATCTCATCCATTCATAGCTGGAGATCTCGGTTGTGTTG
>CAXSHQ010000160.1:0-9976 GCA_964236875.1 uncultured Acidobacteriaceae bacterium | reverse complement strand
CTACATACTCATGTGCAGCATGCGCCCCGCCCCCCACCGCGCCCATGCCATCCAGTGTCGGCACACCCAGCGCCGCCGTAAAGTTCCCGTCCGACCCGCCCCCGGTCGATGCCTCTTCCAGCTCAGAACCCAACTCCGCAGCCAGCGCCCGCGCCTGCTTGAACAGCCGCACCGTCCCGTCGCCGCGCTCCATCGGAGGTCGGTTGATGCCGCCCTTCACCGTCAGCCGGAAAGGCTCGCGCCCGCGCAGCGAGTCAAACCGCGCCCCGATCCTCCCCGCATCCGTCAGAGTTTCCACCCGCACGTCGACCTCCGCCCGGCATAGCGCTGGCACGACATTCGACCGCGTACCTCCGGAAATAGTCCCCACGTTGACGGTGATCCCGCGCTCCGGGTCCGTCCAGCCCGAAATCATCGTTACAAGATCGGCCATCGTCCGAATGGCCGAGTGCCCCGCCGCAAAGTCCACCCCGGCGTGCGCCGCTACCCCTTCGACCTGCAGCTCCCAGTGGCCCACCCCCTTGCGCGCCGTCTTAAACGCCAACCCCTGCGCCGGCTCTAGAACGAATACCGCCGCCGCCTCCCGTGCCAGACGTTCCGTATGCGCCCGTGAAACCGGGCTCCCGACCTCCTCATCCGGGTTCAGCAGCAGGCAAACCGGTCGCTGCAAAGCCCCGCCTTCAAGCAGGGCGCTAATGGCTTCCAGCGCCATCACCACCCCGGCCTTCATGTCCACAATGCCCGGCCCATGAATGCGCCCGTCCGTCTCCCGCCACGGCATCGTCGCCAGCGTGCCCATCGGCCAAACCGTATCCAGGTGCCCCAGCAGCAGGACAGGTTGCAGATCGCCTCCGGCTTCCGGCCCAAACCAAAGCTCCAGCACCGGCCCAAATGCTCCACCTGGATGCCGCACCGCCCGCCCGCCGAGCCCCTCAGCCCATTCCGCTACCAGCACCGCAGTGCGCTCCACAGCCGCCGCTTCGTCACTCGGCGACTCGATCTCGACCAGTTCCCGCAAACGACCCAGGAGCCGGGCTTCTCCACGCTGGACACAATTCCGGAGTTCCTTCACATCCATCCACCCAGCGTACGCCGGCCTTCAGCACTGGAACCAACCGCGTCACTGTGGCAAATCAGCCACACTCCCGCAGGTAGCCGCAGGTGTACTCTGCTCTTCATCGGTACCTGAACGAATGCCCTTCAGCACGGCCGCACAGTTCGAAAAAACGATCGAGTCGCCGTTGCACTTTCACGGCGTCGGTCTCCATTCGGGAGCCGCCGTCACTCTGCGGCTGGTCCCCGCGCCCGCCGGCTCCGGCATCGTATTCCGCCGCATTGACCTCGATAACTTCGAGATCCCCGCCACCGGCCGCAACGTCGCCCGGGTCAGCTACGCCACCTCGCTCATGCGCCAGGGCGTGCTCATCTCTACCACCGAGCACCTGCTCAGCGCCCTGATCGGTCTCGGGGTCGACAACGTCATCTGCGAAATCGACAATCTAGAGGTTCCCATCCTCGACGGCAGCGCCCGTCCCTACGTCGACGCCATCCTCGAAGCCGGTCTCCGGCCGCAGCGCCGGAAGCGCGAGTACCTCCGTATCCTCAAGGAGGTCGAAGTCCGCGACGGCTCCGGACCCGATGCAAAGTTCATCGGCGTCTACCCCGGCGAAGGCTACTGCATCGATTACTCCATCGACTTCCCCTCGCCCATTGGCCAGGACCGCTTCGTCGGCGACCTGGAAGCCGGCGACTACGCCAGCCTGATCGCTCCGGCGCGCACCTTCGGCTACCGCGAGGACGAAGGGATGCTGCGCAACATGGGCCTCATCCGCGGCGTGTCCGACGAGTCGGCCATCATCCTCACCCGCCAGGGCGTGCAGAACGGCCCTCTCCGCTTCCCGGACGAGTTCGTGCGCCACAAGGTTCTCGACCTCATCGGCGACCTCGCCCTTGCCGGCCGCCGCATCTGGGGCCGTGTCGTCGCCGAGCGCGCCGGTCACGCCATGCACACCGCGCTCGTGCAGCGCCTGCTGCGCGACCGCTCCGCCTGGGAGCTGGCTCGCCGCCCCGATGCCGCTCCGGAGCCAAACCTCGGCACAGCCATCGGCGCGCTCACGCCATCCCACGCCTGACTCGCTACCGCATCCGATCAGTCATCGGAACTCTAAACATCCGGACTTAAACGAGGCGTCATCCTGAGCGAAGCGAAGGATCTCTGTATTCCGCCGGAAGCGCCGCGGGTGCTCGAGCAGACCGCCGCCATCGCCCTCGGCTCCAACGTCCCATCGCCGTTCGGCACACCGGCGGACAATCTCCACGAAGCCATCCGCCGCCTCGCAGGCATAGGCACGGTCATCGCCGTCTCCACCTTCCGCACCACATCTCCAGTCGGCTACACGAACCAGCCCGACTTCGTGAACGCCGCCGCCCTGTTGCGGACTGCACTCGGTCCGCTACCGCTTCTCCGTGCCCTGCTGGCCACCGAGCGAGCGATGGGCCGCGACCGCGGCGCCGACCTTCCCGCCAAAGGCCCGCGCATCATCGATCTGGACCTGCTGCTCTACCGCAGTGCCGAAGGCAGCCTCATCCTAGCCGCCCCCGACCTGACCCTGCCCCACCCTGCCATGCACGAGCGGCGCTTCGTTCTCGAGCCCCTCGCGGAGATCGCCCCGCAGTGGACGCATCCCATCTTCGGCCGCACGGTGCGCGCCTTGTTAGATCTGTCGCGTTAGCTGACAGCTGAAAGTATCCGCACTCTGATTCGGTTCGGATCTACTGTGACCAGCGCGCCGCGTAGGAGGCTCTCCTTGCTCTCCGCAAGAGCTCTCAGGACGTTCGTGCCGATCTCTTCGGGGAGAGTGCTTTCGCTTCTGATCTGAACCACACTTGGAGTACTTCGACGTGACGTCACGAGCATGATGCCGAAGTCGAGATCCCCAGTCAGAACGGTGTACTCATGTTCATCAGCAAATTGGATGATCTCTCCGTCGTGCGCCTGGGCACTCCCCACTGATGACCAATGCTGCGCTTCGATACCGTTTGAGAAGAGATACTCTTCCCACTCAGGGGAGAGATTCATGTCCAGGAGAACTCTAGGCCGCTGTGGGGGCAAGCGTGGTCTCTCGAGCCGTCTCGTGCTCCTGTGTGCAGAACGCCGCATACTGCAGGGACTGCAGCACGTCTTCCCATTCCAGATACGGGTACGCTTCTAGAAGCCTGTCAACGGACACCCCTGCGCCAAGCTGCCCAAGAATCATCCCTACCGTAACGCGCATGCCGCGAATGGTGGCTTTGCCTTGCATCAGGCCAGGAACGTGAGTGATGCGATCAAGCTCTTCCATAAAGTTCCCTTTAAAGTCCACTGCTGTCGAGTCTACCGCAGCTCCACATCCGCCTCGCCCTTCTGATCCCGGAACTGCACCATCTTGCTGTTCATCACTTCCGGGTGCACATTGCTTCCCGGCAGCATGGTCGCCACATCGGCATCCAGCAGGCACGCCACCCAGTGGATGCACGTGATCTTCTCCGGCACGCCCGCATGCTGGTCGTGCTGAAGGAGCTCGAGGTAGCGTGGCGAATTGTCATTCTCAATCAGCACATCATTCGCATAGTTGATGAACATCTGCGCGCCGTCTTCCTTCACGCCACCGCGCGTCAGCGTAGCGATCGGATCGCGCACATACACGCGATAGCGGTTGAACACCAGGAACACAACAGCCACCAGGACCAGCAGGGCAATGATCTTCTTCATCTCGTGTCCTCACGCCTGTTTCCGGCGCTCTTCTCTTCGTGGTATTCCTGCTCCGTGTTGATCGACCACACACTCTTCTTATCCACTAAGCCCAGGCCGCCTGCACCGCCCGCCGCCACGCCATCCACCACCGCCATCGCCGTCAGCATGGAGTGGTCCTGATTGTTGTACTTGTGCATGCCGTTGCGTCCCACCAGGTACAGGTTCTCGAAGCCGTCCACCCACGTGCGCAGCTCGTCAAAGCGCGAATACGTGCCGAAGTAAGCCGGGTACGTCTTCGGCACGCGCACCACATGCGCATCCACAACTTCACTGGTCCGCAGGATGCCGATCTTCTCCAGCTCGCCCGCCGCAAAGCGCTTCAGCTCCTCATCGGGCATCGACCATAGCGGGTCCGACTCATAGCAGAAGTACTCCAACCCGATCCAAACCTTGCTCGGATCGGCCACCATATACGGGCTCCAGTTGTTGAAGATCTGCAGCCGTCCCAGCAGCACATCCGGCTCCTGAATGTAGATCCACGTGTCCTTGATCAAATCAGACCCGCCCAGGCCGCCGTCGGGCTCCCTCACATCCAGCCGGTTCGCCAGCACGCCCACCGTGATGAAATCGCGATACTGCAGCCCGTCCGAAACTTCGCGGACGTTCGCTGGAACATGCGCCCCCCCGGCCTCCAGCGCCTGCGTCAGCTCACGCATCGGCATGGTCGAAAGGAAGATGTCGCCCTCCACTCGCTCGCGCCGCCCATCCGTATGCACGGCTTCCACGCCGGTCACCCGCGTGTCTTCGGTGAAGACCTTATCCACCTTCCACTGCATCCGGATCTCGCCGCCGCCCGCAACAACCTTATCCGCCACATGCTCCCAAAGCTGCCCCGGCCCGAACTTGGGATACAGAAAGCGCTCGATCAGTGATGTATCCGTCTTTTTCTGCGCTACGTCCGCACTCCCAGCCGCACCCTTCGGTGCCCGCGTGAATGTCTTCTTCACAAAGTGCTTCACCGCCGTCGTCAGGGAAAGTCCCTTGATCCGTTGCGCTCCCCACTCCGCCGAAATCTCCTTGCAGGGCGCTCCCCACACCTTCTCCGTGTAGCTTTTGAAAAACGTAAGGTACAGCTCCCGTCCGAAGCGGTTGATCAGGAAGTCCTCCAGGCTCTTTTCTTCCTTGATCGGCTTCACGCGCGCCATCACGTAGCTCACGCCGATCTTCGCCATGCGCACCGGCCCAAGATTCGAGATGGTCGAGCCCGTCAGCTTGATCGGGTAATCGAAGAACTTGCGCAGGTAGTAAATGCGGCTCTTGCGCGGCCTGACCAGCATCACCAGGTCGGCCTGCTCCGGTTCAGCCGGTATCACCACCGTCTCGGTGTGCCCATGCCTCGCAACATCTTCATGGCCCAGCGGATCGTCTTCTTCGGTCTCCGTCGTCACGGTCAGCGGCCCCATACCGCGCAGCGGCGGGTGCTCCGGCGCATCCTTGGGCACCTCCACGCTGCGCTTATTGCCCTGGTAGCTGATCTCCACCTGCTGCGACAACCCGGTCGGCGTTTCTTCGCCTGCGTCCGGCGGCATCAGTTCCATCCACCACTGCATCACGCGGTCGCTTTTGGAAAAGAAGCGATGCCCGCCGATGTCCATGCGATTGCCTTTGTAGCGAATCGTGCGCGAAATGCCGCCGATCTCCCCCGACGCTTCCAGCACGATCGGGTGAACGTCGGTGCGTCGCAGAAACTCCAGTGCGGCCGTCAATCCCGCCGGGCCCGCGCCAATGATGACGGCCTTCTGTGGCATAGTTCCTTTCCGGCGGAAGCACACATCCACCGGTACAGATGCTGCTCCAGTCTACGTAAGCCCTCTGCGCCGAAACTGGAGAGCACCTTTGCCTGGCGCCGTAGCCCCGTAGCTGTACAGCCTGTCATCTCGACCGGGGACCGTGCCTACTCGTACTTCAGGGTCGTCACCGGATCCAGCTTCGCTGCGCGGTTCGCCGGCAGCGTCCCGAAGATCACGCCCACCAGCAACGACGTGCCCAGCGAGATTACCGCGCTCCACCCGTTGATCGGGATCTTGAACGTGGTGAACAGCCGCACACTCAGCGGCAGCGCCAGCCCGATCAGCGTGCCGATCAGCCCGCCGCACAGCGACAGGAAGATGGCTTCGGTCAGGAACTGCATGCGAATCTCACGCCGCGTCGCGCCCAGCGCCTTACGGATGCCGATTTCTTTGATGCGCGACTGCACATTGGCCAGCATCGAGTTCATGATGCCCACGCCCGACACCACCAGCGTGATCGCCGAACCCAGCGTCAGCACGATGGTCAGCATCGTCGCGATGTCCCTCATCGTCTTGAGGATCTCCGTGAGCGTCTGCGCCTTGTACACGCTTCCCGTGCGATGCCGGCTTTCGATGATCTGCCGAATCGTCACCGCCGCGGGCTCCACCTCGTCCGCGGTCTGCATCTTGAAGAAGATTTCTTTCAGCGTGTTCGTCCCTGTAAAGTAGCGGGCCACGTTATACGGAATCAGCAGCGTGTTCTCGCTGATCTCTGACTGTCCATAGGTGCTCATGCTTTCGTCGAACACACCGATGATCGTGAACGGAATACCCTGGAGCGAAATCACCTTGCCCACGGCCGCATCGTAGCCGCCATACAACACCTTCGCCAGCGGAGCCACGATGACCGCAACCTTCGCGTGCGTCGAATCGTCCTCGTCATCCATAAAGCGCCCGGCCAGCACCTTCAGGTTGCGGATAATGCGGTACTGCGGTGTCACGCCCAGCAGCATCTCTTCCTTGGTCACACCGCCGCCTACCGCAATGCGGTCGTGGTTCTCCAGGAACGGCGAGCTGGCCATCACTCCCGGCACCTGCGCGTCCACCACCTTCATGTCTTCCAGCGTCATGTAATCCGGCGTACTCACGTTGTCCGGGCCCATCACCACGCCGCCCGCATACTGCATTTCCACCTTGTTTGGGCCTAGGCCCGTGATGGAATCCAGCGCAAACCGCTTGCCGGTCAGCCCTACGGTCGCCACCAGGATCACCGAAGCCGACCCGATCACCATGCCCAGCATCGTCAGCAGGAACCGCGCCTTGCTGGCCCGGAAGCTGTCGAAGGCCAGCCGCAGCGTTTCGCGAAACGCCACCGTGCGCTTGGCGCTTCGTAGAGTGCCTTCAAAGCTCGAAGCCTGCCCAGCGGCCGGTCGCATGCTGCCTGCGGGATGGGTGATTCCAGTGGCCACGGGAGATCGGATTCAGTATGGCAGACCGAAGTCGCTGCCCGGTACCGGCCGAATCAAGAAAAACGCCCGCGCGCAAGCAGCAGCACCGTAATGTTGTCCACGCCTCCTGCTTGCTTGGCCGCTTCAATCAGCTTCCGGCAGGAACCCTGGAGGTCCTGCGGGTCCAACAGGGGCAGCAGGTCCGCGGAATCCTCGAAATACCGTGTCAGCCCGTCGCTCGCCAGCAGCAGCACATCGCCGGGCGCGAGCTGTACCGGAAAGAAATCCGGCTCCACCTCCTCCGCCGCTCCGATGGCCCGCGTGATCAACGACCCGAAGCGGCGCAGCAGGTCCGGCGAAATCTCCTCCGGCTGCAACCCGGAAACCCGCTGTACCTCATTGGCATACGAGTGATCGCGCGTGATCTGCCGGCAAACGCCGTTGCGGAAGACATAAGCCCGGCTGTCCCCCACATTGGCCACCAGCACTTCCTGACCTGCCTCTTTGTCAACGACTGCCGCCGCCACCAGCGTCGTCCCCATGCCTTTGCGCCCCGGCTCCCGCGCGGCGAGCAGGACTTCCCGATTTGCCATTGCAATAGCCTTCGCCAGCCGGTCCCGCACCGCCTCCTCAGTCGAAGCCTCCGTGCCGGAACGCGCGAACTCCCGCATCACCGTATCCGCCGCCACCTGGCTGGCGATCTCCCCGGCGGCCATCCCGCCCATGCCATCGCAAACCACGTACAGCCCGGCCGCTTCATCGCACCGGAACGTGTCTTCGTTGTTGCCCCGCACGCAGCCAACATCGGAGATCGCCGTCGCGCGCAGCCCACCCGGGACGCCGCCAGGCCGTCGCGACCCAGTCTGCGGCCGGGACCGCCGCAGCCAGCCACGCGCGTGTTTGCCACTGTTCTTCGCCATACCATCTCGCCCCGCTCATCCCGGAGCGGCCTCAGCTACGTTATATCGTCGCGGTCATCCGCGCCGGCTCCGGCGCTCCGTCCGCCTACCTGGACAATCGGCGTTTTCGGAGAAACAGTCTCTTCCTCCGCCGTTTCGGTCTCTTCTTCTGCCGCAGTCTTCAACTCCGCCAGCGCCGCCGCGCTCGGCTCTTCCGGCTTCGGCTCAACCTCTGACTCCTTCGGCTCCTCCGAAATGGCGGCGGCGGCCGCGATCGTCTCCAGCAAGCCTTCAACCTTGTAACCCGCCCCGTCGGCAGCCTTCCTTAGCTCACTCACCTCTGCCTCGACATCCGCCAGCCCTGCGGGCCGGCCCGCCGCGCGCAGCAGCGCCGGCAGCTCGAGCCACACCAGGAGCTCTTCCACCGATTCCTTGTTGAACCAAAGCGTACCCTCGGAGGCATTCACGCCGCCCAGCCAGTGCACATCGCCTTTGTCCCAGAAAGCGCGCGAAGCAAACGTCTCCCGCACAGGCGCGTCGTCCAGTTCCACCAGCAGCCGTACCCGCGCGGCTGCCCGCCATACATCGTCGCCATGCACGTCCAGTCCGGAGAACACCTCCCCAAGCGCCTCGCGCAGATGTAGACGGTCAAACACCTCCACCGGGTTTGGATACTCCCGCACCACGCTCTCGATCAGCACATAGGCCAACGCCGGCGCCCAGCTCGTCTCCAGCGCGCTTCCCGGCGCGGTGCCCGGCAGCATCGTCGTCACGCTCGGCGGCCATTCCTCCGAGAAGCCGGGCTGCGCCGCGGCCACATCTGCCACACCGCGGCATGCCTTCTCCAGCCAAGCCGTAAACCCGCCTTTCCCCATGGATACAGACTCCGCGGCCTTAGGCTCGAAACCCTCCGCCTTCAGGATCTCGATAGCCCGCCCGCGGAAAGCACCCGCCCGTTCCGTGAACCAGGAGTAAGCACCCGCCGCGCTGCCTTCCGCCTTCTCCGCCGCAGCCACGGCCTGGTTCTCACCACCGGCCACGCCCTTCGCTGCCTTGTCGGCAAACGCCAGGATGTCTTCGCGCGTCAGCACATCGCGCAATGCACTGTGCACCGGACGCAGCCGGAGCTCCCGCAGAGCCTGATCGACAGACCCCACACCCGATCCATGCAGCGCATCGCAAAGCTGCGCCCACGGCTGCTCGGCGGTGGAGCGCAGCTCGCGCCAATCCAGCAGCACCGCATACTGGTACCCCCGCAGCTCCAGCGTGACGCCTTGATCCCGGAAGTCCGTCGCCCGCCGAAGGAACTCCAGCCCGCGCACGCTGTCGCGAAATGCCACGATCAGGTCGGCATCGTCGCGCAGAGCGAGACCCTGGCTCACTGTCCGCTGCCACAGCTCCCCAGACCCCTTGTTCATGCTGGCAGCCGACGTATGGATCGTTCCCTTCGTCGACCCATACTGGTTGTTGTAGAAGACGATCGAGCGTTCATCACCAAAGCGGTTCGAGTACGCGAACACGTTCTCGTCCACGCCGCCATGCTCATGCCAGAAGTCGTACAGGATGAAGTTCTCGCTTTCGGCGAAGATATAGCGCTTCTTCAGCAGCGGCGCAATCTCACGCTGATGCCGGCTCACCAGCTCGCCGCGCGGCGTCTCATCCATCTTGGCCGCTTTGTACTCCATGCCGTAGCGCTCGGTGAAGCCCTCCACCTGCCCATGCCCGAACATCGGGAGCCCGGGCAGCGTGCTCATCATCGTCGCCACGCCGAAGCACTTGTCGCCATCGCCGAACTGGTCGATCGTCGTCCGCTCGTCTGGGTTCGACATGAAGTTCACATACCGCTTCATGATGTCTGGGTCGAACTCGATCGTCTTCTTCAGGTAGCTGCGGTATTTCGCGTTCTCCTCGTCGCGCAGCATGTTCATGAACGCGGAGTTGTACACGCGGTGCATGCCCAGCGTGCGCACGAAGTAGCCTTCCAACATCCAGAACGCTTCCGCCAGCAGCAGCGTCCCGGGCACTTCCACCGCCACTCGGTCCACCACCTCGCGCCAGAACTCCACCGGCAGCAGCGCTTCGAAGTCTTCCTGGCTCAACGCATCT
>CAXSHQ010000159.1:0-9992 GCA_964236875.1 uncultured Acidobacteriaceae bacterium | reverse complement strand
ATGGCAACAAGACCTTAGCAGCCTGGTGCACTTCGTCTGAGAACACAGAAGGAGCCGGTAGTCGCCCGACGTGTCGATCCTGCTGAACGCAAGCGCCGGAGAATGCAGCGGGTCACGAAGTAGTTCTTCGTACAGATCGACCCAAGTCGGATTTGCGGCGGTAACAAGCGCCACCTTCTTTTCCCGCCACCAGCCTTTTAACTGCTTCTCACGCGCGATCGCGTTATGAATGTAAGAGAACCGCTCGAAGTAAACAAGCCGAACGATCTTGTACGTCGAAGTAAACCCATCGAAGTGTCCACGGCGATGCTGCTCGACTCGCTTGAGCAATCCATTCGTCACGCCGATATACAGCCTGCGTGAACGATTTGCAAGGATGTACACGAAGTAGAGGTGGTCCTGACGCATGCTCGCCAGCATAGACGGCAAGCAGATCCTTCGCTCCGCTCAGGATGACAATGCTGACGGAACAATCCTCGTTACCGAGGAGTCGGAAGTCATCATTCACAACTCCGCGCGAGGACACCGCCTCTAACTCCGCATGGCCCAGAAACAGAACGAAGCGAGCAAAGAACAGAACGAAGCAATCGATTCAGGCGCACAGCACGTTGAAGAAACAGAGCATCTCGCAGCCGGACTCGAAGACACGAGCTCACCGGACACTCATGAGCCCATCGAAGAAGGCCCGGTAGCCACCGAGCTCAAGGATGTTACCCTCAGCATGTTCCAGGCGGGCGACCAGATTCGCGTCCGGGTCGGCAGCCCTTACAACCCGGCGTCTTCCTATGAAGGCGTCTTCGAGTCGGCCGAAGAAGCCAATGGCGCATTACTCGATGCCGGGGTTCTCGAAGCGGAGCAGGTTCCTAATCACGCTGAAATGCTCGGAACGGGAATTCTTGTGTCGACGACGACAGCAGAAAAGCTCGTCGAAGCCGGCCTGAAGCGTCATCACACCGCCACCATGTAACTTCGCCCGCTGCAGCCTTCAGAATAGTGTGGGCTGCGGCTCAGGCAATGCCTCGCCCTCGACCCCACCCGAGCATGCCGGGCACTTCCGTTCCTTGATGTCCATGCCGTTACAGCCATACTCGTGGCTGCACGCGGCACACTTCAGGGCATAGACCACTTGCCGATCACGCACGCTGGAAAGCGCACCCGTTCGCCGCAGCACGACTTGCCCGTTCGGATTGCGAAATCCGGGTTCAGCGGTGGGGCTCCGCGCCACGCCGCTGGAGCCACCACGGCGCGACTTCCCCGTGGGACTCGTCAGATGCATCCGCCCAGAATAGCGTGGCTGCCTGTGTGGGATCGGCTACGCTGCCGCGGCGTTCTTTCCCGATCGGGTCCAGCGCTCCTTCAGGTTCAGGAAGCGCGACTCGTAAAAGCGGAAGCTCAGGGAGGCGAGCACGATGCTCGATACCAGCCCCATCGCCGTCACCGCCCACTCCACCCGCATCCCGGTGTGGAAGAAGTAGATCCCGATTGGGATGAGCGCACCGTGTGGGATGTCATGGAAAACGTATGCGCCGTAACTGAGTCTGCCCAGCCAGCGAAGCGGCCGCCAGTGAAAAAAGTGAAACAGCACTCCCTTGCTTCGGAGGCAGCACACGATCAGCGCCGCCGTCAGCACATTCACAAACGGCAGCCCGCCGGTAAACCTCCAGGATGGATATCGATACGACCGCAGTTCCAGGCTGTGCAGCGTAAGACCCACGTAAACCGCTGCCGTCAGCAGCAGGAGGCCGGCTACCCACGGAGCATAGCGCCGCAGCGTATCGCGGTGTTCCCCTCGCCAAAGCAGGGCAATCAGCCCGCCCAGCAGCAGAGCGTCGATCTGGAACGGCAGCTGTCGGTAGAGCAGCTCCTGCTCCAGCATCCAGGCAGGGCACATCTGCTGCGCCACCACGCGAGCGATGGGCACCAGCAACACAACGGCCCAGCAGATAATCAGCAGCGCTCGCCGGCTGCGCACGCGAAAGACCACCCACGGCCACAGCAGATAGAACTGCTCCTCAACGCAGAGTGACCAGAAGTGGCCCATGTACAACGTCATGTAAGGAGAGTTTCCCCACTGCAGTTGCGCGTCCGCAAGCCGCTGCGCGCTGCTGCCCGCAACGGTGGCCGCGGGCGAAGTGAAGCGAAGGAAGTTCCCCACATACAGCGGCCACGCTACCCAGCCCGCGCGCCACCACCAGTGCACTAGCGGAGTCAGCAGGAGCAGGATCACGAACACGCCGTAGTACAGCGGAAAGATGCGCAACGTGCGGCGCAGGTAGAAATTGCGCACGCGAAAGGCATCGTCCCGTGTATCCCAAAGGATGCCGGTGATCAGAAAGCCCGAAAGCACGAAGAACATGTTCACGCCCGTGGCGCCCCACGGCAGACCCTTGTAGTGAACGAAGAACACCAGCAGAAAAGCGCACGCACGCACCCCATCCAGCGCCGGGTAGAACACCCGGTTCTCAGGACGTGTAAGGTTCGTGTTTCCCGCCACGACCGGTGCCCCTGCAGGCTCAGGCACGACGTTACGGTTTGTAGAAGGGGCCAACCGGGTACTCTCCAGGCGCAGATCGATGTCTTGCCTAGACTATGCGATGGGCGCGCCCGCTGCCTTGTAGATAGCTTCCATCGCCAGCAGGTCCTTCAGGCCTTCCTCGCCAGGCGTTTTCGGCTCCTCACCCGAGCGCACGCAATGCGCGAAGTGTTCGGCCTCGATCGTGAACTGGTAGGGCGCCTTGCCGTCATTCACCAGGTTCATCGGCTCGCGACCCACCATGCCGTTAATCTTCAACCCCTCATAGCTGAATGCCGGCTGCGCCTGCAGCCATCCCTTGGTGCCGTTCACCGTCAGGGTGTTCGGCCCGCTCTGCCCATACGAGCTCCCGCACGCCGCCAGGATGCCCGAAGGCATCTTCATCGTCCACTCCACCGACTGTTCCATCTGCGTGAACCGCCCATCGTTGGTGCGCGTCGCCGTCATCGCGGTAAAGCCCACCGGCTCTTCGCCGCTGAGCCAGCGGATCGCATTCAGCGGATAGATGCCCAGGTCCATCAGCGATCCACCGCCTTCCAGCCGCCACTGCCCCGCCCGCATCTGCCCGTAGAACCCACCCGCAAACGATTGGATCTCTCCAAGCCCGCCTGTCTTCACCATCTGCTGCACCTGGATCCACACCGGGTCATACTGCACGCGATACGCGATCATCAGCTTCACGTTCGCCTTCTTGCACGCTGCGATCATCTCTCGGCACTCCGCCGATGAGATCGCCATCGGCTTCTCGCACAGCACATGCTTGCCTATCTGCGCAGACCGCACCGTGTACTCCCGATGCATCGAGTTCGGCAGCGCCACATACACCGCGTCTACGTCCGGATTGCCGCGCAGCTTCTCCAGGTCGGCGTAGCCATACACTGAGCTCTCCGGCACGCCATAGCGCGCCGCCCACTCCTTGCCCTTGGTGCCTGGCTCCCCCGTCACCAGCGCCGTGACCTTCGCCGTCTTGTTCCCCATGGCTTGGGAGTTCGCGCAAGCCCGCGCAAAGATTTCCCCAATCGTACCGAGGCCAATGATCGCGTACCCCACCGGCTTAGCGGCGCTTTGCGCGCGTACCGCCAGACGGCTGGCGGCAACCGTCATGGCGGAAAGCTGGGCAAACTGTCTGCGGTTCATACCGAACACTCTACTCCGTTTCATTCACGGTGATTCCGTCAGCTAAGAGCAGCATTACCTGGTTCGACGAAAACGGCCTGCCACTATCCAGAACAAGCAGAAATAGAAAGCAAAGTGAACAGGAACGGAAGAACCAGTTGCGCCATGCCGTGTCCCGGACCGGCCAGCAGAAGTACGAGAGCTCCAGGAAAGTTGATGACCGTTTCGGTAGTTTGCCATGCCCTGTTCTGTGATCCCAACAGGTGATCCAGGCCGATCCCCGCCATTACAAATGCAGCTGTCATCGCCAAGGCGAGCAAGAGACGTTTCATCATCGGCCCACCGCCGTTGCGTCCTCCGCCGACTGGGCGCTCTTTGCGTCAGAGCTTCTCGCCAGACGCGTCACAGATCTAACGCCCATACACCGGCAGCAGGCCTTTCACCAGCGTTCGCAGCCGATACACGCTCGAGCTCGCCGTGATGTACAGCGTCTTCCCATCCGCGCCGCCCCACGCCACATTCGCCGCCGTCTCCGGCAGCACGATCTGCCCCAGCACCTTGCCCGCCGTCGTCACGATGCGGATGCCGCCCGGCCCTGTCGTCCACAGATTGCCGCGCGAATCCACCTTCAGCCCATCCGGCACGCCGCGGCCCTGGTCCCGCGTGAACGCAATCAGCACCCGCGCGTTCTTCACCGTGCCATCGCGCTGCACGTCGTACGCCATCACCTTCTGCTCCGGGCCGGAGTTGTTCACATACAGCGTCTTGCCATCCGGAGAAAGCGCCAGCCCGTTCGGCAGCGTCAGGTCGCGCACCACCGCCGTCAGCTTGCCGTCCTTCCAGCGATACACACCATTGAACGGAATCTCCTTCGCCGGATCGCGGTCCATGCCCTTCAACCCATACGGCGGATCGGTAAACCACATCGCCCTATCCGGCGCGAACACAATGTCGTTCGGACTGTTGAGCCGCTTGCCCTCGAACTTGTCCATCACCGGCTCGATCTTGAGTGCGCCCGCATGCCCGCGCACCCGCACCATGCGCCGCCCATCCTGCTCGCACATCAGCACGGAGCCATCCTTATCCACCGTGATCCCATTCGGGCCGTAATACATCTCCGGGTCCGCGCTCTCGGCCTGTCCTGCCTCGCGCGTCAGCAGCAGTGTCACCCTGCCCGCATCATCCACCGCCAAAGTCTTCTGCCCGGCTTCATCTTCGAACCAAAGCTGCCCATCATGCCAAAGCGGACCCTCCGTAAACCGGAACCCGCCGGCAATCTTCTCCGGCTTCGCATCCGGAGCAAGTAACGCGTTGAGCGCCACGTCCATGCGCACCACGTTTGGTTCCGGCCGCGCGGTGCCCGAAACTTGCGCGCGCACGGGCGCCGCAACGCAGCCCATCATCACCACGCCTGCGAACCAGCAAACCGCGAGTCCTCGCACTGTTGACCGCATCGCCACGCCACCTCCGCTGCCTTCTTCCACCGTCAGCGAAGCCTACCAGAGTCGCTTCGGAGCCATCCGCACCAAGCATTTCCTCATAGCTGGAAAGCTCATAGCTCGAAGCTCATTCCAACCTGCTCCCGCCCAACCCCCACACTGGCAAACCGCGCGCATGCTACAAAGCTCCGGACCCACCTCAAAGCTCCTTCGCGAAGATGTAGTCCGAGCAAACCTGCGAGCCCACCCGGAACGTCCGCGTCCCCGCCACCGCAAATCCATTGCGCTCATAGAACGCAATCGCCCGCTCATTGCCCGCATGCGTTCCCAGCAGCAGCCGCGTGCGCCCCATCTCCCGCGCATCGCGCACCGCAGCATCCATCAGCGCCTGCCCCACGCGCAACCCGGCGACAGTCTCGCCGCGCTCATCCACCACCGGCGTCTTCAAAGACCGAAAGCGCGAGAACAAATAAATTCTCTTCAGTTCGACATCGCTCTCCAGCACCTCGAAGCTCGGCAGCTCCGGCGCGGTCAGCATGGCATACCCCACGGGCGCGCCGCTCAATACTTCGGCCAGCGTCACGCACGTGTCCGCCGCCGCAAAGTATTTCCGATACGCCTCTGCCGTATAATTCTTTGCGCAGTGTGCCACGATGTCCTCGCCCGGCAGCATCCACGTAAACGCTTCCAGAAAAGTAGCCGCGCCCACCAGCGCCAGCGCCGCCGCGTCGGCCTCGGTCGCCCGCCGTAACCGCACCTGCTCCGTATCCGACTCCTGTGCTCCCGTAGGCGTATCCGGGCAGCACGCCGCCGATATATTCGTATCCACTGATTCCTCCGACTGCCACTCCCTCAGGACTCCCAACGTTCTCACCGCACCGCCGCCGCCTTCACCCCATACAGCGCTTCGGCGTTCCCTCGCAGCACCAGCCGCGCCAGCTCCTCCGCGCGAGCCTCGGAGATCTCCCCATCGCGCAGCATGCCCGTCAGCGCCAGCCCCAGCGCGGCCTTGCCATTCCGCGCAGAAAGCCATGTCGACTCCTCCCACCCGAGCAACGGCGTGTAGGGATACCCGTCCGTCGCGAACAAAACCTTCTCCGGCTCGAACTCCAGCCACTCCCGCAGCCACCCAGCCAGCGTCCTTGCCGGGAACAGCAGCGTCTGCTGCGAGATATCCAGGTAGAAGTTCGGCTTCAGGGTCATCGCGCTGGCTTCGCGCACATACGGCCAGCCGCCATGCAGCATTACGAAGTTCGTCTTACGCATGGCCTCGTCATTCAGCAGCGGCTCCATGTTCATCGGGTTCACGCCGCCTTCCTCGAAGTAGCTGCCCGCGCCCGCCATGCCATGGAAGTGCACCGCCATGCCCAGCTTTCCGCACTGGAGTGCGATCGCGCGAAACAGGTAGTCCCCGAGCGGCTTGTAAGCCGCCGCACTCGGCGCTCCGCCACGCGCATACACCGCTGCCGCTTCTTCGTGTGTCGGCTTGCCGATGTCCAGCGCCCGCAGGTACGCCAGCTCGAATTTCACCGCGATGGCCCCACCCTGCTTCTGCCGCGCGAGCGTAGGCAGCACCACCTGCGCCACATACTCATCCAGCGTCGCCGGTAGCGCGCTCAGCCCCAGGTCATGCAGATACCGCGCCCGCACCTTGTCTTCCAGCGGAAAGAACAGCGCGCGGTCCGGCGTGTCCGCCGCCACCATTGCCGTGTCCAGCGGGTACAGCAGCGCATCGTCATACGGCACCCACACAAAGCGCGGCCGCGCCACGCCCGTGCCCATCGCTACACGGTTGGCCACCATGGTCCCGATGCCTGCCTGGCTCAGCACCCACGCCGAATAGCCTTCGCCCTCGCGCGCCTTCACCCTGGCCCGCGCGGCGTCCAGCGCCTTCGTCCCCGCCGCATCCAGTGGGGCCTTCAGCTCCACGCCATACAGCGCCCGCCACGCATCGGGCAGCGCCGGCCAGTCCGGCCGCAATACCGGCGGGTCGGATTGCGGAGCCATGTTGTCCACCGGCAGCGCATCGAACTCGCGGTCCGCCGCGTCCGCCGGGGGCGAAAGCATCGGGTGCGCGTGGTTGTCGAATGCCGCCGTCTGTGCAATCACCCGCGCAATCCGCGGATCGATATCGCGGTCCACCGGCATACCTGCTGCGGCCGTTCCACGGGAGCCAGCGGTCTGCGCCGGCGCCAGCGACACACAGGTGCAAAGCAGGAGAAAAGAACAGGAGGAGCGAAGCATGTGCCTAGACTAGAGCATCCCAAATTGCTTCGCGTGTGATCTCGCAAGTGATTCTTTGCCGTTCCTCATAGCTGGAAAACTCACAGTTCACAGCTCGATCCGACCCGCACCCGCCGAAGCCGGAAGCGTCGCGGCTCCTGGGGCAAACTCGTCTTCAGCCCGCAAGCGCACCGGTGCTAGCCTTCTCTTGTGCCGAGTTCGCGACAGGTGTGTCCCCCAGCTACGCGATGCGCCATCGCTACAACGCTGGCCGCTGCGGCCCTTGCGCTCACCGGCTGCGCCAGCCCCGGACCGCCGCGCGCGCCGTCGCTGCAACTTCCCGCGCCCATCAGCAGCCTCGATGCCACCCGCCGCGGCAGTGAGGTAGAGCTTGCCTTCGCCGTTCCCGCCCGCACAACCGAGAACCTCGCTTATCGCGCCGCCACCATGAGCGCCATCGTGTGCCGCGCCACCGACGCGGGCGCCTGCCTGCCGGTGCCTTCGCTCACCGGCGCCTCCCTCGGCCTACCCGCCACAGCATCACGCGTCATCACCCTCCACGACGTTCTTCCCGCCTCGCTCACCGCCGGGCCCGCCCGCCTGCTCACCTATCGTGTGGAGCTCAGCAACACGCAGGGCCGCTCCGGCGGCTTCGGCGACGCCGCCTACGCTTCTGCAGGCGCAGCTCCCGCGCCCGTCGCCAGTTTGTCCGCACAGGGCTCGCGCCAGGGCGTGGTGGTCCGCTGGGCGGCTTCGCCGCCAAACGCCACTGCTGATGGAGAAGTCGTGCTGCGCCGCGAGCAGACAAGCGCCGCCCCGCCCGATGCAAGCAAGCCCAAACATGCCGCGCCAAACGTCCTCTGGCTCGGCACCGGACCCCTTGCCGACCCGCTGGAACAAAGCGCTCCGCCACAGCCCAAAGCCAATGCCGACGCCCACGGCGTTCTCGACGCGAGCGCCGCGGTGAACACCACCTACCTCTATGCCGCGGAGCGCCAGCGGACCGTCCGGCTTACCGGCCACGACCTTGTGCTGCACAGCCTTCTCTCCGCCCCGGTCGAAGTCGAATTGCGTGCCATCTACCCGCCGCCCCCGCCCACAGATCTCGTCGGCACCGCTTTCCCGCTCGCCCCATCCACGGAGACGGGCGCGCCCGCCGACGTCGCTGTGGATCTCATCTGGACGCCCGCCGACGACTCCGGCACCAGCGGCTACCTCGTCACTCGCGAGCCGCTGGACCGCAACGGCTCCCCTTCCGGTGCGCCGGCCACGCTCACGCCGCAACCGGTCCGCATACCGTCCTTCCATGACATCCTGCCCGCAGCTTTAGCCACACAGGGGCGAGTTCGCTACACCGTAAGGGCGGTCGACGCCGCCGGCCTCCAAAGCTCTCCCGCAACGGCGACGGTCGAAACCGGTGCACGCTCGAACTAACGAACCCACAGCTCCAACACGGACCGAAGAAATCTTTCCGCACCACGCTCCTGATAATGCGAATCTTCATTCACATCTTCCCCGACCCACCGAAAGCAACCGGAGCGTCTTAGCAATTATGAGCACAGCACCTGTCACGCCCGCCTCTCCCTTCCCCTTCCACCGGCTCGGCTCCACCGGCGCCCACATCTCGCCGCTCTGCCTCGGCATGATGACCTACGGCTCCAGGCAGTGGCGCGAATGGGTGTTGGAAGAGGACGAGTCGCGGCCGCTGATCCGGCGCGCCGTCGAAGGCGGCATCAACTTCTTCGACACCGCCGACCTGTACTCCCTCGGCGAAAGCGAAGTACTCACCGGCAAGCTCCTCCGTGAGTTCGTGCCCCGCCGTGAAGACCTGGTGATCGCCACCAAGGTCTTCAACCCGATGAGCGACGCGCCCAACGATCGCGGCCTTTCCCGCAAGCACATCATGGCTTCCATCGATGCCAGCCTCAAGCGCCTCGGCGTCGACTATGTCGATCTCTACCAGATCCACCGCTTCGACCCGCACACGCCCATCGAAGAAACCTGCGAAGCTCTGGATGCGACTGTCCGCGCCGGCAAGGTCCTCTACCTCGGCGCCTCTAGCATGTATGCCTGGCAGTTCCTCAAGATGATCGAGTTCCAGAAGCAGAACCGCCTCGCCCGCTTCGTCACCATGCAGAACCACTATAACCTCGTCTATCGCGAAGAAGAGCGCGAGATGATCCCCCTTTGCCTGGAAGAAAAGGTCGGCTGCATTCCGTGGAGCCCGCTGGCGCGCGGATTCCTCGCGGGCACCCGCAAACGCGGAGACGGCAAGAGCGAAACCACCCGCGCCCGCACCGACGGCCTCGCCCACGACCTCTATTACCGCGACTCCGATTTCACCGTTGTGGACCGCGTCAAGGAGATCGCCGAAGCCCGCAACGCCAAGCCCGCCCAGGTGGCGCTGGCCTGGATGCTCACCAAGCCCGTGGTCAGCGCGCCCATCATCGGCGCCAGCAAGATGCAGCATCTCGAAGGCGCCTTTGCGGCCCTGCAGATCAAGCTCACCGACGACGAGATCAAGCGCCTCGAAGAACCCTACGAACCCCATCCGGTCCTCGGCCACAGCTACGAATAACGAAGTGTCGGTAGCCATTTCTCGCTGCTGGCGCTCTCGCTTGAAAGCGCGTCATCCTGAGCGCAGCGAAGGTGTGGATTCACATTCGAAGTGCACCAGTTGG